>JBHJOP010000134.1:0-13234 GCA_050329575.1 Rhodospirillales bacterium | reverse complement strand
CCGCCGGTCGCGGCCGGAGGCGGGCCGGCGCGATGACCGCGCTGCCGGCCGACCCGTTCGCGACCGGCGGTGTCGCCGGCTTCGGCGAGCGGCTGCGCGGGGGCGAGATCACCGCGGCGGCGGCGACGCGTGCCTGCCTCGACCGGATCGCCGCCGTCGACGGCCGGCTCGGCGCCTTCCAGCACGTCGATGACGGCCGCGCGACGGCCGCCGCGCAGGCCCTCGATGCGTTGCTCGCCGCCGGCACCGACCTCGGGCCGCTGATGGGCGTGCCGGTGGCGATCAAGGACCTGTTCGCCGTCGACGGCATGCCGACCACCGCCGGGTCGCTGATCGACGTCGGCGACGTGGTCGGGACGCAAGGATCGTTCGTCGCGACGTTGAAGCGGGCCGGGTGCGTGATCCTCGGCAAGACCCGGACAGTCGAGTTCGCGCTCGGCACCACCGGCATCAGCCGGCCGCGCGGCACCCCCTGGAACCCGTGGGACGCCGCCGTCCATCGCATTCCCGGGGGCTCCAGCAGCGGCTCCGCGGTGGCCGTCGCCGCCGGCCTGTGCGGCTTCGCGGTCGGCACCGATACCGGCGGCTCGGTCCGCCTGCCGGCCCATTTCTGCGGCGTCTTCGGCCTCAAGACCACCGCCGGGCGGTGGCCGACCGACGGTGTCTTTCCGCTGTCGCACGAGCTCGACAGCATCGGCCTGTTGACCCGATCGGCCGCCGACGCGGCGGTCGTGTTCTCGGCCCTGAGCGGGGGGGCACCGGCGGTCGCGCGATCGCCGCGCGGGCTGCGGCTCGGCAAGCCGACGGACTATTTCTACGACGGCCTCGAGGACGCCGTCCGCGTCGCCGTCGAGGCGACCCTGGCCCGGTTGGCGGCGGCGGGGACCGAGATCGTCGGCATCGAGGTGCCGGAAGCGCGCGAACGCGAAGCCTACTTCCCGCTGGCGCTGCCGACCGAGCTGATCGCGGTGCTCGGCCGTGACCGCTTCCTCGCCGAGCGCGATCGCCTGGATCCGGTGGTCGCCGCCCGCGCCGCCCGCGGCCTCGACGTCGCGGCGGCCGAGTACCTGCGCTGCGTCTGGCGGCGGCGCGAACTCGCCACCGCCGCCGCGGCGCGCTTCGAGGGGCTGGACGGCTGGATCACGCCGACGGCGGCGCGCACCGCACCGCCGGTCGCCGATTTCACCGATCCCGACGAGGGGCTGCGCCTGACCCTGGCGATCACTCGCGCGACCCAGCCCGCCAATCTGCTCGATCTCTGTGCGACGTCGACGCCCCTGCCGCTGGCGGGGCCGGCCTTGCCGGCCGGCCTGCAGGTGCTCGGCCCGGCCGGCGGCGAGGCCGGGGCGCTCGCCATCGCCCGCGCGATCGAGGAGCTGATCGGCCCGCCGCCGGCCCCGGACCTGCGGGGCTTTCTCGCCTGAGCGATGGATGCCGTGGCGCCGCCGGATCAGCCGGATCAGCCGGATCAGGCGGAGAGGGCGCGACGCTTTTCGGAGGTCAGCACCACGTCGACCTCGACCACTTGGCGCAGCGCCTCGGCGATCTGCTCGCGCAGCCGCACCTCCATGCCGGCGACCTGGACGTCGATGTGCAGGTCCTCGCCGAGGCGGCCGTGGCGGGTGCTGTACCACTGGCAGGGCACGAGGCCGCGTTTGGCGAAGATCCCGAGGACACGCGGCATCACCCCCGGTGCGGCGGCGGCAACGACCGAGAAACAGGCGACGGAATCGGTTTGGTTCGGATCGAGGTCCGATCGGACGGACATGACGGCAACTCCTTGCAGGACGGTTTCGGGAAGCGACGGGGACCCCGGCCCTCAGAAGAGGACCGGGCCGGTAATCAGCCGGTCCCGAAACGACCGACGAGGGTGCCTTCCAGACATGCCCGCATTCTAGCACCGTCCGCTCACACGTCAAGATTGCAGCAGTCGTTGCGGCCGGCCGATGGATGGGCACCCGAGCACGCCTCGGCGCGGGCGGTGTGGAGTCGACGGGCGAGCTGTGCTAGCCAGGGCGAAGCGCGGATCGCGAGGGCCGATCCGCGACGGACGGGAGACGCGCGTGAGCTTCGCCGATCGGATTGCCGCCTGTTCGGTGTTCACGCCCGGCCGCTATCTGCCGTTCCGCGTCGACGGCAGGGGGGTGGGGCTGGTCGCGCGCGATTTCGCCCGCAAGCTCGCGGACTTCCCGGACGTGTTCGCGGTTGCCGGCGACGCCGTGCGGCTGCGGGCCGGCCTGGTCGGATTCGCGCAACGAACCGCTGCGGTCGAAGCGGCGCTGGTCCGCCTCCGCGATCGCGGCGACATCGTCGGCTGGCGCGACGAGCCTTACCCGGTCGGCGTTTCCTTCGCGGCACCGCCGCTGTTCAACCTGGAGCGCGCGGCGGTGCCGCTGTTCGGGGTGCGCGCCTATGGCGTCCACGTCAACGGCTTCGTGCGCGGCGACGCCGGACTGGCGATGTGGATCGGCCGGCGCAGCCTCGACAAGCCGACCGCCCCCGGCAAGCTCGACCAGCTCGTCGCCGGCGGTCAGCCGGCCGGCCTGTCGCTGCGCGCCAACCTGCGCAAGGAATGCGCCGAGGAAGCGGACATCCCGGCGGCGATCGCCGATCTCGCCGTCCCCGTCGGCGCCGTCAGCTATCGCACCGAGCGTCCGGACGGGCTGCGCTGCGACGTGTTGTTCGTCTACGATCTCGAACTGCCGGCCTCCTTCCAACCGCGCAACACCGACGGCGAGATCACCGAGTTCTATCTGTGGCCGATCGGGCGGGTCGCCGACATCGTCCGCGATACCGACGATTTCAAGTACAACTGCGCCCTGGTGGTCATCGATTTCCTGATCCGCCATGGCCTGATCGCGCCCGATCATCGGGAGTATCTCGACCTGATCGACGGATTGCACTCCCTGTGATGGCGCTGTGATGGCGGGCGGGCGGCCGCGTCCGACCGCAACTCGACCGAAGCCGAGGACGGTTGTCATGAACGATCTCGACGCCGGCGAGCGGCGGTTCCGGCCCGGCGCCCTCGCCGCCACGGTGGATCGGGTGGCATCGGCGGCGCTGCGCACCGGGGCGCTGCAGCCGATCGCCACCGAGCAGCGGCGGATCGACGAGGGGGGTGTCCGCTTTCTCGTGCGGATGGTGTCGAGCCTCGCGCGGAAGGGGCGCGAGCAGGCGGAACCGGCCCGCGCGACGGCCGCGCCGGCACGGCCGGTCAACCCGTTTCTTCCCCCCGATCCGGCGCTGCTGGTCGCGGCGCTCTCGCCCACCCATCTCTGCGTTCTGAACAAGTTCAACGTCATCGGTCGCCACTTGCTGATCGTCACCCGGCGTTTCGAGGACCAGGAGACGCTGCTCACCGCGGCCGACTTCGAGGCGCTGTCGACGTGTATGGCGGAGATCGACGGCCTCGGGTTCTACAACGGCGGGACCGCCGCCGGCGCCAGCCAGCCCCACAAGCATCTGCAACTGGTACCGCTGCCGCTCGCCGACGACGAGGCGGGGGCGCCGATCGAGCCGCTGCTGACGGCGGCGGGGCGTCTGCGGTCGGTGACCACGGTCCCCGGCCTGCCGTTTCGCCATGCCTTCGTCCGCCTGGACGAATCGCCGTTCGATCGGCCCGCGGCGATCGCTCGAGCCTATCGCGCGCTGCTCGCGGCGACCGGAATCGAAGCCGTCGCCGCCGCCGAGGGGATGCGGCCGTCACGCCCCTACAACCTGCTGCTCACGCGTGCGTGGATGCTGGTGGTGCCGCGGCGATGCGAGAGGTTCCGGGGAATCTCGGTCAACGCGCTCGGCTTCGCCGGCTCGCTCTTCGTCGCCGATCGCCGCCAGCTTCGGATCATCGAAGACGTCGGGCCGATGGCCGTCCTCCGCGGGGTCGCCCTGGCGTGATGCGAAGCCGCCCACCGTTACAATCGGATACATTTCCAGCATATTCCAGCAACACGCCGCGGCTAGTTTTTTACTGCTAGATGGCTCTCCCCAAGAGACGTTAGCACTTCCCGAACCTGGGCAGCCACTCCACCCGGAGTGGCTGCTTTTCTTCAGGCCGGCCTGGAAGGACGACCGTTCACAGTAACGCCGCGGCGTCCGCCGGACTATTACAATTCGATACATTCTCAACACATTCCTGAAACGGCCCGCGCCGACAAAAACGCTCGTGGACAGTGGTGCCCCAACTGAGGGTGCTTTCGCGGGTGGGCGCAAGGGCGCCCCCACATCGACAAACAAGGGAGGGCTTGGATGCTGAAAGCCTACAAGAAGGAGTGCTGGCTCGCACTCGTTGCGTTCGGAATCGTGACGCTGCTGACGCACGTCTATCCAATGTACTTTCTGTTGCCGGGACTGACGGAAATCACTCTGTTCGGCTTTCCCGCACACTACTTCCTGACCCTGGTCCTCGGTTGGCTGGTGTTGATGCCGCTCTATTGGCTCTACATTCATCTCAGCGAAAGGATCGACCAGGAGATCCGCGAGACATCCGCCAGGGCGGCCGAGCTGGAGGAGATGAAGGCTTACGCCGAGACGACCGCGCGGCCGGCGGTGGGAGGTGCCGAATGAAGAAGCTGATTCTCGCGCTCGGGCTGGCGGTCGCGCCGTTCGCTGCCGAGGCCGCGGACATGCAGAAGTTCGTCTTCGAGCCGACGTCGTCGCTGTCGACGCTCGGCATCATCTACACGTTCGCGATGGTGTTCCTGTTCCTCTACGTCGGCTGGCTGTCGAAACGGCGCACCGCATCGAGCGAGGACTACTTCGCGGCCGGTCGCAAGGTCGGCGGTGTCTCCAACGGCCTGGCGATGACCTCCAACTACATGAGTCTCGCCACCTTCCTCGGGTTCACCGCGCTGCTGTGGAAGCTGCAGTACTTCCTGGTCGCGATCGTGCTGAGCTTCCTCGGCGGATTCGTGATGATCTCGATCGCGATCGCGCCGTCGCTGAGGCGCTGGGGCAAGTACACCAGCATGCAGTTCATCGGCGAACGGTTCGGTCCGGCGGCCAAGATCATCGCCGTCATGTGCATGATCCTGCTCGCCCAGCTCTACCTGATCGGGCAGATGAAGGGCATCGGCAACGTCTTCCAGGTGATGTTCCACTGGGACTACACGACCGGCCTGATCGTCGGCGGTCTGGTGGTCACCACCTATGTCACGATCGGCGGCATGTACGGCCTGTCCTACAATCAGAGCCTGCAGGCGGTGATCATGTTCATCGCCCTGTTCGTGCCGGCGGCGATCATCCTGTGGAAGCTGGGCGCCGGCTGGGCGAGCCTGTTCCCGCCGTTCGGCTATGCCGCCCTGGTGCCCGACATGGTCCAGGCGCTGCCATCGTATTTCGATCCGTTCAGTACCGTGAACGGCACGATCCCGTTGTCGCCCAAGTTCTACACCGCGATCATGCTGAGCATCGCCTTCGGTACGATCGGCCTGCCGCACATCGCGATGCGCTACTTCACGGCGCCTTCGGTGCGCGATGCCAAGATGTCGACGCTGTGGGGCATCCTGTTCATCGGCCTGGTGTTCTTCACCACCTTCGCGATCGGGTTCGCCGCCAAGCTCTACTCCATCAACGAACTCGCCGCCAACGGCCTCGCCATCGAGCCGAAGGAGGCGGACCTGCTGGTGGTGGTGATGAGCCAGGCGTTCACGCCCTCGTGGATCGCGGCGTTGCCGGTCGCCGGCGCCCTCGCCGCGGGCATGTCGACGATCGCCGGGCTGTTGATGGTGATCGGCACCGGCCTCGGCAACGACATCTACTCGACCGTCGTTCCCAACGCCTCCGACCGCAAGAGGGTCAAGGCCGGCTTCTTCTTCACCGCGTTCGGTGGGCTGGTGACGATCGTGCTCGCCCTCAATCCGCCCGACTTCCTGCTCACCAGCGTCATCTGGGCGTTCGTGGTGGCGTCGTCGACCTTCACCCCGGTGCTGATCCTCGGCATCTGGTGGAAGGGCGCCAACAAGGCCGGCGCCATCGCCGGAATGGTCGTCGGCGGCGTGCTGTCGATCGTTCTGTGGTGGACGAAGGGCGATCTGTTCGGCCTGCAGCTGATCAACCTCGGTCCGCTCGGCTACATGGTCACCGCCATCTTCAGCGCGTCGGCGGCCTGGTTCGCCACGGTCGTCGTCAGCATGGTGACCGGCGGCGAGAAGGACGAGAAGATCCTGCGCGAGGTCGACCGCATCCATGGCTGGCGGGACTACGATCCGCGCCGCTACAACGGCAAGGCCTTCCCGGTGGCCGTCGCGGCGATCGCCCTTGCGATGATGGTGTGGTCGGCGATGCCCGATCCGGCCTTCCAGAAGCAGGCGCAACTGGCGCCACCGGCGACGCCCGTGACCGTCGCCCAGAAGTAGGGCAGAATGTGGGGGGCCGTTCGGCCCCCCACGTCACGTCGATCCCGTGGTCCCGCCATGATGCTGATCCCCGATCTGTTCCTGCTTCGCGTCTGGCCGTTCCGTCATGCCTGCGAGCACCCGCGGGCGAGCCTGTGGGTGACCGCCTTCATCGCCGCCACCGGTGTCCTTTATGGAACCCTGGTCGCGCTGTTCCAACGGGCGATCGGCGCCGATGTCGGCGGTCATCCGGTCGCCGAGATCCCCTCGTCGATCCTCTACGGCGGCAACATCGTCGCCGGCCTGATCGTCACCGTCGCCGTCCACGTCGGCATCACGCTGGTCGCCTGGTTGATGGCGCGCGCGATCGGCGGTCCCGGCCTGCTGGTCGGCCTCTACCGCACGACCGCCTACCTGTTGGCGCTCGGCTGGCCGGCGGTTCCGCAGATCGCCCTCACCGTCGCCGCCGCCGGCCGCGCCGTGCCGCCGCTGCCGGCCGACTGGGCCTACCTGCCGCTGGCCGGGATCGGCCTCGCGCTGTTCTTCGCGGGCCTTTATCAGATCTATGTTCTGACTCAGGAAAAGGGACCGGCCCGATCGGCTTTCGCCGTCGTCATGTTCGCGATCTTCGTGTTCGCGGTGTTCCTCGTCCTGTAGACGGCGCTGCCGCCCGCATCGCGACCGGTGCAGAACCCTCTTTCAACTTTTTTTACGAAAAACCACAATTTGCCACGACGCCGGCATAATTTCGACATCCTGGACATTTAGCCTCCGCGACTGACACACAATCGTCCCCTTGATTCCCCGGCCACTCCCTCCGAGTGGCCTTTTTTTTTGGTTCATCGCGGGATTCCGGGGAAGGCGGCTCGCTTTTCGAGGAAGAAGCAGGTGTCGTCGCGGAAGCCGCAGGCCACGCGCTTGATCACCTTGATCTTGTTGTTGATGCTTTCGAGCAGGCTGGTGTGCGGCGGCCGGCGGCAGTGGGCGAGGATGCCGTCGAGGGAGGGCGTGAGCTTTCTGGCGAAGGCGATGAGCGGTTTGATGCCGCTGTCCACGGCGCGTGCGAGCCCGTCCTCCCGAGCGGCCCGGGCGGCGGCCCCGTCGGTGTATCGCCGGAGCTGCTTGAGGTCGTCCTTCAGGACAGAGGCGCACATCAGCGTCCGATTGGCGTGCAGCAGATCGTCCGGCTTCACCCGGTCCGCGTCGCGGCGGATGCTCTCGCGGTTGCGGACCAGCAGCCGACGCGCGGTCTTGACGACCTTCCGGGCCTGCTTGTCGGCGCGCAGGCGATCGGCTTCGTCGACACGCACCCGGTCGATGACCTCGCGGCCGCACCTGGCGACGACGTGGAACAGATCAGAGACGATGGCCGCCTGCGACCGGACCGAGGGTCTCGGCGAGATGACGGTTGTCGATTCGCTTCAACGTCGTCCAGGACAGGCGAAAGAACGCGGCGACATGCTGGACCGGCAGCCCCCGACAGAGGCGGGCGACGCTTTCGGCGAAGCGTGTCGTCACGCGGGCATACCGGCCGAGCCAGGACGGCCGCGCCAGCTTCGGCCCGCAGCGCGGACACGCGACACGTCGGCGGGGCACGTGCAACCGGGTGGAAGCGTCCAGGATCGGCGGATCGCGCACCCGTCGATCCTCGATCTCGTGCAGCCGGTCGACCGCTTCGCCGCAGCCGTCACAGCCGAAGCACCGCAACGGCGCCGGCGACAGGTCGATCCAGACCTCCGCAACCGCGCCATCGATCCGCTCGATCCCGGCAACCGTGTAGCCTTCCCAGCCGCCCAGCCACGTCCCATCCTCGCATCCGGACAACGGCATCCCTCCGCTCCCCCTGGACGTTTCTGGCGACCCCCGGAAGGGCAGAGCGCCGTTGTCCGCTCAGCCCACCCCGCTTCCCGGCGTAGAACCTTTTTTTGCCCGTTTTTCGCCATTGATGAACGAACGTTAACTTTTTTGCTGCGCGCGGTTGAAAACGCGGGTATAGTTCTGCTCGCTCACGGAACGATCCGGGGCCGGGCCGGGTTCGGCAGCGACCGGAGTCGCGGGGCCGGTGGGGTGCAAACGGATCGCGCAGCGGCATTCGTAACGAAATCACGAGGAGGTTGACCATGACATTCACGAAATCGCTGATCGGCGCGGCGGCGATCGCCGCCGTCACTCTCTCCGCCGGCAACGCGTCGGCGGTGTTCTATGCCGACATGACCGACAACGGGGCGGTGTGGACGCTCGCCGGAGCGGGGGCGACGACGAACGCGCCGTTGCCCGGGTTCGGGACGGTGACCGCCACGGCGAGCGCCAGCCCGATCACTCAGACCATCTTCGACGGCAACACCGTTCCGGCCTTCGTTCCGCCGCTCGCGGGCCTTTTCGACGGCTTCGGCGTCAAGGACGACGAGATCACCGATCCCGGCCAGAGCATCACCGTGTCCTGGGCCAACCCGGTCAACATCGTCGCCATCTACCTGCTCGACTTCTTCAGCAACAACTCGAACAGCGGTGACCCATCCTGGACCGAGGAGGCGACGATCACCATCGGCGGTGTCACGGCGACGTTCGACGCCGTCGAGAACGTCAATAAGACTGGCGACTTCACGATCACCGCCGCCGATCTGATCCTGCAGGGGATCAACGTCAACGGCGTCAGCTCGATCCTGTTCGAGGCCCCTTCGGTCACCGGCTGCACCCTCACCGACGGCAAGGGCTGCAACGACTACGCGGTCGCCGGCATCGCGGCGGTACCGCTGCCGGGCGCGGTGTGGCTGTTCGGCTCCGGCCTGCTCGCCATGCTCGGGATCGGCTACACCCGGCGCCGCCGGGCGGCCGCCTGATCGCCGATCACCGGCGTCCCCTTCATTCGTCGACTTCGGGGCGGCCCTGCGGGGCCGCCCTTCGTTTGCGCCCCCCCCCCGACCGCCGGTGTCAACGGCTGTCCGGCTCCTGCAGCCACGCCGGGATGTCGCGGGTGCCGTGCAGGACCCGCCAGACATCGACGTGGGACTCGCGGTCGACGTAGAACACCAGGTACGGATAGCGCCGCAGCGGCCAGCATCTCAGGCCCGGCAGCTCCAACGGATGGGCGTAACGCATGGACCCGCTCGCCGGATTGCGGGCGATGTGCCGGAACGCCCGCTGCAAGGCATCGACGAAGCCGCGCGCGGTCCTCCCGCCGGCATGATCCCGATAGTGATCGATGGCCTCTTCGATATCGCGATCGGCCTGTCGCCGCGGGATGATCGGCTTCGGCGTCACCCGGCGCCGCGCCGGCGGGCGCGGTCGCGAAGGCCGTCGAAATAGGCCCCGTCCGCAGGCGGCATCGGCTCGGACGCCGCACCGTCGAGCAGAAGCGCTCGCAGTCGCAGCCGCTCCCGCTCCCTGCGGATCAGCGCGCGGACATATTCGCTCGACGTGCCGTAGCCGCGCGCGGCGACCTGTTCATCGACGAACGCCTTCAGCGAGTCCGGCAGCGAGATGTTCATCGTCCCCATGATCGTCCATCGATAGCCGCTTTGGCAAAATTTGGCAAGATGCCATTCTCGCCCGACCGCCGCGGGCTCACCGCGCCGCCCGCCGGCCGCTGCGGCCGGCCGCCGGGCCGAGGCAGGCCTCGATCGCGGCGCGGTCGAGGGTTTCGCGCGCCTCCAGCGCCGCCGCCAGCCGGTCGAAGGCGGCGCGGTGGCCGCCGATCACCGCCTCCGCCCGCTCGGCGGCCTCGCCCAGCAGCCGGCGGACGGCCCGGTCGACGGCGCGCGCGGTCGCCTCGCTGATCGTCCGCGGCTGGGCGATCTCGCGCCCCAGGAACGGGTGTTCGTCGCTGTCGCGGACGTCCATCGGTCCCACCTCGTCGGCCATCCCCCAGCGCGTCACCATCGCGCGCGCCAGCCGCGTCGCCTGGCGGATGTCGTCGTCGGCGCCGGAGCTGACGCTGCCCAGCACCACCCTCTCCGCCGCCCGGCCGCCGAGGATCACCGCCAGCCGGTCGCGGAGATAGCCCTCGTCGAGGGTGTAGCGCTCGGCCTCGGGGAGCTGCTGGGTGACGCCGAGCGCCCGGCCGCGCGGCACGATCGAGACCTTGAGCAGCGGATCGGCGGCCGGCAGGTGGTGGGCGACCGCGGTGTGGCCGGCCTCGTGGACGGCGAGCCGGTGGCGCTCGGCCGGCGTCATCGCCAGCGACCGCTCGGGCCCGACGATCACCCGGTCGCGCACCGCCTCGAAATGGGCGGGGCTCACCCGGTCGGCGCCCTCGCGCGCCGCCGCCATCGCCGCCTCGTTGACCAGGTTCCTGAGCTCGGCGCCGGAGAAGCCGGGGGTGGCGCCGGCGACCGCGTCGAGATCGACGTCGTCGGCGAGCGGCACCCGGCGGGTGTGGACGCCGAGGATGGCGCGCCGGGCGGCACGGTCGGGCAGCTCCAGGGTGACGTGGCGATCGAAGCGGCCGGGGCGGATCAGCGCCGGGTCGAGCACGTCGGGGCGGTTGGTGGCGGCCAGCACCACCACCGCCTCGTGGCCGGCGAAGCCGTCCATCTCGGCCAGGATCTGGTTGAGCGTCTGCTCGCGCTCGTCGTGGCCGCCGCCGAGGCCGGTGCCGCGCACCCGGCCGATGCTGTCGAGCTCGTCGACGAAGACGATGCTGGGGGCGCTCTTCTTCGCCTCCTCGAACAGGCTGCGCACCCGGGCGGCGCCGACGCCGACGAACAGCTCGATGAACTCGGAGGCCGAGATCGAGAAGAACGGCACCCCCGCCTCGCCGGCCAGGGCGCGCGCCAGCAGCGTCTTGCCGGTCCCCGGCGGACCCATCAGCAGGATGCCGTGCGGCACCTCGGCGCCCATCCGCCGGTACTTCTCCGGCGTGCGCAGGAAGTCGATCAGCTCCGCCACCTCGCGCTTGGCGGCATCCTGGCCGGCGACGTCGTCGAAGCGGACGTCGGGGATCCTGGCGATCTTTCGCGCCGCGCCCCGCTGCAGGAAGCCGCCGAGGCCGCCCGCACCGAGGCCGCCCGGCAGGTTGCCGACCGACCGCCTCAGGATCCAGACGTAGAAGCCGAACAGCAGCAGCCACGGCAGAAGCAACAGCAGCCCGCCCCAGGGACCGGCGTCCTTCTCGCGCACCCGGATCTCGACCCCGGCGGCGGTCAGCGCCGCCAGCAGCTCCGCATCGCCGATCGCCGGAATGCGGGTGTGGAAGCCGCCGACCGGCCGGCCGCCGGGGTCCAGCGGGCGCGCCTCGCGCAGCCGGCCGTCGACGACGTCGCCCTCCAGCACCACCCGGTCGACCGCGCCCTCGGCGACGAGGGTGCGGAACAGGGAATAGGGGATCTCCGAGGAGCGCGCCGCCTGGTCGCCGACCCGCCCGCCGTTGACCGCCAGGATCACGAGGACGGCCAGGATCAGAAACATCAGCCATCCGGGAAGCTTCGGCATCGCCCGCTCCCTCGTCCGCCTCGGCCGCTCATCATCGCGCCGCCGCCCGCCGCTGTCAAACCGCGGCCACATTCGCGGTCTAGCAAAGAACGTGCGGGTTGCGACGGGAGGCGACGACGGACCGCGGTGGCGCGGCCGTCCCGGTGTTCGCGGCGACGACGAGACCGGTCATCACCGAACGGGCGACCATGCGCGATTTCTTCCGGAACAACTGGCGGGACCTGCTGCTGATCGTCGCCATCGTCGCCACCCTGGCGCTGATCACCCTTCTCGGCCGGTGATCCCTCGGGCCGCAACCGCGCCGCGGCGGGCGGTCCGGGGTCGCAAATCGCCGCCGGCCTCCCTACCTCTGCGGGACGGACGGTCGAGGAGACGGACGGTGCGCCCCGCGGATCCAGACGCCCCGGCGGGTCATCCCGATCGGCTCGCCGCGGTGGTGCTCGCCGCCGGCCTCTCCAGCCGGGCCGGCGGCCGCAACAAGCTGGTGCGCGAGATCGACGGCCGGCCGATGGTGCGCCGGGTGGTGGAAACGGTGATCGCGGCCGGCGTCGGCGAGGTCATCGTCGTCACCGGCCACCAGCCGGCGGCGGTCGCCGCCGCGCTCGCCGGGCTCGATCTGCGCCTCGCCCACAACCCCGGATACCGGTCCGGGATCGGCGGCTCGCTGGCGACCGGGGTGGCGGCGGTGCCGGCGTGCGCCGCCGGCGCGCTGGTCTGTCTCGGCGACATGCCGCTGGTCACCGCCGACACCATCCGCCGCCTGGTCGCCGCCTTCGACCCGGCGGCCGGGCGCGACGTCTGCGTGCCGGTGCGGGGCGGCCGCCGCGGCCATCCGGTGCTGTTCGCGCGCCGGCTGTTTCCGGACCTCCGGGGCCTCGCGGGGGACGTCGGCGGCCGCGCGGTGCTGGACGCCCATGCCCGCCACCTGGTCGAGGTGGCGGTCGACGACGACGGTGTTCTCAGCGATTTCGACGGCGCCGACGCGGCCGACCCCCCCGCCGGCTGAGGCCGCGCGCGCCGACGGCGACGCCCCCCGCCCGACGGCGAAGGGCCGGCGTCACGGCCGGCCCTCCCGTTTCACGCCGGACGCGATCGATGCGCTAGCGCATGTGCTCGACGTCGACGTCGTGACTGCGCTTGCCGTAGTGGTCCGACCATGTGGCGCCGGTGGCGATGCAGTCCTGGTGGGCGTGCAACTCCTCGGAGCGGCGATGGCCGGGCATCGCGATGGCGTCCTGTCCGCTGCCGAACAGGTGCACCCAGTTCGCGGCCATGAGGCCGGTCGCGCAGCAGGCGGCGCTCGCCGCGGCCTGTTGCATCTTCAGCGTGAAGGTCAGCGGATCCAACATCGTTGCTCACCTCCCTTCATCCACGAGGTGTATCCTCACAACCTATCGCGTGCAACCGGCGGCGGCAAACGCGAAGCGCGCATGGCAGGGACCGCGGCGACGCATGGCGGGCGCTCGCCGCGG
>JBHJOP010000047.1:0-19678 GCA_050329575.1 Rhodospirillales bacterium | reverse complement strand
CGGGTCGCCCGACGATGACCTCCCGATCGCGGGACAAGGCGTGGTCGGATTTCGTCGCCTGGTGCACGACCCGGCGCCTCCGGCCGCTGCCGGCCCATCCGTGGACCATCGCCGCGTATGCCCGCTGGTGCGAGAGCCGCCATCGGCCGCGGGACATCGCCGCGCGCATCGGCGCCATCGCCCGCGCCCACGTGTTGCACGGTGCGGGCGCTCCCGATCGCCATCCGACGGTGACCCGGACGCTGCGCATGATCGAGATCCGCGCGCTGACGCGCAGCGCCCGCGCCGCCCTGTTCCCGGCCGAAGAGCTGCCCGGCGGCGCGACGGCCGCACCGTCCGCGGCGCCCTCCGCGGCGCCGTCCGCGGCGAAGGACGGGAGCGTCGAGCGGCGCCGTCGGGTGATGCGAACGACGCCCCGCCTGGTGGCACGGCGTCCCGCCGACGCGTGAGCGGGACCGATGCTTGTCCCCAACGCGGCAGGGGGCTAGGATCGCAGTGCGGAAGGAATGGTGCGCCGCACCATCGGGCGCCGCCGCCAGGAAAGGGGACCATCATGGAAGAGCTGCACGGCTACTACATCGAGGATCTGCGGGAGGGCATGACCGCCGCCTTCGGCAAGACCGTGACCGATGCCGACATCTGCATATTCGCCGGCGTCTCGGGCGACACCAATCCGGTGCACCTCAACGACGATTTCGCGAAGAACACGATGTTCAAGTCGCGCATCGCCCACGGCATGTTCGGGGCGGGGCTGATCTCGGCTGTTTTCGGCACCAAGATGCCCGGTCCGGGCTGCATCTACGTCAACCAGACGTTGAAGTTCAAGGCCCCGGTGCGGATCGGCGATACCCTGACCGCTCGGGTCACGGTGAAGAAGATCCTGGCGGAAAAGAAGTTCGTCGAATTCACCACCGTCTGCACCGTCGGCGACAAGACGGTGATCGAGGGCGAAGCGATGCTGATGGTGCCGTCGCGGGGTTGAGCGGCGGGGGCCGCAGCCCCGCGGGACCCGTCCGCGTCCGGGGTCGTCGGACGCATGCCGGCACCGCGTTTTCGGCTTGACCGCGGCCCGGGACGCGGACACGTATCCAGCATGCGCATCTTTCGCCACTACGAGCGTCTGCCCGACCGGTTTCGCGGCGCCGCCATCGCCGTCGGCAACTTCGACGGCGTCCATCTCGGCCATCGCGCGGTGATCGGCGAGGCCGGCCGGATCGCCCACGCCGACGGCATTCCCTGGGCCGTGCTGACGTTCGAGCCCCATCCCCGCTCCGTCTTCCACCCCGACCGGCCGCCGTTCCGGCTGACACCGTTTCGCGTCAAGGCCCGGCTGATCGAGGAGGCGGGACCGGAGGTGCTGATCGTGATCCACTTCGACGAGACGTTCTCGCGCATCCCGGCGCGCGAGTTCGTGCGCCGGGTGCTGGTCGAGGGGGCCGCCGCGCAGCATGTCGTCTGCGGTCACGATTTCGCCTTCGGGCACGATCGCGAGGGCAACAGCGAACTGCTTCTGCAACTCGGCGGCGAGTTCGGCTTCGGCTTCACCTGTGTGCGCGAGGTGCGCGACGCCGACGGCCACCCCTATTCGTCGACCCGGGTCAGACATCACCTGGCGAGCGGCGACGCGGCGGCGGCGGCACACGTCCTCGGCCGCCCGTTCGAGGTCGAGGGAGAGGTCGTCGGCGGCGACCGCCGCGGCCGAACGATCGGCTTCCCGACCGCCAACCTGGAGCTGCGCGAGTACATCCACCCGGCCCGCGGCGTCTACGCGGTGAAGGCGGGGATCGTCGACGGCGACCGCACCCTCTGGTACGACGGCGTCGCCAACCTTGGCCGGCGTCCCACCTTCGACGGCACCCGGACCCTGCTCGAAGTCCACCTGTTCGCGTTCGACGGCGACCTCTACGGCAAAGCGCTGCGCGTCGCGTTCATCGACTATCTGCGCCCGGAAAAGAAATTTGACGGCCTCGACGATTTGAGGGCACAAATCGCCGTCGACAGCGCCCGCGCCCGCGACATCCTGACTGCGACGGCCGGATCGAGTTCCGCGCGCGCCCGGTAGTCAGCCCGATCGTCAGCCCGATCATCAGGCGGTATTCCTGCGATGAGCCGAGACTACAAGTCGACCATCTTCCTGCCGCGGACCGACTTTCCGATGAAGGCCGGGCTGCCCAGGCGCGAGCCGGAGATCCTCTCCCGCTGGGCCGCCATCGATCTCTACCGTCGGCAGCGCGAGGCCGCCGCCGGGCGACCGCGCTTCGTGCTCCACGACGGCCCGCCGTACGCGAACGGGCACCTGCACATCGGCCATGCGCTCAACAAGATCCTCAAGGACGTCATCAACCGCTGCCACCAGATGCTCGGCAAGGACGCCAACTACGTGCCCGGGTGGGACTGCCACGGGCTGCCGATCGAATGGAAGATCGAGGAGAAATACCGCGCCGCGGGCAAGGACAAGGACCAGGTGCCGATCGTCGCGTTTCGGCGCGAGTGCCGGGAGTTCGCGGCGCGCTGGATCGACGTCCAGCGGCAGGAATTCAAGCGACTGGGCGTGATCGGCGACTGGGAGCGGCCATACTCGACCATGAGCTTCGACGCCGAGGCGCAGATCGTCCGCGAGCTCGGGAAGTTCCTGAGGAACGGCGCCCTCTACAGGGGGGCCAAGCCGGTGTTGTGGTCGGTGGTCGAGAAGACGGCGCTGGCGGAAGCGGAACTGGAATACCACGACCATACCTCGACCACCATCTTCGTCGCCTTCGACGTCGAGCGCGCCGCCGGGCCGGCGCTCGCCGGCGCCGCGGTGGTGATCTGGACGACGACGCCGTGGACCATCCCCGGCAACCGGGCGATCGCCTACGGCGACGACATCGACTACGTCGTCGTCGACGCGCGCATCGGCGGCGAGGGCGGCGCTCCCTCGGATCCGTCCCGGACCGGCCGCGGACGGCGGCTCGTCGTCGCCGAGACCTTGCTGCCGGGCCTGGTCGCCGCCGCCGGTCTCGCCGACGTCGCGATCGTCGCCCACCTCAAGGGGCGGGAGCTCGCCGGCACCGTCTGTCGGCATCCGTTCGCCGGGCGGGGCTACGACTTCCCGGTCCCGCTGCTGGCGGCCGACTTCGTCGACGTCGAGACGGGCTCCGGCTTCGTGCACATCGCGCCTGGACACGGCACCGACGACTGGGACCTCGGCATGCGTCACGGCATCCCCGTTCCCGACACGGTCGGAGCCGACGGTCGCTTCCTCGAACACGTGCCGCTGTTCGCGGGCCGCGTCATCCTGCACCCCGATGGCCGCGAAGGCGACGCCAACACCGCCGTGGCCGACGCGTTGAAGGCCGTCGGCGCGCTCCTGGCGTCGGGAAGACTGGTCCACAGCTATCCCCATTCCTGGCGCTCGAAGGCGCCCTTGATCTTCCGCAACACGCCGCAGTGGTTCATCAGCATGGAGACCACCGGTCTCCGGCGCGTGGCGCTCGCCGCCGTCGACGAGACCCGGTTCGTCCCGGTGTCCGGACAGAACCGCCTGCGCGGCATGATCGAGACCCGCCCCGACTGGTGCGTCTCTCGGCAACGGGCGTGGGGCGTGCCGATCACCGTCTTCGTCGACCGGCGAAGCGGCGAACCGCTGCGTGACGAACGGTTGTTCGACCGCATCGTTCGCGCCGTCGAGACCGAGGGCGCCGACGCTTGGTTCGCCTCCGACCCCGACCGCTTTCTCGCCCCCGAACACGATCCCGCCGATTTCGAACAAGTCACGGACATCCTCGACGTCTGGTTCGACTCGGGCTCCACCCACAGCTTCGTGCTGGAGGCGCGCGACGACCTCGAATGGCCGGCCGATCTCTATCTCGAGGGCACCGACCAGCATCGCGGATGGTTCCACTCCTCGCTGCTCGAATCGTGCGGCACGCGCGGCCGGGCGCCCTACCGGGCGGTCCTCACCCACGGCTTCGTGATGGCCGAGGACGGCCAGAAGATGTCGAAGTCGGTCGGCAACGTCGTCTCGCCGCAGGACGTGGTCGACCAGCACGGCGCCGACATCCTGCGATTGTGGGTGGTCGGATCCGACTATTCCGAGGATCTGCGGATCGGCCCGGAGATCCTGAAGCAGCAGGCCGACGTGTACCGACGGCTGCGCAACACGCTGCGCTTCCTGCTCGGCAATCTCGATGGCTTCCACGCGGGCGAACGGATCGCACGCGGCGAGATGCCCGAGCTCGAACGGTGGATCCTGCACCGGCTGTGGCAGCTCGACCAGCGCCTGCGCCTCGCGTGCGACCGCCTCGAATTCCACGGGTTCTTCTCCGAGCTGCACACGTTCTGCGCCGTCGAGCTGTCGGCGTTCTATTTCGACGTCCGCAAGGACGTTCTCTACTGCGATCCGCTGGCTTCGCCCCGTCGGCGCGCCGCCCGCACGGTTCTCGACGCGCTGTTCGGCTGCCTCACCGCCTGGCTGGCCCCGGTCACCTGTTTCACCGCCGAGGAGGCGTGGCTCGCCCGCCATCCGGGGGACGAGGAGAGCGTCCATCTCCGCCTGTTCCCGGACATCCCCGAGGACTGGCGCGACGATGCCCTCGCCGACAAGTGGACGACGTTGCGCCAGCTGCGCCGGACCGTCACCGGCGCGCTCGAGATCGAGCGGGCGAATCGCCGGATCGGGTCCAGCCTGCAGGCCCATCCGATGGTCCACGCCGACGCCCGCTATCGTCGCGCGGCGAAGGACGTCGACCTCGCCGATCTGTTCATCACCTCGGCGGCGACGTTCGTCGATGGCGAGCCGCCGGCGGACGCGTTCTCGCTCGCCGATGTCCCGGGGGTGCACGTCACGGTCGCAGCCGCATCGGGCCGCAAGTGCGAGCGGTGCTGGAAGGTGCTCGACGAGGTCGGCGATCGCCCCGACCATCCCGGCCTCTGCGCTCGTTGCGCCGACGCGGTGGACCGGTTCGTGGCCGCGGCCGAGTAGGGCGGTGGTTGGGAGGCGGCCGATGACCCGATCCCGGGCGTTCCTGCCGGGGCTGGCGATCGCCGGTGTGGTGATCGTTCTCGACCAGTTGAGCAAGTGGTGGGTGGTCGCGGTGGTGATGAGTCCGCCGCGGACCATCGAGATCACGCCGTTCTTCAACCTGGTGATGGCTTGGAACCGCGGAATCAGTTTCGGGTTCTTCAACAACGATTCGCCGGTAACGGGGTGGGTGTTGCCGCTGGTGGCGAGCGCCATCGTCCTGGTGCTGACGGTATGGCTGAGCCGCGTCGATCGCCTCCTGCTCGGCGTCGCGCTCGGCCTGATCATCGGTGGCGCGATCGGCAACGTCATCGACAGACTGCGATACGGTGCCGTCGCCGACTTCCTCGACTTCCACGTCCTCGGGGTCCACTGGCCGGCGTTCAACGTCGCCGACGCCGCGATCACCATCGGCGCCGCGGTGCTGATCTTCGATTCCTTGTTTGTTCGCTCCGAATCGGGTAAGAGGAAGCCGGGGAAGCAAGGGAAGAAACAACCATGAAACGCATGCGCTGGATGATGTTCGGCATTGCCGCCGCCCTGGTCGGCGCCGGATGCGGTGGCAACAACAACCTGTTCGGCCAGGGCAAACGGGCCCCCGACGAGTTCGCCGTCTATTCGCGGGCACCGCTCAGCCTGCCGCCCGACTATGCGCTGCGACCTCCGGCACCCGGAACGGCGCGTCCCGACAACACGATGCCGCGGGATACCGTCCGCCAAGCGTTGATCGGCGACCAGTTCGTCACCCAGGCCGGTCGATCCCCCTCGTTCGCACCCGACGGACTGTCACCCGGCATCCAGGTGCTGTTGGAGAGGACGGGCGCGCTGGCAGCGGATCCGGACATCCGGATCCAGGTCAACCGCGAGACCTCGATTCTCGCCGATGCCGACCAGAGCTTCACCGAACGCCTGATGTTCTGGCGAACGCCCACCGAGTACGGGACGGTGGTCGATCCGGCGCAGGAAGCGCGGCGCATTCAAGAGAACCAGGCCCTCGGTCAGCCGGTCACGCAGGGACCGACGCCGACCATCGAACGGAAGCGGCGGGCGCTGCTCGAAGGGATCTTCTGATCGGAGGCCGATCGCCGGCCCGCCGGCCGCCGGTCGACCGTCAGGGACCGCGCCGGCGGCGCGCGCGCTTCTTCGCTTTGGCCTTGTAAGGGGCGCTCCAGCCGGCCCGGGCCGCCGCCGCCGGGGCGGCGCCGGCGCGGTCGAGCCCGAGGTCGGCCGCTTCGAGACGGCGGATCTCGTCTCGGAACCGCGCCGCTTCCTCGAATTCGAGGTCGGCCGCCGCCGCCCGCATCCGCTTCTCCAGATCCTCGAGATGAGCACGCAGGTTGTGACCGATGCGGTGGACGTCGCCGCCGACCCCGGTGTCGACGGAGACGTAGTCGCGCTCGTAGACGCTCTGCAACACGTCGGAGATGCCCTTGCGAACGCTCTCCGGGGTGATGCCGTGGAGGGCGTTGTAGGCCTGCTGCTTCTCCCGCCGGCGGGCGGTCTCCTCGATCGCGTACGCGAGCGAGTCGGTCATCTGGTCGGCGTAGAGGATCACCCGCCCGTCGATGTTGCGCGCGGCGCGGCCGATGGTCTGCACCAGGCTGGTCCGGGAGCGCAGGAACCCCTCCTTGTCGGCATCGAGGATGGCGACCAGGGCGCACTCCGGGATGTCGAGCCCCTCGCGCAGCAGGTTGATGCCGACCAGCGCGTCGAAGGCGCCGAGCCGGAGATCGCGGATGATCTCGATCCGCTCCAGGGTGTCGATGTCGGAATGCATGTAGCGCACCCGCACCCCGTGTTCGTGCAGATACTCGGTCAGGTCCTCGGCCATCCGTTTGGTCAGGGTCGTCACCAGCGCCCGCTGGCCGCGGGCGGCCACCGACCTGACCTCCGCCATCAGATCGTCGACCTGGGTCTCCACCGGGCGGACGATGGTCGGCGGATCGATCAGTCCGGTCGGCCTGACGACCTGCTCGACGATCACCCCGCCGGTGCGCTCCAGCTCCCACGGGCCGGGCGTCGCCGAGACGAAGATCGTCTGCGGTCGCATGGCGTCCCATTCCTCGAACTTGAGCGGCCGATTGTCGACGCAGGACGGCAGCCGGAAGCCGTAGTCGGCGAGGGTCGATTTCCGGTTGTAGTCGCCGCGGAACATCCCGCCGAGCTGCGGAACGGTGACGTGGCTCTCGTCGACGATCAGCAGCGCGTTCTCCGGCAGGTACTCGAACAGGGTCGGCGGCGGATCGCCTGGATTGCGGCCGGTGAGATAGCGGGAATAGTTCTCGATGCCGTTGCAGTGACCGGTGGTCTCCAGCATCTCGAGATCGAAGGTCGTGCGCTCCTGCAGCCGCTGCGCCTCGAGCAGCTTGCCGGCGGCGACCAGCTCGTCGATCCGGGCCTTGAGCTCGACCCTGATGCGGGGCATCGCCTGCTGCAGGGTGGGGCGCGGCGTGACATAGTGGCTGTTGGGATAGATGGTGACCGCCTCGAGCCCGGCGGTCTTC
Organism: Rhodospirillales bacterium; assembly: GCA_050329575.1. GTDB lineage: Bacteria > Pseudomonadota > Alphaproteobacteria > Rhodospirillales > Defluviicoccaceae > JAUXFS01. The sequence goes on along the minus strand of JBHJOP010000047.1, from coordinate 12,172 downwards.
TCGCCGGTCAACGGGTCGACCTCCCAGATCGCCTCGATCTCGTCGCCGAACATCGAAAGCCGCCAGGCCCGATCCTCGAGGTGGGACGGAAAAATCTCGACGACGTCGCCGTGGACACGGAACGTGCCGCGGTGCAGATGGACGTCGTTGCGCCGGTACTGGAGTTCGACCAGCCGTTTGAGCAGGTCGCGACGGTCCGCCTGCCGGCCGGTGTTCAGCCCGAGCACCATCTGGGCATAGGTCTCCACGGCGCCGATGCCGTAGATGCACGAGACCGAGGCGACGATGATCACGTCGTTGCGCTCGAGCAACGCGCGGGTCGCGGCATGGCGCATGCGGTCGATCTGTTCGTTGATCGAGGCATCCTTCTCGATGTAGGTGTCGGTGCGCGGAACGTACGCCTCGGGCTGGTAGTAGTCGTAGTAGGAGACGAAGTACTCGACGGCGTTCTCCGGGAAGAACGCCTTCATCTCGCCGTAGAGCTGGGCGGCCAGGGTCTTGTTGGGGGCGAGGACCAGGGTCGGACGCCCCACCGCCTCGATCACCTTGGCGGCGGTGAAGGTCTTGCCGGACCCGGTGACACCGAGCAGCACCTGGTCGCGCGCACCGTCGGCGAGCCCCCCGGTCAGGGCGGCGATGGCCTGCGGCTGATCGCCCGCCGGCCGGTAGTCGGCGACCAGTTCGAACCGCCGGCCGCCCTCGATCGGCGGACGCTTGGCCGGGACGAACGGCAACCGGGCGGTCGTTGCGAGCATGTCGCCATGATAGGGGCGGCGGCGGCGGATCGCCAGGGCCGGAACGGCCGACCGACGGGGCCCATCACGGTTGCCGAGCGGGGACCGAGCCCCTACAGTCGCGTCCGTCGTCGTCAACAGGATGAACGAGATCCGATCATGCCATTCATCGCCGGGCGGGTGGGCCGCATCAAGCCATCGCCGACCATCGCCGTCACCCAGAAGGCCGCCGACCTGAAAGCGCAGGGGCGGGACGTCATCGGGCTCGGGGCCGGGGAACCCGACTTCGATACGCCGGACCACATCAAGGCGGCGGCGAAGGCCGCCATCGATCGCGGCGAGACCAAGTACACGGCGGTCGCCGGCACGCTGGCGCTGCGCAAGGCGATCTGTGCCAAGTTCAAGCGTGACAACGATCTCGCCTACACGCCCGATCAGGTGACGGTCGGCTGCGGCGGCAAGCAGACGATCTACAACGCGCTGATGGCGACCATCGACCCCGGCGACGAGGTGATCATCCCGGCGCCCTACTGGGTGTCCTATCCGGACATCGTCCTGCTCGTCCAGGGCAGACCGGTGGTCGTCGCCTGCGGTGCCGAGAGCGGCTTCAAAGTGCGGCCCGAGGACCTGGAGCGGGCGATCACCCCAAACACCAAGTGGCTCATCCTCAACTCGCCCAGCAACCCCACCGGGGCCGCCTACAGCCTCGCGGAGATGCGGGCGCTCACCGACGTGCTGCTGCGCCATCCCCACGTGTGGGTGATGAGCGACGACATCTACGAGCACATCCTCTATGACGGCTTCCAGTTCGTCACCCCGGCGCAGGTGGAGCCGAAGCTCTACGAGCGGACCCTGACCCTGAACGGCTGCTCCAAGGCCTACGCGATGACCGGCTGGCGGGTCGGCTACGCCGCCGGCGCCGTGCCGCTGATCGCGGCGATGAACAAGCTCCAGTCGCAGAGCACGACCCACACCTGCTCGATCGCCCAGGCCGCCGCGGTCGCCGCCCTCGACGGCCCGCATGACTTCATCGCCGCCAACAACGCGATCTTCCGCGAGCGCCGCGACCTGGTCGTCGCCATGCTCAATCAGGCGCCGGGGGTGTCGTGCCACACGCCGGAGGGCGCGTTCTATGTCTATCCGACCTGCGAGGGAGCGATCGGCAAGCGGACCCCGGGTGGCGAGACGCTCGCCAGCGACGACGATTTCGTCACCTATCTGCTCGAGGCCGAGGGGGTCGCCGCGGTTCAGGGATCGGCATTCGGACTGTCGCCGTGTTTCCGGGTGTCCTACGCGACGTCGACGGCGCTGCTCGAGGAGGCCTGCCGGCGCATCCAGCGGGCGTGTGCCGCGCTCTCCTGATCGACCGGCGCGGAACCCGGCTTTTCCCTTGATTCGCGCATCGGGGACGGTAGGTTCGTGGCGCGCTCCGAAGCGCGCGCGCCGTGTCGTCCGGCGTCCATAACAATCGACACCCGGGAGAACGCCCTTGAGCAAGAAGCAGCCTTCCGCCCCTCGTTGTGCGGCCCTGGTGGGGCCGTATCTCAGCGGCAAGACGTCGTTGCTGGAGAGCATCCTGGTCCGCACCGGCGCCGTCGGTCGCAAGGGCACGGTCAAGGAGGGCAACACGGTCGGCGACAGCACGCCGGAGGCCCGCGCCCGGCAGATGAGCACCGAGATCAACGTCGCCACGACCGAGTTCCTCGGCGAGACATGGACCTTCCTCGACTGTCCCGGGTTCGTCGAACTGATCCAGGAGTCCTACAACGCGCTGATGGTGGTCGACGCGGCCGTGGTGGTCTGCGAGCCGGAGCCACAGAAGAGCCTGACGGTCGCGCCGCTGCTGCGGTTCCTGGACCAGCGGCGGATCCCCCACCTCGTGTTCATCAACAAGATGGACACCGCGGCGGCCGGCGTCCGCGAGACCCTGGAAGCGCTGCAGGAGCATTCGCAGCGACCGCTGGTCCTGCGGGCGTTGCCGCTGCGCGAGGACGGCCAGATCACCGGGTACGTCGACCTGGTGAGCGAGCGGGCCTTCCGCTGGGAGGCCGGGAAACGCTCCGAGCTGATTTCGCTGCCGGAATCCGCAATCGACGGCGAGCAGCAGGCGCGCACCGAACTGCTGGAGACGCTCGCCGACTTCGACGACCGGCTGCTGGAGAGCCTGCTGGAGGACGTCGTGCCCTCGACCGACGAAATCTACCAGGGCCTGACCCGCGACCTGCAGCAGGACCTGATCGTCCCGGTGTTCTTCGGCGCGGCGGAGAGCATGCACGGCATCAATCGTCTCCTCAAGGCGCTCCGCCACGAGGCGCCGGACCCGGAGATCACCGCCCGGCGACTGGGCGTCGCCGCCGAGGGGACCCCGTGCGCGGTGGTGTTCAAGAGCCTCCATGCCGCCCACACCGGCAAGCTCTCGTTCGTGCGGGTGTGGGGCGGGGAGATCGCCGACGGCACGACGGTCAACGGCGAACGGATCAGCGGCATCAACCGGCTGCTCGGCCAGAAGACGGAGAAACGACCGAAGGCGGTCGCCGGGGAGGTCGTCGCCTTCGGTCGCCTCGACCAGGCGCCGACCGGTACCCTGCTCTCCCCGGCCGGCACGATGGCGACGACCGATTGGCCGCAACCGCTGAAGCCCCTGTTCGCGTTCGCCGTCCATGCCCGCCAGCGTGCCGACGAGGTCAAGTTGACCGCCGCCCTGGCGAGGCTTGTCGACGAGGATCCCTCGATGTCGTACGGCCACGATGCCGATACCGGCGAGCTGCTCTTGTGGGGTCTGGGGGAGATGCAGCTGAACATCGCCCTCGATCGCCTTCGCAACCGCTACAACATGGAGATCGTGTCGAGTCCGCCTCAGGTTCCCTACAAGGAGACCATCCGCGGCAGCACGTCCCAGCATGCCCGCCACAAGAAGCAGTCGGGCGGCCACGGCGAGTTCGGCGACGTTCATCTCGACATCAAACCGCTGCCGCGCGGCACCGGCTTCGCGTTCTCCGACACCGTCACCGGCGGCGCGGTGCCCAAGCAGTACATCCCCGCGGTGGAGATCGGGGTCCGCGAGTATCTCAAACGCGGGCCGCTCGGGTTTCCCGTCGTCGACGTCGCCGTCACGTTGACCGACGGGCAGTTCCATACCGTCGACAGCTCCGACATGGCGTTCAGGAAGGCCGCCGCCCAGGGGATGCGCGAGGGGATGCCGAAGTGCGGCCCGGTGCTGCTGGAGCCGATCTTCAACGTCAAGATCGCCATTCCCAGCGACTTCACCTCCCGCATCCAGCGCCTGGTCAGCGGTCGACGCGGCCAGATCCTCGGATATGGCGCGAAACCGGAGTGGACCGGCTGGGACGAGGTCTCGGTCCTCCTGCCGCAGGCCGAGTTGCACGGCCTGATCATCGAGCTTCGGTCCGCGACCCTCGGGGTCGGGACGTTCGAATGGTCTTTCGACCACCTCCAGGAATTGACGGGGCGGCTGGCCGACGACGTGGTGGCGAAGCGGGCAGAGGCCGGTTGACCGGTTGACCGGTTGACCGCTCGCCCGGTCGACGGACCCGGTCGCCGCATCGCGACCGGCCGCGACCCTCCGACCGGGAGACGCGACCGCGCCGGAGCCTAGAACTGGACGACGCCGAGAACGTCCTGAAACAGCACCAAGAAGAAATAGACGGCGGCGATGCAGCCGAACAGCAGCCGCACGAAATCGGTGTTGCCTTCGGCGTCCCGGTAGCGGATGCCGTGCCAGGCGATCGCGGCGGTCACGACGAGAAAGACGAGGTTGACGACCGGTTCAAGATCGCCCGCGAAATCGAACATGGCGACACCTTAGCCGCTGCCGAGCGCATGCTTCAAGAGATACGGCCGCCGGTGGCCGCAGTCGGTTCAATCGCCGGCGGGCGGCTGCACATGACCGTCGGCGCGCCCCCAGTTCGCCACCGGTTCCTTCGTCGGCATCTCGCGCTCCTCGAAATAGGGAGGCAGCAACGACAGCGATTTGGTCGCCGACAGGCTGGCCACCAGCAACGACGACACCAGGACGAAGGTGAGAATCCCCACCGCGATGCAGAACCGCCGGAGCCCCTGCGGCACCACCGTGTGGTAGTCGTGGTCGTAGCGGTGATAGGCGGGGTCGTCGATGTCGAGCAGGCCATGCTCCTCGCGCGCCAGGATCAGACGCGCATAGTGGCGCGCCCAATGCGGCACCTCGTTGCGCAGCATGTAATCGCCGAACAGACGCGCGACGAGCGCCTGTGGCAGGTCCCGGCCGAACCATTCCTGATAGGCCAGTTGCAGGAGCTGGAACTCCCCCACCTGCAACAGATTGGCGGCCGAACACACCAATGCCCGTTCCCCGGCCTCCAACTCCTCACGATCCGGGTGAACGAGGACTTCGAAAAAGTTCATCTGCGCCCAGCAACGACCCCGAGACGATCGATGCGTTCGGACGGCTGGCCGCCGCATCGCGACTTCCTGAATGTAGAACCCTGGCCCCGGACGTCAAGGTCGGTGGCGAAGATCGCCGCTGGCCTCCCGGCATCGAGTCGCGGCGAAGGCTGGTGGGCCCGGCAGGACTCGAACCTGCAACCAGACCGTTATGAGCGGCCGGCTCTGACCAGTTGAGCTACGGGCCCGGTCGCCGACGCGACGTCAGTGCGGGGCAAGGACCCCATAGCCCTGTCTTACCACCGCCGCAAGCGTTCGTCAGTAATCCAGGAAGCTTCGCAGCTTGCGCGACCGGCTCGGGTGCTTGAGCTTGCGCAGGGCCTTGGCTTCGATCTGGCGGATACGCTCGCGGGTCACCGAGAACTGCTGGCCCACCTCTTCCAGGGTATGATCGGTGTTCATGCCGATCCCGAAGCGCATGCGCAGCACCCGCTCCTCGCGTGCCGTCAGGCTGGCGAGAACGCGGGTCGTGGTTTCGCGGAGGTTGCCCTGGATCGCCGCGTCGAGGGGCTGCACGGCGTTCTTGTCTTCGATGAAGTCGCCGAGGTGGCTGTCTTCCTCGTCGCCGATCGGGGTTTCGAGACTGATCGGCTCCTTGGCGATCTTGAGGACCTTGCGGACCTTCTCGAGCGGCATCGACAGTTTCTCGGCGAGTTCCTCCGGGGTCGGTTCGCGGCCGATCTCGTGCAGCATCTGGCGGGAGGTCCGGACCAGCTTGTTGATGGTCTCGATCATGTGCACGGGAATGCGGATCGTCCGCGCCTGATCGGCGATCGAGCGGGTGATCGCCTGTCGGATCCACCACGTGGCATAGGTCGAGAACTTGTAGCCGCGGCGGTACTCGAACTTGTCGACCGCCTTCATCAGACCGATGTTGCCTTCCTGGATCAGGTCGAGAAACTGGAGGCCGCGGTTGGTGTACTTCTTGGCGATCGAGATCACCAGCCGGAGGTTGGCCTCGATCATCTCCTTCTTCGCCTTCCCCGCTTCCCGCTCGCCCTTCTGGACGGTGGCGACGATGCGGCGGAACTCCGGGACCGGCAGGCCGACCTCGTGGGAGATGGAGGCGATCTCCCGGCGCACCGACTCGACCTCGCGGCCATAGCGGCCACAGAAATCCTGCCAGCACCGCCCGGGCAGGCCGGCGAGACGATCCAGCCAATCGGGCGCCAACTCCCGTCCCCGATAGTGCTCCAGGAACGCCTCGCGATCGACGCGGCAGTTGATGGCAAGCCGCAGCAACCGCCCTTCGTAACCGATGAGTTTGCGATTGAGCTCGTAGAGCTGATCGACCAGTTCCTCGATGCGGGCGTTGTTGAGGTGGACGTCTTCCATCAACAGAACCAGGTCGCGCCGCAATCGGGTGAACCGTTTCTCGAGGGACGTCTTGATCTCCTCGCCCTTCTCGATCGCCTGGATTCGTTGCATCTGGGTCTTGTGCAGCTTCGCGTAGGTGGCCGCGATCTGAACGAAGGTCTCGATCACCTTCGGCTTCAGGGCGTTCTCCATGGCGGCCAGAGACAGGCTCTGCTCCTCGCCCTCCACGTCCTCGTCTTCCTCGTCGCCGTCGGCGAGGATGTCCTGATCGTCGTCCGGCTCGGTTTCGCCCGTCTCGCCGGCGTCCGCCGGCGGGCCGTCGACGCCTTGCGGCCGGTCGCCTCCGGTCCCGCCGTCGGCGGCGCCGACAGCGACCGGCTGGTCACGGCCGGCCCGAGCGCCGTTCTCGCCGGCGGCGACCGCGGTTCCGTCGTAAGTCGCCTCGAGATCGATGATGTCCCGGAGCAGCATGCGGCCCTCGACCAAGGCGTCATGCCAGCGAATGATGGCGCGGATGGCGAGCGGACTCTCGCAAATGCCCCCGATCATCATTTCGCGGCCGGCTTCGATCCGCTTGGCAATCGCGATCTCGCCCTCGCGCGACAACAACTCGACGCTGCCCATCTCGCGGAGGTACATGCGGACGGGATCGTCGGTCCGGCCGATCTCGTTCTCGTCGACGTTGCCGGTCGGCACCTCGGCCTCGGCGATATCGGACACCACCGCGGCCTCGTCCCCCTCCTCGCCCTCGACGACGCTGATGCCAACCTCGGAGAGCATGGCCATGGTATCTTCGATCTGCTCCGAGGACACCTGGTCGGGGGGGAGGGCGCTGTTCAACTCGTCATAGGTGACGAAGCCCCGCTCCTTGCCGCGGGCGATCATCTTCTTGACGCCGGCCCCGAGGGTGTCGAGCAGTGGACCGTCCGTGTGGTCGGTCTTGGGTTCCGGAGCCTCAGCCACGCTCGCCGCTTTGCTGGTCATCTATACCCCGCCACCGATCAACCGCCGTTGGGACACGTCCATCTCGCTTCGAGCCTCCATGCTGTCGGGATGAAACCCCTCGTGTCGACGGACAGGCTGGCGACGGAAACCGTCGGCCCCGCCCGTGTCGCATCCGGACCGCCGTCGCCCGCCGACCGGTGCCATCGATGCCGCCGACCCGGGCCGCCGGGAGCAGCCGTTCGGCCACCTTCCTCGGTCGAAACCGTCTCCCGTTCTGCTCGGCATCGCTGATCCGGACGAACGTTCACCAAGGGTCGCTTCACGGGCGTCGGTCGACTGGCCGGCGTGCGGGCACGGGATCTGGGCGGCGACAGTACGGACGCATACCACGCCACGTCTCAAAAAAACCTTTCGATAGGTGGCGTTTCAACGCAGCCGCGTCAAGACGGCATAGGGAAAATCAGGGTCATTAGAGCGTTGGGCGCGCTTGTGTCAAGATCGCCCCGCCGCGCCGACCAGGCGAGCGTGTCGGCGCGGCGGCGGCGGGGCGGACCTCCCGGCCGCGCGAGCCGCCCGCGAAGCCGCTTGCACGGGTCGGCCGGTTCTGCGAGCCTGCCCGGATCGGAGACCCGGGGTGATGCGGTGAAGGAGTACCTGACGACCAGGGAACTGGCGGAACTGCTCCGCATCAAGGAGCGCAAGGTCTACGAGCTCGCCGCCTCGGGCGAGGTCCCGTGCTCGCGGGCGCTGGGTAAGCTGCTGTTTCCCCGCCGAGCGGTCGATAGCTGGCTGGCGGGGGGAGATCCCACCCTTGCCCGCTCGACGGTCCCGTCGCCGCCCTCCGTCCTTCTCGGCAGTCACGACCCGCTTCTGGAGTGGGCGATGGCCGAGTCCCGGTCCGGTCTCGCCAGTTTCCTCGACGGCAGCCTCGACGGGCTGGAACGGTTCGCGAGGCGCGAGGGCATCGCCGCCGGCCTTCACCTGTTCGACCCCGACAGCGGCGAATGGAACGTCCCGTTCGTCCGCACCCGCTTCGGCGGTCAGCCGGTGGTGCTCGCCGAGTGGGCGTGGCGGCGGCGCGGCTTCGTCGTCGCCGACCGGGACCGGGAACGGATCGGGCGGGTCGCGGATCTGAGGGGGAGGAGGGTCGTCCCGCGCCAGTCCGAGGCCGGCTGCCAGGCGCTGCTCCAGCAGCTGCTGAAAGACGCCGACGTCGCCGCCGAGGAGATCGAGTTCACCCCCCCGGCCCGCACCGAGAGCGAAGCGGTCCTGGCGGTGTTCGAGGGCAAGGCCGAGGTCGCCTTCGGCCTCGAGACGCTGGCCGCCCGCTACCGGCTGGGGTTCGTCCCGGTGGTGGATGAACGGTTCGACCTCCTGGTCGACCGGCGCGCCTGGTTCGAACCGCCGTTTCAGACGCTGCTCGACTTCTGCCGGTCGGGGGCTTTTCGCGTCCGGCTCGAAGAGGTAGAAGGATACGCCGCGGCCGACCTCGGCCGTGTCCATTTCAACGGAAGCTGAACGCGGGGGAGAACCGACGTCATGGAGATCAGCGCTCGCAACGTCTTTTCCGGCCGGGTCGCCACCTGCAAGGCCGGACCGATCGCCGCCGAGGTTCAGGTCGACATCGGCGGCGGGACCACCGTCACCGCGGTGATCACGGCGGCGTCCGCCGAACGCCTCGGCCTCGCCGCCGGCTCGCCGGTCAAGGTGATCGTCAAGGCGAGCGACGTGATGATCGCGATCGACTAGCCGCGGGCGGGAGCCGTCGCCTGCGGGCCGGCGTTCGGGAAGAACAGCGGCTCGCCGTCGATGCGGTAGTCTCCGATCGCCCGCTGCCCCGATGGCGACAGCAGCCAGTCGACGAAGCGCTGGCCGAGGTCCGCCTTCACCGAAGGGCACCGCTCCGGGCTGATCAGGATCACCCCGTACTGATTGACCAGCATCGGATCGCCCTCGACCAGGATCCGGAAATCGCCCCTGTTCTCGAAGCTGAGCCAGGTGCCGCGGTCGGTGAGCACGTAAGCGCCCGTGCCGACGCCGACATTGAGGGTGGCGCCCATGCCGGAGCCGGTTTCCCGATACCAGAGGCCCGAGGCTGCGGTCGGATCGATCCCGGCGGCACGCCACAGCGCCATCTCCGCCCGATGGGTGCCGGACTCGTCGCCCCGCGAGGCGAACGGCGCCCGCGCGGCAGCGATCGCCCTCAGGGCTTCGGCGGCACGACCGCTGCCGGCGATGCCGGCGGGGTCGGACGCCGGGCCGACGATGATGAAATCGTTGAACATCAGATCGAAGCGCCGCACGCCGTAGCCGCCGGCGACAAATCTCTCCTCGGCCGGCCTGGCATGCACGATCAGCACGTCGCCGTCGCAGTTCCGTGCGTTCCTGATCGCCTGGCCGGTGCCGACGGCGACGACATGGACGGTGATGCCGGTCTCCTGTCTGAAGATCGGCAGCACGTGATCGTAGAAACCGGAGTTGGCGGTCGAGGTCGTCGACTGGACGAGAATCGACGGGTCGGCGGCAATGGTTCCGGGCGCCGGCGCGATCGTCGCCGCGACCAGCGCCAACGTGACCAGCGTCACCGTGACCCGCAGGTGCCTCACACCAGGATCCGCCCTTCGAGGTAGGCTTGCGCCGGCGCCGAGGTTGGATGGGTGAAGAACCGCGCCGCGGGTGTCTGTTCGCACAGCCGCCCCTTGTGCAGGAACACCACCTCGTCGGCGAGGCGCCGCGCTTGGCCGAGATCGTGGGTGATGAAGACAACCTTGACGCCCTGCCGGTGCGCCGCCCCGACGATGCTCTCGATCATCTGCACCGAGGCGGGATCGAGGCTGACGGTCGGTTCGTCGAGGAAGAGAACCTCCGGGTCGACCGCGAGGGCGCGGGCGAGCGCCAGACGCTGTTGTTCGCCGCCGGAGAGCAGCCGCGCCGACTGGCGGGCACGGTCGAGGAGGCCGACACGGTCGAGCAGCGCGTCGCGGCGATCGCGGCCGCCGCGGCCGTCGCCGTCGGTGAGGCGAAGGACGAAATCGATGTTGGCGGCGACCGAGCGGCGTAACAGCACCGGCCGCTGGAACACCATCGCCTGGCGCCGGCGCACCGCGTCGCCGCCCGGCAACCCGCCCCAGCGGATGGTGCCGGCGGTCGGCGGCAGCAAGCCGTGCAGCAGGCGCAGCAGCAGCGTCTTTCCGGCCCCGTTGGGGCCCATGAGCACCGTCAGGCCGTCGCCGGCGAGGGTGAGGTCGAGACGGTCGAGCAGCCGCCGGCCGTCGATCTCGAGCGTCAACCCGTCGGCGCGGAGCGGCAGCAGCGGCGGCAGCGGCGGCTGCGCCGGCGGCACGACGCGCGCCAACGGCGTGGCGACGGCGACGGACGACGGCTCAGACATGGGCATGGCGCCGAGCCGTCATCCGCACCGTCATCGCGACGGCGTTCACCGCCAGCGCAAGGACCAGCAGCACGACGCCGAGGGCGAGGGCGAGCGGCAGGTCCCCCTTCGCGGTCTCGAGCGCGATCGCCGTCGTCATCACCCGGGTCAGATGGTCGATGTTGCCGCCGACGATCATCACCGCCCCGACCTCGGCAACGGCACGGCCGAACCCGGCGAGCGCGACCGTCAGCAGCGCGTAGCGGCCGTCCCAGAGCAGGGCGGCGATCGCGGTCCGCTTCGGCACCGACAGCGAGCGAAACTGCTCGGCATACTCGCCGTGCAGGTCCTCGATCACCTGGCGGGACAGGGCGGCGACGATCGGCGTGATCAGGATCGTCTGGGCGATGATCATCGCCGTCGGCGTATAGAGGAGCCCGAGAAACCCGAACGGTCCGGCGCGCGACAGATGCAGATAGACGACCAGGCCGACGACCACCGGCGGCAACCCCATCAGCGCGTTGACGAGGACGACGACGGCGCCGCGACCCGGAAAACGGCTGATCGCCAGCACCGCGCCCAGCGGCAGGCCGATCGCGCACGCTACCGCCAGCGCCGTCAGGCTGACCCGCAGCGACAGCCCGACGATCTCGACGAGGTCCGCATCGCCCGTCGCCACCAGCGCCATCGCCAACCGTAACGCCTCCCCAATGTCCTGCATTCCCCGTCACTCTGATGACTTTCTTCCGTCCCCGACAAAAATTATGCAACATCCTGCGCATCGACGCAAGTTGGCGGAAAACGGCCCGAATGCCGTCGTGCGGCGGCCGGCGCATCGGCGGGACGGATTGATCGACGTCAAGCGCGCCCCGATCCCGGCCTGCTAGGCTGACGACGTCGCGGGCGCGGAGGCGAGGACCCTGACCATGGATCACGACCGAATCGGTCACAACGTCGGCGACCTCGCCATCGAGGTCGAGGTGCGGCTGTTCAACAGCCTCAGCCGCTTCGCGAGCGGAGACGGATGTCGGCGCGTCCTCGCGCTCCCCGCCGGCAGTACCGTCGGCGACATTCTCGACCGGCTGCGGATCCCGGCCCGCGAGGTCTACCTCGCGCTGCAGAACGGCCGTGACATCACCGCCAGCCTGTATGCCGATCTCAACATCGGCCGTGCCGTCGACCACGGTGATGTCGTCGCTTTCTCCGGACCGGTCCCGTACTCGTGGGGATACGGCTCGCCGGTGGTCTAGTCTTACTGAGTCACATACTGAGTCACAAGATATCGGGGTTTCGCGGCGGCGAGATGTGGTAGATATAGCGATTCGTTCATCAACATGCGGTGTGTGGAATGGATCGTCGCGGGATC
>JBHJOP010000004.1:0-24867 GCA_050329575.1 Rhodospirillales bacterium | reverse complement strand
ACATCTGCTGCAAGATCGGAACGCGGGGTCGGGGTCATGGTGTTGATCGGGATCGGAGCCAATCTCTCGTCGCCGCGCTTCGGTCCCCCGCTGGCGGCGTGCGCCGCCGCCGTCGAGGCGTTGGCGGCGAGCGGACTGACGATCGTAGGTCGGTCGCGCTGGTATTCCAGTCTTCCGGTTCCACCCTCGGCGCAACCGCCGTACGTCAACGGCGTCGTTCGCGTTGCGACGGCCGAGGATCCGGCGGTGCTGCTTCGCCGTCTGCACCGGCTCGAAGCGGGGTTCGGCCGCCGCCGCCGCAGGCGAGACGAGGCGCGGGTGCTCGATCTCGACTTGCTGGCCTACGGCGAGCGGGTCAGTTCCGCGGCGAGCGAGGTCGTGTTGCCGCATCCGCGCATGCACCAGCGCGCCTTCGTGCTCAAGCCGCTGGCCGAACTCGCGCCGGCCTGGCGGCATCCCGTCCTCGGCCTGACGGTCGGCGAACTGCTCGCCGCCCTGCCGCCGGGACAGAGCGCCGAGCCGATCGAGCCGTGACCGGGCGCGCCGGCCGCAGGGAGGCCGGATCGTCGGACTTGAGTCGCGGACCGGCGAATTATATATCTGGAAGGGGCTACGGGGTGGAAAAGGGCTTTGGAGTCGGTGAATGGCACGTGTCACGGTTGAAGATTGCGTAACCAGGGTTCCGAATCGGTTCGATCTGGTGATGGTGGCGGCGCAGCGAGCCCGTAACCTGGGGGCAGGTGTGCCGCTGACGATCGACCGTGACAACGACAAGAATCCGGTCGTCGCACTGCGCGAGATCGCCGAAGGGACCGTCGATGTCGCCGAGCTCGAAACCAATCTCGTCCGCGGTCTCCAGAAGGTCGTCGAGATGGAGGAGCCCGAGGAGGACGACATGGACTTGCTGGCGATCAAGGAGGACATCGACCTGGAGCAGGGGGAGGCCGACCCGGCGAGCGAGATCGACGAAGACATGTTGCACGTCGCAGGCGAGGACGAGGACGAGGACGAGGACGAGGACGAGGACGACATGCTGGAGGAAGACGGTTTTGCCCCGCCGGGAGCGGGCGAACGTTCGGCGGGTCCCGCGTCCGGGGTCGGCGAGGGCGACTGAATGCGCGGCATGGCGTCGATGATCATCGGCGGGGACGGGAATGATCCGTCAGTTCGAACTCGTCGAGCGCGTTAAGGCCTACGACGGCTCCGTCGACGAAGAACAACTCAATCGCGGCTACGTGTTCGCGATGAAGGCGCACGGGTCGCAGGTGCGCGACTCCGGCGATCCGTACTTCCTGCATCCGTTGGAGGTGGCCGGGATCCTGACCGACTACCGCCTCGACTCCGCTTCGATCATCACCGCGTTGCTGCACGATACGGTCGAAGACACCGGCGCGACGCTGGAGGAGATCGAGGGTCACTTCGGTCCGGAGGTGGCGCGGCTCGTCGACGGGGTGACCAAGCTCAATCGCATCGAGTGGGTCTCCGAGCGCAGCAAGCAGGCGGAGAACTTCCGCAAGTTGGTGTTGGCGATGGCGCAGGACATCCGCGTCCTGCTCGTCAAGCTCGCCGACCGGCTGCACAACATGCGGACTCTCAAGTACGTCCAGAACCCCGAGAAACGCCGCCGCGTCGCGCACGAGACGATGGACATCTACGCTCCGCTGGCCGAACGCATCGGCATGCAGGAGATGAAGAACGAGCTCGAGGAACTGGCCTTCGCCGAGATCAACCCCGAGGCCCGCGACTCGATCGTCTCCAGGCTCGAGTTCCTGCGGAGGGAGGGCGGCGTTCTGATCCCGCGGATCGTCGAGCAGCTGCGCGCCACCATCTCCGGCAGCGGCCTCGATGCCGAGGTGATCGGCCGCGAGAAGACGCCGTTCTCGATCTGGCGGAAGATGCAGCACACCAACATGGCCTGGGAACAGCTGTGCGACATCATGGCGTTCAGGGTGATCGTCGCGTCCGTCGACGACTGCTACCGGGCGCTCGGCGTCGTTCACAGCGCCTATCCGGTGGTTCCGGGGCGCTTCAAGGATTACATCTCGACGCCGAAGCCCAACGGCTACCGGTCCCTGCACACGGGCGTGCTCGGTCCCGAGAAACACCGGATCGAGGTTCAGATCCGCACCCGCGACATGAACGAGGTCGCCGAGTTCGGAGTCGCCGCCCACTGGCACTACAAGCAGGGCGTCGGGGCCACCGACGGCAAGCAGTACCGCTGGTTGCGCGAGCTCCTCGACATCCTCGAGCATCCGCTCGATCCGGAGGAGTTGCTCGAACACACCAAGCTCGAGATGTTCTCCGACGAGGTGTTCTGCTTCACGCCCAAGGGGGACCTCATCAGCCTCCCGCGCGGCGCGACGCCCGTCGACTTCGCCTATGCCGTCCATTCCGAGATCGGCGACACCTGCGTCGGCGCCAAGATCAACGGCCGGCTGATGCCGCTGCGGACGCCGCTCACCAACGGCGACCAGGTCGAGGTGGTCACCTCGGTCGCGCAGACGCCGTCGCCGACCTGGGAACGGTTCGTCGTCACCGGCAAGGCGCGGGCGCGCATCCGCCGGTTCGTGCGCGCCAGGGAGCGCAGTCAGTACGTCAAGCTCGGACGGTCGATGCTGGAGAAGGCCTTCGTGGAGGAGGACTACGAGTACTCCGACAAGGCGATCGACAGCGTCTACAAGAACTTCAAGCTCGGCAACGTCGACGATCTGTGCGCCGCCGTCGGCGCCGGAGACATCCCGGCCCGGACCGTCGTCGAGACCGTTCTGCCGGGCACCCGGAAGAAGATGCGTTTCTACGAGAAGGTGGTGCCGCTGGCCCGGGCACGATCGAGGCGAGCCAAGCCCAAGGGCGCGGCGATGCCGATCAAGGGGCTGATCGACGGCATGGCGTTGCACTTCGCCCCATGCTGCCACCCGCTGCCCGGCGATCGCATCGTCGGTGTCGTCGCGACCGGCAAGGGGGTGACGATTCACACCATCGACTGCGAGGCGCTGAAGGCCTACGCCGATACGCCCGAGCGGTGGATCGACGTGTCCTGGGACGACGACAGCGACTCGCCGGGGGTCCACGTCGGCCGGGTGGAACTGACGGTGGTCAACCAGCTGGGGAGCCTCGGCACCCTGACCACCGTGATCGCCAAGAACCATGGCAACATCTCGAATCTCAAGATCACCAGTCGTGCGCCGCAGTTCTTCGAGATGCTCATCGACGTCGAGGTTCGCGACCTCCGGCATCTGACCGACATCATCGCCGCCCTGAGGGCGACGCCGGTGGTGAACGCAGCCGATCGCGCCCGCGGGTAGGCGCGGATTGGGCCGTCGTCATCCGTTCGACCGTCGCGCCGGCGAGGCGACGAGCCGGCGCGCCGCGCCACGGTCGGCGGCGGCTGCGCCGATCCGTTCCCGACCACTGGCAGAGGCCGACTGACCATGCCGCCCGGACTTCCCATGCCGCCCGGACTTCGCCTCGGCGTCAACATCGATCACGTCGCCACCATCCGCAACGCCCGCGGGGGCGCTCACCCCGATCCGGTGCGCGCGGCCAGACTCGCGGTGGGGGCGGGCGCCGACGGCATCACCGCCCATCTCCGCGAGGACCGCAGGCATATCTCGGATGCCGACATCGAGTCGCTGCGCCGCGAGCTGTCGGTGCCCCTTAACCTGGAGATGGCGGCGACGTCGGAGATGCTCGGCATCGCCCTCCGCCACCGGCCGCATGCGGCGTGCATCGTCCCCGAGAAGCGCGAGGAGCGAACCACCGAGGGCGGTCTCGACGCGATCGCCGGCCGCGACCACCTCGTTCCCGTCGTTCGCGCCCTCGCCGACGCCGGCATCCGGGTGTCGCTGTTCGTCGAGCCCTCCCCCGCGCAGGTGGATGCCGCCCGCAGCGTCGGCGCGCCGGTCGTGGAGCTGCACACCGGCGCCTATTGCCAGGCGCAGGGCGAGGCGCGGCGACGGGAGCTGGCGCGCATCGTCGAAGCCGCACGCTACGCGCGGTCGATCGGCGTCGAGTGCCATGCCGGACACGGTCTCACCTTCGACAACGTCGCCGCGATCGCCGCGATCGCCGCCATCGTGGAACTCAACATCGGCCATTTCCTCGTCGGCGAGGCGATCTTCTGCGGGATCGAGCGCAGCGTGCAGCGGATGCGGGCGCTGATGGACGAGGCGCGCCGCGGCGCCGCGGACCAGCCGACGGCGTGACGAGCGGTGATCATCGGCATCGGCACCGATCTGTTGGACATCCGCCGCATCGAACGGACCCTGGAGCGGTTCGGCGAGCGCTTCTGCGCCCGCGTGTTCAGCGACGGAGAGCGCCGCCGATGCGAGGGACGGATCAACCGGTCCGCGCGATACGCGCTCCGCTATGCCGCCAAGGAGGCCTGTGCCAAGGCGCTCGGGACCGGCTTCCGCCGCGGGGTGTTCTGGGTCGACATCCAGGTCGACAACCTGCCGTCGGGGAAGCCCGTCCTGACGCTGTCTGGCGGGGCGCGGCGGCGGCTCGACGAGGTGACGCCGCAGGGGATGGCGGCGGCGGTCGAGGTGTCGCTGACCGACGAGTATCCGTTCGCGCACGCCATGGTGGTGATCTCGGCGGTGCCGCGGATCGACCGCGCTCCGGAACGGGTCGTGACTTGACAGCGGTGGCCGGCTTTGGCTTCATCGCGGTCGTCGACCCTCGCGTCTTCCCCCTTGGTCGCTGCCGCGGCATCAGGCGAACAGGCTGCTATCGGAATGGCTCAGTCGAAATCGGGCGGGTTCAAGGAACTCGTCAAAACGGTCGTCTATGCGGCGCTCATCGCCCTCGCCGTGAGGACCTTCGCCTATGAACCGTTCAGCATCCCCTCGGGATCGATGGTTCCGACGCTGCTGATCGGCGACTACCTGTTCGTCTCGAAGTTCTCCTACGGCTACAGCCGGCATTCGCTGCCGCTCAGCCTGCCGCTGATCGTCGGACGTCTGCTGGTCACCGAACCGGAGCGGGGAGACGTCGTCGTGTTCAAGCTGCCGACCGACGACAAGACCGACTACATCAAGCGCATCGTCGGCCTTCCGGGCGATCGCGTGCAGGTGATCGAGGGCATCCTCCACATCAACGGCGAGCCGGCGCAGCGGGAGCTGCAGGGCGATTTCGCGATGTCGGACGGCTACGGCAACGCTCGCCGCTACCGACGGTACCTGGAGACGCTGCCCAACGGCAGGCAGCACTTCATTCTCGAGATCAGCGATCACGAGGCGGTCGACAACACCGATGTCTACACCGTCCCGCCCGGGCACTACTTCGCCATGGGAGACAACCGCGACAGCTCGCGCGACAGCCGTTTCCTGCGCGACGTCGGCTACATTCCGTTGGAGAATCTGGTCGGCCGCGCGGAGTTCATCTTCTTCTCGGTCGACGGCGCCGCCTGGAAGATCTGGCAGTGGCCCCGGTCGCTGCGCTTCGAGCGCCTCTTCAAGGGGATCCATTGATCGCCGGCGAACGGGATCCGGAGGCAGGCGACCTGGACGACTTCCAGGCGCGGCTCGGCCACCGATTCGCCGATCCCCGGCTGCTCGTGCAGGCGTTGACCCATGCGAGCATGGCCGGCGCCGGCGCAGATCGTGCCGCGTGCAACGAGCGGCTCGAATTCCTGGGTGACCGGGTCCTGGGGCTGGTGATCGCCCATCTGTTGTTCGAGCAGTTCGCCGGTGAGAGCGAGGGTGCGCTGGCGCGCCGCTACGCCGTTCTGGTGCGCCGCGAAGCCCTGACGCGGGTCGCCGCCGGGATCGGGGTCGGCGACGTCCTTCGCCTGTCCCGCGGCGAGGACGAGGCCGGCGGCCGCGGCAGCCCCGGCCCGCTGGCGGACGCGTGCGAGGCGGTGATCGGGGCCCTCTATCTCGACGGCGGGCTGCCGGCGGCGGCGGCGTTCGTGCGCCGCCACTGGCAGACGCTCGTCGACGAGGAGGCGGCACCGCCGCAGGATGCCAAGACACGGCTTCAGGAATGGGCGCAAGGACGCGGGTCGGCCCTGCCCTGCTACCGCGAGGCGGCGCGGGAAGGGCCGGCGCATGCTCCGATGTTCTCGGTCGAGGTCACCGTCGAGGGGATTCCCCCGGTGATCGGCGTCGGTCCGTCGAAGCGGAGCGCGGAGCAGGCGGCGGCCGAAGCGGCCATCGCTCTCGTCGAGGCGCGGAGCGACGGGTGTCCGCACCGGGACCGCTGACGCCCCCGGCTGGCGCCGGCGACACCCGCTGCGGCTTCGTCGCCGTCGTCGGCAGCCCGAACGTCGGCAAGTCCACCCTCGTCAACCGGTTGGTCGGCGCCAAGGTCGCGATCGTGTCGCCGAAGGTGCAGACCACCCGGTCGCGGCTGCTGGGGATCGTCATCGCCGGCCGGACGCAGGTGGTGCTGATCGACACGCCCGGTATCTTCGCGCCGCAGCGGCGTCTGGATCGGGCGATGGTGGCGGCGGCGTGGCGGGGCGCGACCGACGGCGACGAGATCCTGCTGGTGGTGGATGCCAAGCGGGGGGCCGACACCGAGACCCTCGCCATCGTCCGGCGGCTCGCCTCGTTGCGACGAACCGCGATCCTCGTCCTCAACAAGATCGATCTGGTGGAGAAGCCGCGCCTGTTGGTGGTGGCGGCGCAATTGGCGGGGCAGGGGACGTTTTCGCAGACGTTCATGGTCTGCGCCGAGACCGGCGACGGCGTCGACGACCTGTTGTCCTGCCTGGCGGCGCGGTTGCCGCCGGGACCCTGGCTCTATCCGGCCGACCAGGTCTCGGACCTGCCGAACCGGCTGTTCGCGGCCGAAATCACCCGCGAGAAGATCTTTCTTCAGCTCCAGCAGGAGCTGCCCTACGCGTCCGCCGTCGCCACGGAGAGCTGGACCGAACTGCGCGACGGCGGCGTTCGGATCGATCAGGTCATCTACGTCGAGCGGCCCGGGCACAAGGCGATCGTGGTCGGCAGGAACGGCAGCCGCATCAAGCGCATCGGCGAGGCCGCCCGCACCGAACTGGAGCGACACCTCGGGCGGCGCGTCCATCTGTTCCTGTTCGTCAAGGTGCGGCAGAACTGGAAAGACGACCCCGAACGCTATCGCGATCTCGGGCTCGACTTCGACGCGTGACCAGCGACGGCTACACCGCGACGGCGACGCCGTTCAATTGCTGGACGGCGTCGCTGAGGGCGGCGTCTTCCGTCGGGAAGGCCTTCTCCGCATCCGTCAAAGCGATTCCGTTTTCGTCGATCTGCCGCCATATCCAATAGTCGCCGGTGTGGGTGACCTCGACGCGGGCGTAGAGGCGGCGGAAGAAGCCCCGGCGGCAGGGGTGGGGTTCGGTGATCAGAATTTCATGGGTACCCAAGGCCATATTCCCCGAAACGACAACATGCCCGAGCGCGGGTTGCGCACCGCGGCGGCACTGTAGCACACAACCATTTTGCAACGAATAGGCCAACCGCCGCCATGTCGGTCTCGTTCCCGCCTCCCGCGTCCAAGCTTCCCGCGTCCAGGCTTCCCGCGTCCCCGCCCGCGGCGGACCGCGGTCGCCCGGTCGGGCCTGCCGGTCGTCCGCAGACCGGCGTGCCTTCTTCGTCCTCGTTTGATCGATTCTTGGGCGACGTCCGGTCTCCGCCCTCGCATCGCCCCGGGGACTGACGGGCGACATGGAATGGTCTGACGACGGTGTCGTGCTGGCGGTTCGCGGCCATGGCGAGGCATCGGCCGTCGTCTCGATGCTGACCCGCGATCACGGCCGGCACGCGGGGCTGGTCCGCGGCGCGACCGGAAAGCGGCTGCGGGGCGTGCTGCAGCCCGGCAACCTCGTGCGGGCGACCTGGCGAGCGCGACTGTCCGAGCATCTCGGCGGCTTCGGCTGCGAGCTGATCCAGGCGGTCGCGGCCGAGGTGATGGCCGACGGCGACCGGCTGGCCGCGCTGGCGGCCGCCAGCGCCCTCGGCGAGACGGCGTTGCCCGAGCGCGAGCCGCATCCGCGCGTGTTCGACGGTCTGGTCGCGCTGTTGGCGGCGATGACCGCCAGCGAGGCGTGGCCGTCGGCCTACGTGAAATGGGAGCTGGGTCTCCTGGGCGAACTCGGCTTCGGCCTCGATCTCGACCGCTGCGCGGTCACCGGCGGCCGCGACGGACTGGCGTTCGTCTCGCCGCGGACGGGGCGGGCGGTCTGCCGCAGGGCGGCGGAACCCTATCGCGCGCGCCTGTTGGTGCTGCCGCCGTTTCTGCTCGCCGCGGGCGGCGCCGGCTCCGCCGAGGAGGTGGCCCAGGGGCTGGTGCTGACCGGCCACTTCCTGGAGCGCCACCTCTACGCGTCCGGCAACCGGCCGCTTCCGGCGGCGCGGCATCGGCTGGCCGAGAAGCTCGCCCGCCGGGCGGGCGGTCGCGACGCGGAGCCGGGGACCGAACCGCCCGACCATACAACGAAACCTTGACGGAACTCGGTCATCAGCTACCATATCTCGTGAACGATCGGTCTACATCGCAACGGGGACGAGCATGAGCGAACCCGCGGCCCCGGCCGCCGTCGAAGACGTTCCGCTGAGCGATGCGCTGAGCCAGCGATACCTCGCCTACGCGCTGTCCACCATCGTCTCGCGCTCGCTGCCGGACGTTCGGGACGGCCTGAAGCCGGTCCACCGGCGGCTTCTCTACGCCATGCGGCAACTGAAGCTCGATCCGGCCTCCGGGTTCAAGAAGTGCGCGCGGGTGGTCGGCGATGTCATCGGCAAGTTCCACCCGCACGGCGACGTGGCGGTCTACGACGCGCTGGTCCGCCTCGCCCAGGACTTCGCCGTCCGCTATCCGCTGGTCGACGGACAGGGCAACTTCGGCAACGTCGACGGCGACAACGCCGCAGCGATGCGCTACACCGAATCCCGGCTCACCGCCGTCGCCCAGGCGCTGCTCGAAGGCATCGACGAGGACGCCGTCGACTTCCGCCCCACCTACGACGGTGAGGACGAGGAGCCGGTGGTTCTCCCCGGCCGCTTTCCCAACCTGCTCGCCAACGGTGCGACCGGGATCGCCGTCGGCATGGCGACCAGCATTCCCCCGCACAACGCGGGCGAGCTGTGCGCCGCCCTGCTCCACCTCATCGACCATCCCGACGCCGGGATCGGGACGCTGGTGGGGCTGGTTCCGGGGCCCGATTTCCCGACCGGCGGCGTGCTGGTCGAGCCGCCGGAGGCGGTCGTCGAGGCCTATCGCCAGGGGCGCGGCAGCTTTCGGGTGCGCGCCCGCTGGGAGGTGGAGAAGCTCGCGCACGGCGCCTTCCGGATCGTCGTCACCGAGATCCCCTACCAGGTTCAGAAATCCCGCCTGATCGAGCGGATCGCCGAGCTGGTGGTCGCCCGTCGGTTGCCGGCGCTCGCCGACATCCGCGACGAATCCACCGAACGGGTGCGCATCGTCCTGGAGCCGCGCAGCCGGACCGTCGATGCCTCGACGCTGATGGAGCAGCTGTTCCGGCAGACCGACCTCGAGGTCCGCATCGGCCTCAACATGAACGTGCTCGACGGCGGCACCACGCCCCGGCTGATGAACCTGCGGGAGGTCCTCGCCGCCTACCTCGCCCACCGCCAGCGGGTGCTGGTTCGCCGCGGCACCCACCGTCTCGGCCGGATCGATCGGCGGCTGGAGGTGCTGGGCGGGCTGCTCGTCGCCTACCTGAACCTCGACGAGGTGATCCGCATCATCCGCGAAGCGGACGAACCGAAGGCCGAGATGATCCGCCGGTTCGTGATCACCGATGTCCAGGCGGAGGCGATCCTGAACATGCGCCTGCGCCAGTTGCGCGGCCTCGAGGAGATCGCCATCCGCCGGGAGCACGAGAGCCTGTCCGGCGAGCGGACCGACCTGCAGGCGCTGCTCGGCGACGAACGGCTGCAATGGCGCAAGATCGCCGCCGAGATCCGCGAGACCGCGGCGGAGTTCGGCGCCGGCACCGCACTCGGTCGCCGCAGGACGGCGATCGAGCGGGCCCCGTCGGGGATCGCGATCGCTGCCGAGGCGATGATCGAGCGCGAGCCGATCACCGTCGTCTGTTCCGAGAAGGGATGGATCCGGGCGATCCGCGGCCACCTCTCCGATAGCGGCGAGATCCGTTACAAGGAGGGGGACCGCGGTCGGTTCGTCGTGCTCGCGGAGACCACCGACCGGTTGCTGATCTTCGCCACCAACGGCCGCTGCTACACGCTCGGCTGCGATCGCCTTCCCGGCGGCCGCGGCCAGGGAGAGCCGCTGCGGCTGATGATCGATCTGCCCGATCGGCACGAGCCGGTGGTGATGAGGGTCCACGTCCCCGGCCGTCGGCTGGTGGTGGCCTCCGACCAAGGGCGAGGCTTCGTCGTCGCCGAGGACGAGGTGATCGCCCAGACCCGCAACGGCAGGCAGGTGCTCAATCTGGGCGCCGGCGAGGAGGGCGCGGTGTGCGTCGTCGTCGCCGCGGCGGCGGACTCGGTGGCGGTGATCGGGTCGAACCGCAAGCTGCTGCTGTTCCCGCTCGCCGAGTTGCCGGTGATGACCCGCGGCCGCGGCGTCATTCTGCAGCGCTACGCCAAGGGAGAGCTCTCCGATCTGACCACCTTCACCCGTGCCGAGGGCCTCTCATGGCGCTTCGGCGCCGGGGTCCGCACCGAGACCGACCTGGCGGGGTGGTGGGGCCGGCGGGGCCAGGCGGGGCAGAAGGCGCCGCGCGGATTCCCGCTCGCAAACCGGTTTACTTGAGCGCCCGGGGCTGTTACGGACGCGTCCAACGCGAAACGAACCGGCGATCGCCCGTCGGGATGCCGGTGGAGGCTTCCGTCATGATGGTTCCGGCTTCGGTGGTACCGGAGCGCGCCCCCCTCGTGGTGCGCTGAGGCAGGCCGTGGACGACCGCCGGGCCGGTCGCGCCGCCGCCCGCGCCGATGCGGGCCGCCTCCGATGACGGCGCTCGCCGTCCTCGTGCGCCTGATCGATCGGGTCAACGACGCCCTTGGTCGCGGGATCGCCTGGCTGACCCTGGCGATGGTGCTGATCGC
Source organism: Rhodospirillales bacterium (assembly GCA_050329575.1). GTDB lineage: Bacteria > Pseudomonadota > Alphaproteobacteria > Rhodospirillales > Defluviicoccaceae > JAUXFS01. The sequence continues at coordinate 13,843 of JBHJOP010000004.1, read as the reverse complement.
CTTCGGGGTGGTCGTTCTCCGCTACGTGTTCAGCGTCGGCTTCGTCTGGATGCAGGAATCCTACGTCTGGCTGCACGGCGTCGTGTTCATGGCCGGCGCCGGCTACACGCTCCTCAACGACGGCCACGTCCGGGTGGACATCTTCTACCGGGCGAAGAGCGCCCGCTACAAGGCGTGGGTCGACCTGGTCGGCACGATCGCCCTGCTGCTTCCGGTGGTGGTGCTGATCTGGGTGGTCGCCTGGCCCTACGTGCTCGCTTCCTGGGAGAGGCTGGAGCAGTCCCGCGAGGCGGGCGGACTGCCGGGGCTGTTCCTGCTCAAGAGCGTCATCCTCGGGTTCTGCGTCACCCTGGGTCTGCAGGGCGTGGCGCTGGCGGGGCGCTCGGTGCTGGTTCTCGCCGGCCGCCGCGAGTTCGCGGAGCGCCACGGCGGCGGCGTCGGGGAGTCCTGACGATGGGCGCGGAGGTGCTCAGCCTGGTGATGTTCGTGGTCGTCTGCGGCGTCCTCTTGTTCGGCTTCCCGGTCGCCTTCAGCCTCGCCGGGACCGCGCTGGCGTTCGCCCTGATCGGGGTCGGGTTCGACATCTTCGATCTGCGTCTGCTCGGCGGCCTGTCGTCGCGCTACTTCGGGGTGATGGTCAACGAGGTGCTGGTGGCGGTGCCTCTGTTCGTGTTCATGGGCGTGATGCTGGAGCGCGCCCGGATCGCCGAGCAGCTGCTGGAGACCATGGGGCTGCTGTTCGGCCGGCTGCGCGGCGGTCTCGGCCTGTCGGTGGTCTTCGTCGGCATGCTGCTGGCGGCCTCCACCGGCATCGTCGGCGCGACGGTGGTGACCATGGGGCTGCTCAGTCTGCCGACCATGCTCAAGGCCGGCTACGATCCGAAGCTGGCGACCGGGACGATCTGCGCCTCGGGCACGCTGGGTCAGATCATTCCGCCCTCGATCGTTCTGGTGTTGTTGGGGGACATCCTTCAGGGGGCCTACGCGGAGGCGCAGCGGGCGGTCGGCAACTGGGCGCCCGAGCCGGTCTCGGTCATCGACCTGTTCGCCGGCGCCTTCCTGCCGGGCATGGTCCTGGTCGCCTGCTACATGGCCTGGATCCTCGTCAAGGGGGTGATCGCGCCCGCGTCCTGCCCGGCGCTGGTCGCCGAGGGCGGTCGGGTCGACGATCTCGGCCGCCGCGTGCTGACGGTGCTGGTGCCGCCGGCGCTGCTGATCTTCGCCGTGCTCGGCTCGATCCTCGGCGGCGTCGCCACGCCGACCGAGGCGGCGGCGGTCGGCTCGATCGGCGCGCTGCTGCTGGCCGCCCGTCGCGGCGGCGGCGACGCACGAACCGTCCCCGGCGACCGGCCGCCCGACGCGTCCCCGGGATGGGGGGGGCGGATCGTGTCGGGACTGGCCCGCCGCATCGATCCGGGCGGCGATCTGCCGGTCTATCTGGCCGGGATCTGCCTGCTCGGGCAGGTCGCGGTGACCAGCCTCTTCGACCTGCGGATGCAGCGGACGGTGCTGCCGACCGCCGACGTGATCGCGTTTCTCGCCGCCGTGATCATGGTCGTCGTCGTCGCCTGGGGCCTTCTGGTGGCGCTCCTCCGGGTCCACGCGTCCGGCGTCCTGGTGGTCGTGATGCGCGCGACGCTGCAGATCAGCTGCATGGTGTTCGTGATCCTGCTCGGCGCGTCGGTGTTCTCGCTGGTGTTCCGCGGCTTCGGCGGCGACGAGTTCGTCGGCGCGCTGCTCGGCGGCCTGCCGGGCGGCGTCTTCGGCGCGATGCTGGCGGTGATGGCGGTGATGTTCGTTCTCGGGTTCTTTCTCGACTTCATCGAGATCATCTTCGTCGTCGTCCCGATCGTCGGTCCGATCCTCCTGCAGATGGACATCAATCCCGTCTGGTTCGGGGTGATGATCGCGATCAACCTGCAGACCAGCTTTCTCACCCCGCCGTTCGGTTTCGCCCTGTTCTACCTGCGGGGTGTGGCGCCGCCCCGCGTCAAGACGATGGACATCTACCGCGGCATCGTGCCGTTCGTGGCGATCCAGCTCGCTGTCCTGGCGCTGATCGCGGCGTTTCCGGCCCTGGCGACTTGGCTGCCCGCGGTGTTGTTCAGGTAGCCCCCCGAGATCGAACGGACGGCCGGCGAGGGGAGATCGCCCTCGCCGGTCGTCGACGCCGACGGCGGACGCGAACGGCGGTCAGCCGCCGCTCGGTTCGGCGTACTTGAACGGCAGCGAGCGCGCCGCGGTGAAGGCCGTCTCCGACAGGTTCGTCCACGCGATCGCCTCGCGGCGGAACGACAGGATGCTGTCCATCACCCTGCGGCTCAGAGGGTCGGCGGAGGCGAGGTCGTTCATCACCTTTCCGGACAGCGCCCCGAGGCCGTCGAGGACGGGGTCGGGGAACTTCTTGAGGACGACGCCGTGGTCCTTGACGAGCGTCATCAGGGCGGCGTTGTTGCGGGCGACGAACTCGCTCAGCACCAGCTGGTTGACCGCGGTGTTGGCCGCCTCGACGATCGCCTTGATGTCGCTCGGCAGCTTCTCCCAGGCCTTGAGGCTGATGAAGTTGTCGAGCACGGTCGCGGGTTCGTGCCAGCCGGGGTAATAGTAGAACTTGGCGCTCTTGTAGAGGCCGAAGGCGAGGTCGTTGTAGGGGCCCACCCACTCGGTGGCGTCGATCGCCCCCGACTGCAGCGCCGGCGGGATCTCGGCGCCCGGCAGGTTGACGACGTTGCCGCCGGCGGCCTTGACCACTTCGCCGCCGAGGCCGGGGATCCGCATCTTCAGCCCCTTGAAGTCCTCGAGGCTCTTCATCTCCTTGTTGAACCAACCGCCCATCTGGGTTCCGGTGTTGCCCGACGGGAAGAACTTGCAGCCGAGCTCCTTGTACACCTCGTCCGACAATTCCTGGCCGCCGCCGTACTGGAACCACGCGTTCTGCTCCTGCGCGGTGAGGCCGAACGGCATCGAGGCGATGAACTGGGTGGCCGCCAGCTTGCCCTTCCAATAGTAGGGCGCGCCGTGGCCCATCTCGACGGTTCCGGCGGCGACCGCGTCCATCGATTCGAACGGCGGCACGATCTCGCCGCCGCCGAACACCTTGATGGTCAGCCGGCCTTCCGTGGCCCTGCCGATCATCTCGGCGAGGATGTTCGCTCCGGTGCCGAGGCCGGGAAAGTTCTTCGGCCAAGTGGTGACCATCCGCCATTCGGTGCGGCCTTGCGAGATCGCCGGGGCCGGAAAGCCTGATGCGGCGACTCCGGCGACGCCGGCGGCGGTGGCCCCCTTGATGAAGCTGCGACGTTTCATGGACGTTGAACTCCCTCACTTGACGTGACGTGACGTGCACGATGAGCCCGCTCCTCGGCGACCCGATGTCGCCGCGGCGCCGGCCCGACGATCGTTCGATCGATCGATCAATCAAGACGTTAGCAGCCCCGATGCGGGATGGCGAGGACGATTTGGCGGGCCTCGTTCAGGGGCCGGCACGAAACAACCGGGCGGTCTCCGGATCGTCGGGGCGCAGGGGTCGCCAGCCCTCCGGGGTATAGGCTTCGAGGGGTTGGTAGCGGGCCTTGTAGGACATTTTGGAGCAGCCGGCGACCCAGTAGCCGAGGTAGACGTGGCGGCGGCCCAACGCCTTCGCGTGCTCGACCAGCCACAGAATCACGAACGTACCGAGGCTGCGTCGCGACAGGGAGGGATCGAAGAAGCTGTACACGGCCGAGAAGCCGTCGGCCAGGCGATCGGTGAGGCAGCCGGCCACCAGCGCGCCGGTGCGATCGCGGAACTCGAAGATGCGGGTGTCGACCGCGGTGTCCTCGACCAGGGTCTGATAGTCGTAGTAGTCCATCCGCGCCATGTCGCTGTCGCCGTGCCGGCTGCGCTGATAGCTGCGGAACAGGGCGAACTGCTCCTCGGTGGCGCGCGGAGCGGTCTCGCAGACGATCAGGTCCCGGTTGCGCGACCAGACGCGGCCCTGCCCGCGGCTCGGCCGGAACCGGTCGGCGACGATCCGCACCGCGGCGCAGGCGGAGCAGTCCTGGCAGACCGGCGCATAGGCGATGCTGTGACTGCGGCGGAAACCCGCTTGCGACAGCTGATCATGGAAAGCGACGACCTGAGGACCGGCGAGTTCGGTGACCAGCCGCCGTTCGACGCGCCCGGGCAGGTAGGGGCACGGCATCGGCGCGGTCGCAAAGAAGAATCGGGCGCCGGTGACCGGCCTGTGCTTCATCGCGGGCAAGCATTCGGCATCATTGTCGTTGCTCGCACGGTATCACTTTTCGCGGTCGGTGGAAACGCCTCGCAGCTGTGCCTGCCGCTCGCCGCCGACCGTCCGCGGCGCCTCGCCGCTGCCGCGGAGCAGCACCACCGACAGGCGGCGGTTGGCCGGTGCTTCCGGATCGTCGGCGAACAGAGGGTCGGTCGCCGCCTTGCCGACGACCCGCGCGATCCGCTCCTCCGGAACCCCGCGCCGGATGAGGGCGCGGCGGGCCGCGTTGGCGCGATCGGCCGACAATTCCCAGTTGCCGTAACCGGCGTCGGTCGCGAAACGGGTGGCGTCGGTATGACCGGAAATGGCGATGTCCTGGGGCATCTGATCGATGACCGCGGCGACCAGCTCCAGGATCTTGCGGGTGTGAAGATACATCTCGGCGCTGCCGCGAGGGAACATCGGCAGCCGGTCCTGGTCGACGATCTGGATCCGCAGGCCTTCCGGCGTGTTGTCGACGAGCAGGCTGTCGACCAGCTGCTTCAGCTGCGGGGTGTTCTCGAGCGCCTCGCGAAGCTGCTGTTCGGCCTCGCGAAACTGCTGTTCCTCGATCCGCCCCTGCCGCGCGGCGAGATCGCGGTCGGAGGCGGTCGCTCCGTCCGCGCCGTCCCGAGCCGCGGGCTCGTCGTCGGTCTCGTCGTCGGTCTCGTCGTCACGGTCGAGCGAGAGCTCGACCACCGGCCCCGTGGCGGCCGAATCGGAATTGAAGACCCCTTTGCTGGCGACCCTCTCGCCGGCCATCAATCCGGCGCCGCCGGAGGTGGCGGACTTCGTCGAGATCGGCGAGAAATAGTCGGAAATGCCCTCGAGCTGTTCCTGACTGACGGCGTTCAGCAGCCACAACAGGAGAAAGAACGCCATCATCGCGGTGACGAAGTCGGCGTAGGCCACCTTCCAGGCGCCGCCGTGGCTGCCGTGCGCCGCCTTCTTGACCCGCTTGATGACGATCGGGTGGTTGGCCACGGATCACCCGGCTCAGACCTGGATGTTCTGGATCATCTCGTCGACCTCGCCGAACGTCGGGCGGACGTGGCTGTTCAGGGTCTTGCGGGCGAACTCCACCGAGACCTGGGGCGCGTAGCCCTGCATGTGGGAGATGATCCCGGTCTTGACGCACTCCAGGTATCGGGCTTCGGCGTTGAACGTGTTTTCCAACGACTTGGCCATCGGCGCGACCAGGCCGTAGGCCGCGAGCACGCCGCTGAACGTCCCGACCAGGGCGGCGCCGATCAGCCGGCCGAGGACCTCCGGCGGCTCGGTGATCGAGCCCATGGTATGAATGACGCCGAGAACGGCGGCGACGATTCCCAGCGCCGGCAGCCCGTCGGCGACCCCCTGCAGGGCGCCGGCAATCGCGTGCTTCTCGGTGTGGTGCACCTCCAGGTCGGTCTCGATCACGGTCTCGAACTCATGGGGATTGCCGGCCCCGAGGGTCAGCAGGCGCAGGTAGTCGCACACGAACTCGACCGCGTGCCGGTCGCGCGTGAAGGTCGGGAAGTTCTGGAAGATCGGGCTCTCGTAGGGCTGCTCCACGTGGCTCTCGAGGGCGAGATCGCCTTTCGTCTTGGCGAGCTTGAACATCGAATAGAGCATGCCCAGCAATTCCAGGTTGCAGGCCTTGCTGTGGCTGGGTCCCTTGAGCAGCTTGCCGAACGACTTGACCGTCCCGGTGAGGATCGGTTTCGGGTTGGAGACGACGAACGCCCCGATGGCGCAGCCGAAGATGATCACGAACTCGAACGGCTGCCAGAGGACGTCCAGGTGCCCGCCGCCCCCCAGGTAGCCGCCGACGACGGAGCCGGCGGCGATGACCAAACCGATGAGAAAGAACATGGGCGAACTCGCGACAGCCTCTTGACGGCAGGATACGGCGTCTCGTACCTATGCCCTTATGTAACCGGGCGTTGGTTACCGCCTGACTAACTTCCAACCGGCCCGTGACACACCGGCCTCCGGCAGGGACGGTCGGCGCGCAGACAACGTCGGCGGTCGGCCCCGCGACATCACCCGGAGATCACTCACCGTGACCGTCGAACCGAGCGAGTTCCGAAGCGCTCTCGGCCTGTTCGCGTCGGGGGTCTGCGTCGTCACCGCGGTCGCCGATGCCGGTGCCCCGGTCGGGGTCACCATCAGCGCGTTCTCGTCGCTGTCGCTGGAGCCGCCGCTGATCCTGTTCTGCCTCGGCAACAAGACCCGCAACATCGACGCATTCGTCAACGGCAGCGGCCGGTTCGCCGTCAACATCCTGGCCGAGGATCAGGTGGCGCTGTCGGAGCGCTTCGCGAGCCAGGCCGAGGACAAGTTCGCGGGGATTGCGTGCCGGCGCTCGGAGGCCGGCCCGCCGCTGCTGCCCGGCTCCCTCGCCCAGCTCGAGTGCACCCGCGTCGCCACCCACGTCGGCGGCGACCATCTGATCGTGGTCGGGCGGGTCGAGCGGGTTCACGGCACGGGGGAGGCCCGTCCGCTGCTTCGCTTTCGCGGCCACTACCGTCGTCTCGACGGCCGCCTCTAGCCCGTTTCCCGGCCCTTGGTTCCCGACAAAAGGCTGGTCGCGTAGCCGGCGCCTTCGAGGCAGGCGATCAGCGTGCGGACGTGGCTCGGGCTCTGCGTCTCGACCAGGACGTCGAGTTCGGCGAGCTTGACCGGAACGTCGTAGAACAGGCGGCGGTGGTAGACCTCGACGATGTTGCCGCCGGCCTCGCCGATCAGTCCCGTCACCTTGGCGAGCGTTCCCGGTCGGTCCGGTATTTCAACCCGAAGTTGAACGAGCCGCCCGTCGCGCGAAAGGCCGCGGAGCAGGATCGACGACAGCACCATCGGATCGATGTTGCCGCCCGACAGGACGAGGCCGACCTTGCGGCCGGCGAACCGGTCGCGGTTCTCGAGCAACGCCGCCAGCGGCGCCGCACCGGCGCCCTCGACGACCAGTTTCTGCTGATGCAGCAAGGAATAGACCGCGGATTCGAGCGCCCGTTCGCTGGTGAGGAAGATGTCGGCGACCAGCGCCTCGATCACCGGCCGGGTGAGGACGCCCGGTTCCTTGACGGCGATGCCCTCGGCGAGGGTCTGTGCCGTCGTGGTGCCGGCGGGTCGGCCGCGGATGGCGTCCCGCATCGTCGGATAGAGGGCGGCCTGGACCCCGAAGATCTCGATCGTCGGCTTGACGGCCTTGGCGGCGATGGCGACGCCGGCGATCAGGCCGCCGCCGCCGACCGGGACGATCAGGCACTCGAGATCGGGATCGTCGGCGAGCATCTCGAGGGCGACGGTGCCCTGGCCGGCGATGATCCGTTCGTCGTCGTAGGGGGAGACGAACTCCCCGCCCTCGGCCGCGACCAGGCCCATCGCGTGGGCGCGGGCCTCGCTCAGGTCCTCGCCGGAGAGGACGACGCGGGCCCCGAGCGCTTCGGTGCGTCCGACCTTGGTGAACGGGGTGCCGCGCGGCATCACCACGGTCGCCGGAATGCCGAGTCGGCCGGCGTGGTAGGCGACGCCCTGCGCATGGTTGCCGGCCGAGGCGGTGACGACGCCGGCCGTGCGGGCGGCGCTGTCGAGGCTCGCCAGCTTGACCATCGCCCCGCGCGCCTTGAACGATCCGGTGACTTGCAGGTTCTCGAGCTTCAGGACCACCGCGGTGCCGGGCGCCGGGCCGCCGACATCGGCGGCGATCGACGGGGTGCGGACGATGCGTCCCGCCAGCAGTGCGGCGGCGGTGCGGACCTCGGCGACGGTGACCGTCATCGGCGAGCCCTCATTTCGCGACCAGGGTCAGTCGCCCTGACGCCTGCCGCGCGAGGTCGTCCCGGCTCTGGCCGAGGGTGATCGAGCCGCCGTCGCGCCATCTCTCGATCTGATCGCCGTAGTGGCGCGACAGCGGGTTGCCGGACTGCCCGGTGGCGATCATGAACCGCGATTGCGGCAGCTCGGCAAGATCGTAGACGGCGCGAACGCCGGCGCCATGGACATGGGCATACGGATGGTCCGGCTCTCCCAGCCGGTTGGCGCCGCGGTTCACGGTATAGAAGCCGCCGTCGGTTTCGATGCCGAGGTTGGTGGCGGCGCCGATCAGCGGCAGCGAGCCGAGCAGGCGGTGATCGAAGGCCGCCCGATGGACATCCCCCCACCGCCAGCGCGCCGGATCCGGCCCGAAGCGGGCCGTCAGTTCTTCGAGGGCCGCGTCGAGGGCGGTCTCGAGACGGCTGGCGCAGTCCTCGACCGCTTCGGTGGTGATGTCGTCGCACCAGATCGGGCGCGCCTCGAGGACGAACCGGAGAAAGCGCGGGCGGTAATGCAGGAAGCTTCGCGTGAACTCGCCGAGTTCGTCGGCGTAGACCGCGAGGTTGAACGCCCGCACCCACGCCGAGAAGATCAGCGGCTCCGGCCGGCCGCGCGCCATCTCGCCCGACCAGGCGCGGAGCATCGCGGTCACCGTGCGATGCCGTTCGCGATCCGGCAGCCCCCGCAGCATCGGCGCCAGCAGGTCGGCGGCCATCAGCGAGACGTGGTCCATCTGGATCGCCGCCATCGACGCCCGATCGTGGGGCGAACCGGCCGCGAGCAGGGACTCGATCCGCTCGGCCCGGTACCCTTCCTCCCACTCGGAGCCGAGATACCAGGGGTAGCCGTCCGGGACGATCCGGTTGTTGGCGTTGACCAGCCGACCGGACGGCGGGTTGAGGGCGCGCGGCAGGTCCGCGAACGGGACGAAGCCGATCCAGTCGGCGCCGCCGGTCCAGCCGGGGCTCGGCACCGCGCCCCGGCCGCCGCGGCGGATCGGCACCCGTCCGGGCGCGATGAACCCGATGTTGCCGTCGACGTCGGCATACATGAGGTTGGTCTGCGGCGAGTGGAAATCCTCGCTGGCGGCGACGAAGGCGTCCCAGTCGCGCGCCCGGCTCAGCCGGTAGGCGGCCTCGGCGGTGCGATCGTCGTCGCGGAGATACGGCGCCGCCAGCGCCAGAACGGTCTCGGCGCCGGACATCCCGTCACCGGACATCCCGTCACCGGACACCCCGTCACCGGACACCCCGTCACCGGCCATCCCGGCGCCGGCCATCCCGTCACCGCCCGGCGGCAGGCTCGGCGCATCGGAGATCACCGGCCCGTGGCGGGTCTCGCGGACGGTCAGCACGACATCGTCACCGCCCTTGACCGCGATGATCTCGCGGCGGGTCGTGAACGGCCGGGACCCGTCCGGGGCCAGATAGCGCCCGCTGTCCTCCGGGTCGATGCGCTCCATGAACAGATCGACCGTGTCGCTGCCGGTGTTGCTCATCCCCCAGGCGATCCGGCCGTTGTGGCCGAGGACCAGGAACGGAAACCCCGGCACCGTGGCGCCGACCAGTTCGCCATCCGGGGTTTCGATCCGCACCAGGTACCACAGGATCGGCGCCGCGAACCCGAGGTGAGGATCGTTGGCGAGCAGCGGCTTGCCGCTCTCGGTCTGCGAGCCGGCGACCACCCACACGTTGGACGCGCCGCCCACCGTCTGCAGCGCCGCCGGCTCCGCGATCGTCCCCGGAAGGGACAGCGCGTCGAGGCTGGCGGCATCCAGCCACTCGGCGGTCACCGGTGCGTCGCCCGGATCCGGCGGCGTCAACTCGGCGATCTGCTCGTCGGTGAGCCGGCTCCGCAGCCGCGCCCGCAGCAGCTCGGTCTTGCGGTTGCCGGCGAGCCGCATCGCCATGATGCGGATCCAGACCAGCGAATCGGCGGTCCGCCAGGGCTCCGGCTCCAGGCCGAGAACGACGAACTCCGGCGGCAGCGCGCCGCGGCGATGGGCGATCCAGGCGTTGACGCCGTCCGCATAGGCCGCGAGGGTGCGCGTCGCGTCCTCGGACAGCAGCCGGGACTGGGCCTCGGCCAGCCGGTAGAGACCGAGCGTGCGCATCAACCGGTCGGATGCGAGGGCGGCCTCGCCGGCGACCTCCGCCAGCCGCCCGGCTCCCAGCCGGCGCATGCTCTCCATCTGCCACAGCCGATCCCGGGCGTGCACGAAGCCGAGCGCGTAAGCCGCGTCCTCCGGCGACTGCGCGAAGATGTGCGGAACCCCGTGGGCGTCGAACAACACCTCGACCGGCGCCGCGACGCCGTTGACCGCAACCGTCGCCCGCGCGGGCGGCAGCGAGGTGCGCAGCCACCACCAACCCGCCAACGGACCGATGACCGCCAGCACGACGAATCCCGCCGCCGCCCACCGCATCCACCGCCGCCGGCGACGGGCGCTGCCCGGCTCGTCTTCGCGGTGCCGGAGCGGTGCGGTCTCGGCCATGGAACCCGTCCGTTGCGAGCGATCGACGGCCTGCGTCGGGTCCGTCGAGCGACACCGGCACCGCCGTCGTGCGCGGCGGTCGGAATTGCCTTTTCCGTCGGTGCATTTCGTGTACTGATACGGGATGTAGCGGCGCCGGCCCGCGATGGGAAGCGCCGAATAGGCCAACGAGGGCGATCAGCCCCGGAATCGGGAGGATGCGACCATGCGATCGTTGAAGACTTGTCTTGCCGGTGTTGTCGGCGTCGCCGCCGTCGCCGTGATGGCGGGCGCGGCGCAGGCCCAGTCGTTGAAGGCGTCGCACCAGTGGCCGGGCGGCAAGGGCGACGTCCGCGACGAAATGGTGCAGATCCTCGCCCGCGAGGTGGAGAACGCCAACGTCGGCCTCGAGATCAAGGTCTATCCGGGCGCGTCGCTGTTCAAGCCGGCGGAGCAGTGGGGGGCGATGACCAAGGGCCAGCTCGACATCTCGGCCTTTCCGCTCGATTACGCCAGCGGCCGCCATCCCCAGTTCAGCGCGACGCTGATGCCCGGGCTGGTCAAGAACCACGAGCACGCCCGGCGCCTCAACGACTCGCCGTTCATGGACGACATCAAGAAGATCATCAACGAGGCCGGCGTCGTCGTGCTCGCCGACGCCTGGCTGGCCGGCGGCTTCGCCTCCAAGAAGAACTGCATTCTCGAGCCCGAGAGCATCAAGGGTCAGGTGATGCGCGCCGCCGGGCCGGCGTTCGAGCAGATGCTGGCCGGGGCCGGCGCCTCGATCGCCTCGATGCCGAGCTCGGAAATCTACACCGCGATGCAGACCGGCGTGCTCGACTCCGCCAACACCAGTTCCGGCAGCTTCGTCTCGTTCCGCCTCTACGAGCAGGTCAAGTGCCTGACCGCGCCCGGCGAGCACGCGCTCTGGTTCATGTACGAGCCGATCCTGATGTCGGCCAGGAGTTGGGAGAAGCTGAACGACCAGCAGCGGGCGGCGTTGCTGGCGGCCGGCAAGAAGGCCGAGGAGTACTTCTTCGCCGAGGCCAAGAAGCTGGACGACACCCTGGTCGACGTCTACAAGGCGGCCGGCGTCGAGGTGGTCGAGATGACCGCCGAACAGGCCGCCGCGTGGCGCGAGATCGCCGAGCAGACGTCCTACAAGACCTTCGCCGAGAAGGTGCCGGGGGGCAAGGACCTGATCGAGAAGGCGCTCGCGGTCGAGTAGGGAGACGGTCGCGGCGGCCGTCGCCTTCGCGCGGCCGCCGGTCGGCCGGATCCGCGCATGCGCGCCTTCATCGTCGTCGTGAGAGCGTTGTCGCGGGGCTGCGGGATGCTCGCCGCGTGCCTGGTGGCGGCCGCGGTGCTGGTCGTGTGCCAGATGGTCGTGCTCCGCTACCTCCTGCAGGCCTCGACCGTCTGGCAGACCGAGTTCGTCACCTTCTCGCTGGTCGCCGCCACCTTCGTCGGCAGCCCCTACGTGGCGTTGACCAAGGGCCACGTGAACGTCGACCTGGTGCCGATGCACGTCGGTCACAGGACGCGGATGGCGCTGGCGCTCGCCGCCGCCGGCGGGGCGCTGGCGTTCTCGGTGGTCGCCTGCCTCACCGGGGCCCAGCTGTGGCTGGAGGCCTGGGAGGGTGGCTGGCGCACCCACACCGTGTGGGCGCTGCCGCTGTGGATCCCCTACCTGGCGATGCCGGTCGGCTTCGGCCTGCTCGCCCTGCAATACCTGGTCGACATCCTGTGCCTGCTCCGCGGCGACGAGATGCCGTTCGGCCTCGGGCCGGAGCACCGGCCGTGAGCCCGCTCGCCATCGGCGTGCTGGTCACCGTGGTCACCGTGGCGGTGCTCGCCTCGGGCATCCCGGTCGCCTTCGGGCTCGCCATCGTCGCCATCGGCTTCCTGGTGGCGTTCGACGGGTGGGGCAGCCTCGGCATCCTCGCCGAGACGTTCTTCGGCGGGCTCGCCGACTTCACCCTGGTGTCGATCCCGATGTTCATCCTGATGGGGGCGGCGGTCGCCAACTCGCCGGCCGGCAAGGATCTCTACGAGGCCCTCGACCGCTGGCTGCAGCGGGTCCCCGGCGGGCTGATCATCTCCAACCTCGGGGCGTGTTCGATCTTCGCCGCCCTCAGCGGCTCGTCGCCCGCCACCTGTGCCGCCATCGGCAAGATGGGCATTCCCGAGATGCGCCAACGCGGCTACCCCGCCAGCCTCGCCACCGGCGCCATCGCCGCCGGCGGCACCCTCGGCATCCTCATCCCGCCCTCGATCACCATGATCGTCTACGGCATCTCGACCGAGACCTCGATCGGCCGGCTGTTCATCGCCGGGGTGGTTCCGGGCGTGATGCTCACCGGTCTGTTCATGGCGTGGGCGCTGTTCGACGCGTGGCGCAAGGGGTACCGTTTCCAGCGCGCCGGCGGGGCGTTCACGTTCGCCGAGAAGCTGGCCAGCCTGCCGAAGGTGCTGCCGTTCCTGGCGATCATCGCCGGCATCCTCTACGTCCTCTACGGCGGCATCGCGACCCCGTCGGAGGCGGCGGGGGTCGGGGCGCTGTTCTGCATCGTGCTGGTCGCCGTCGTCTACCGGATGTGGCGACCGTCGCAGCTGTGGTCGGTGCTGAGCAGCAGCATGCGCGAGAGCGTGATGATCCTGATGATCATCGGCGCCTCGGCCCTGTTCAGCTACGCGCTGTCCAGCCTGTTCGTCACCCAGGCGGTGGCCGAATGGATCGCCGGACTCGATGTCAACCGCTGGGTGCTGATGGCGGCGATCAACGTCTTCCTGCTGGTCGCCGGGTTCTTCCTGCCGCCGGTGGCGGTGATCCTGATGACGGCGCCGATCCTGCTGCCGATCATCACCCAGGCCGGCTTCGATCCCTACTGGTTCGCGGTCGTCTTCACCATCAACATGGAGATCGGCCTGATCACCCCGCCGGTGGGGCTCAACCTCTACGTCATCAACGGCATCGTTCCCGACGTCTCGCTGCCGACCATCCTGCGCGGCGCGCTGCCGTTCATGCTGTGCATGGTCCTCGCCATCGTCATCCTCTGCCTGTTCCCCGGCCTCGCCACCTGGCTGCCGACCCTCCTGATGGGCCCGGCGATCTGACCGCCTCATCCTCGGTCCCGGTCGGTCGGCGTCAGCCCGCTGGACCACCGGGATGTTTCGGCGTTGATGGCGGTGGTCCTCCTCGGTATGGTGCAACCAGGACTGGCGCGTCGTTGAGTGCGTCGGGGCAAGAACAGTGCCGAGATCAGGAGGGAGAGCAGTGTTGATCGGAAACCCGGTTCGTAGCGTCGCATGCATGGTTG
>JBHJOP010000122.1:0-14622 GCA_050329575.1 Rhodospirillales bacterium | reverse complement strand
GTTCGCGACGTCCGCGCCTAGCGATGCCGCCGGCGTCCGGCCGGCGCCGAGGGGGAAAATGTCTACGTTCGGACGACCTGCGGGGGCGTTCTGTCTACCTTCGTTGCGCCCCCGTGGCGGTCAACCCGTTGATTCGGCGACAAACCCGTCTGTCTCGACGGATTCTGTAGCCATTCGTGGGCAAAAGTAGACCTTCTGTCCGGCCAATTCGTTGATTTCGTTGCATTCATGAGAGTCGCGCCGGTAGACAAACGTAGCCGCGAATCGGTTGTTGCGCGTTGAAATAGCTAATTTTTTCGGCGAAACAAACGTCGTCATCCGCCCGCCCGGCGGGCCCCAGCCCCCGCAGCCGAGCGCCCTGCCGCCCGCCGGTGCCGATGCTGTCCACGATGTCGAAGAGCGTTTCCCTTACGGATAGCCGCTCCGGAGCCCCGAATCAAGGAAAAAAATCCTTGGAGGACCGTTCCGACGCCTCCCCCTTGCGGTGCCGGTTCCCCGTGCGGTGCCGGAGTCGCGACGCGGCGTCGCCATGCGGGGCGGATCATCCATAAAAGGGACATGGTTTTGTTGTTCCTGACCAAGGTCCATCGAGCGCCGGCTTCCCAGGCGAAGGTGAGCCTCGCCCGCGCCAAACCAAAGGAGCGAAAGACCATGACACCGGAGGAAATCAACAAGATCGCGGCGGCGATTGCGGCCGAAGTCGTTCGTCGTTTCGGCGGACCGGGAGAGATCGCCGGTCAACCGGCGGAATTCGAATGCTTCACGTGCTCGGGACGGTTCAAGTGCCGGCCGAGCTTCATGATCACCACCACGCCGCCCGCGGGTGGCGGCAGCGCCGCATCGTCGGCCGCCTAGTCGAGGAACGGGCAGACCCGACCGCCGCCGCCGCGGGGCGGCGGCCGGTCTCGTTCCGCGGCCGGTTCCGGATGCTCGACGGGTCCATGCCCCGATCCGGTCGAGCGATCGGAGGGATCGGCCGGCTGCGATCACGCGGGGCGACGGGAGAACGACGATGCCGGATCCAGCCGTCGGCAGCGCCGGCGACGGCAATGCCGAGGTCGTGGAGATCGTCTTCGACGGCCTCCGCCAGATATCGCCGGACCCGCAAGCGCTGAGCGAACGGTTGCGGGCGAGGCTGGCGTTGCCGGCGGGAGAGGCCGATCGTCTGCTCTACGAGACGATCGCACGCATTCACCTGCAGCTCTTTCCGCCGATCACCCAGGTCGAGTTGATCCTCACCGAGGCCTGCAACCTGCGCTGCCGGTACTGCTTCGAGACGACGATGCTGGGATCGAGTTCGATGGCCGCCGAAACGGGCCGCCGGGCCGTCGATCTGCTGGTCCGGTACAGTGCGAACGAACCGCGGTTGTCGGTGACGTTCTTCGGCGGCGAGCCGATCCTCCGCCTGAGCACGATGGAGGAGATCGCGCGCTATGCGCGCCGCCGCGCCGCCGTCGGTGGGAAAGAGGTCGACTTCAACACCACCACCAACGGGACCCTGATCACCGACAGGGTGGCCGAGGTTCTCGCGGAGCAGCGGATCAAGGCGCTCTTGAGCCTCGATGGTCTCGACACGTCCCATGACCGCTTCCGCGTCGACCGCCGGGGGCGAGGCTCCTTCGCGGCGGTGGTTCGAGGCTTGCGTCGCCTCAAGGCGGTCCAACCGTGGATCGCCGCGAAAATGACCGTGATGCCGGAGAACGTCTCCCGACTGTGCGAGGACGTGCGCGGGCTTCACGATCTCGGGGTCAATCAGTTCATCATCGGGCACGCGACCGGGGTGCGCTGGGACCAGCCCGACATGGACGCGTTCGCCGCGCAGTGGCGGGATCTGTGCCGATGGTACCGCGACCACCGCAACGCCGATCTCCTGATCGAGGACCTCGAGAAGGAGGAGTCGCCGGGGAGTTACTTCGGATGCCAGGCGGGACGGACGGGGATCTCGGTGTCCGTCGACGGGGATGTCTCGCCGTGTTCGAAGCTGCTGGCGCTCGACAAGACGCGCGCGCTGGGCAGGCTGGGAGATCTCCGCCATGGCCTGACCCACCTGACCAACCGGTTCGAAGTCGTCGGGGCCGAGGGAGTGCGGGCGGCCTGGACCGCGGTGGGAAGCGAGATCCCGTATCGCGGCGGCTGCTTCGCCGAGAACTTCGAAGAGAACGGCGCGTTGTTCCAGCCGAGCCTGCAGGAGCATCGCTTCTCGGCGCTGCGGGCGGAAGCCTCGAGCCGAGCGTAACCCGCATCCGGTCCCGGCGGTGCCGGGACCGGGCGTCGGGCGGATCCGCGCCGAGTGCCGCTAGTATTTGACGGTGCAGCCGTAGGGCCGCGTCGCGGGCGTGCGCACCGGACGGCCGGCGGCGACGTCGGCCAGCGCCGCGACCACATGGTTCTCGGCGCCCGCGACGTCGGCCGGGTTGGCGGTCGGCCGATCGTCGATGCCGCCCATGTAGCGCAGCGCGCCCTCGGCGTCGACCACGTACATGTGGGGTGTCGTGCGGGCGTCGTAGGCGCGCCCGATGGTGCCTTCGGGATCGAGGAGGATCGCCGTCGGGCCGGCCCCTTGCTGCCCGGCGATGCGGTTGGCTTCGGCGGCCGAGACGTGGCCCTGCTCGCCGGGGGCCGAGGAGATCACCGACAGCCAGACGACGCCGTCGGCGGCCGCCTGCTTCTGCAGCGCCTGCATGTTGCCGGTGCCGTAGTGCTTGCGCACGAAGGGACAGTCGTGGTTGGTCCACTCGAGCACCACCGTCTGGCCACGAAAATCGGCGAGCGATCGACTGTTGCCGTTGCTGTCGATGCCCGTGAACGCGGGCGCCGGCTCGCCGATCGCCGGTGCGGCGGCGGCGGCCGCGAGGCCGAGAGCGAAGGTCAGCACCGCGACGGCGCCGGCCGCCGCGGTCGAGAGACGCCGTCCATTCGGAGAGGTCAGCATGGTCAACTCCTCTGTTCGGGGTTGCGGGAGAGCGGCCGATCGGCGAGATCCCGGATCGCGTCGAGCACGATCGCCTCGGTCAGGAACTGCGGCAGCACCTGAGGCCGGCTCGCGGTCGGCTTGTAGAGGACGTAGAGCGGAACGCCGCTGCGGCCGTAGTCGCGCAGGTAGCGCCCGATCGCGGCGTCGCGGTTGGTCCAGTCGCCCTCGAGATAGACGATCCCGCCATCCGCGAAGGCACGGGCGACCCGCTCGGACGACAGCGCCACCTGCTCGTTGACCTTGCAGGTGATGCACCACGCCGCGGTCATGTTCACGAACACCGGCGTGCCGTCGGCGCGCAGCCGGGCCAGCCGTTCGGGGGAGAACGGCTCGGGCATCAGCCCGGAGCCGGCGTGGGGGGCTTCGGGCCGGCCGGCGGCGGCCGGCGGCAGCGCCTCCGGGAGCACCGCGAGGGCGGCTGCCGCGACCACCGCGGCCGCCGCTCCGATCGACCCCGCCACTCGCGAGCGCCGTCCGCCGCCGCGGGTCGCCTGCCACAGCCAGATCGCGAAGGCGACGAAGATCATCGCCGCCAGCGCCGCGAGCACGCCGGAGGGTCCCGCCTGCAACGCCAGCACCCACACCAGCCAGGCGGCGGCCGCATAGAGCGGGAAGGCGAGCAGCTGCTTCAGCCGCTCCATCCACGCGCCCGGGCGCGGCAGCCGGCCGGCGAGGCCCGGGACCCAGGTGATCAGCAGATACGGGACCGCCAGACCGAGGCCGAGCGCGAGCATCACCGCGAGCGCCACCGGGGCCGGCTGGGCGAGCGCGAACCCGATCGCGGCGCCCATGAAGGGCGCCGTGCACGGCGTCGCCACCAGCGCCGCGAGCGCGCCGGTGACGAACGAGCCGACGCCCTCCGACCGGGCGCCGATGCCGGCGCCCCACCCCATGATCGCCGCGCCGAAGAAGAACCAGCCCGACAGGCTGAGGCCGAGGGTGAACAGCAGCACCGCCATCACGGCGACGAACGCCGGCGATTGCAGCTGGAACCCCCAGCCGACCTCGGCGCCCACGCCCTTGAGGGCGAGGAGCACGCCGCCGACCAGCGCCATGAAGGCGAGGACGCCGGCGGTGTACGCGAGGCCGCTGGCCCGGAGGTGCCCCGACGACCGAACCCCGTGACCGACGATGCCGATCGCCTTGATCGAGAGGACCGGGAACACGCACGGCATCAGGTTGAGGATCAGACCCCCGAGGAACGCGAAACCGAGCGCGGCGGCGATCCCGCCGATCGCTCCCTCCGCGGCGACGGGCGTCGCCGCGATCGCCTCGACGCGCACCGCGGCGATCTCGACGGCGCGCTCGAGCGTCGCGTCGCCGCTCCGCTCCGCGATCACCAGGACACCGTTCAGGGCCTGCGGAACCGCCTCGCCGCGGTCCGTGGTCAGCACGAGGCGCCCGTCGGCGACGGTCAGATGCTGCGCGGCCGACGGCTCGATCGCCCCCCATTCGTACGGGAACAGGCTCGCGGCGGTGATCGCGCCGCCGGCGGCCCCGGTCGCCAGCTCCAGCGTCAGCGTGCGGTCGTCGACGGCGAACCGGGCGGGCCAGGGCGAGGCGACCGGCAGCAACGCCCGCCCGCGATCGATCTCGGCTGCGGCGGCGGCATCGACCGCCGCCGGTCCCGCGGTCACCGGCAGGCTGAGCCGCAGCGTCGCCGCCTCCGGAATGCAGATGTCCTTGCAGGCGAGCCAGGAGACGTCGGCGGTGGCCTCCAGGACCGATCCCGGGGGCCGGCCGCCGTCGACCGTCATCTCGACCAGGAGGAGGACGCGCCCGTGGTAGCCGAAGTTGACGAGGTGGGCGTAGGGGATGCGTTCGGGGAAGGGCCAGTGGATGTCGCTCGCGACGACGCCGTCGGAGAGCGACCAGCGGATGCGGGTCGGCTCGCCGCTGTCACCCGGATTGCGCCAGTAGGTGTGCCAGCCGTCGCGGATGTCGAGCCTGAGCGCGACCCAGAAGGTCGTGCCCGGCGCGACGGCGGCGACCTCCGCCAGAAGCTCGGCACGGACGTTTTCGGTCTCGGCGACGCGACCGCCGCCGAGCGCCGGCGCCGCCGCCGTTGCAGTCGCCATCGGGGCGAGCAGGACGAGAGCCAGCAACAGCCGCGCCGCGACGGAACCCACCCGAACGGTCATCGGTCCTCTTTGGACGGCGACGGCGGCGGAAGTCTGTCGGTCGCTGGTGGCCGATGCATCGGTCGCACGATCCTTGCTCTCCATCGCGACAATGGCTTCGCCACAGGACATAGGCCCGAAGCGGCCGGCGTCAAGCCGGCGGCGCGCGCGGGCGGTCATTGACACGCGCGGCGCCGCGGTCGAATAGTTCGCCGATTTCTCCCCGATGATCCTCTGGACGTTCACGACCGAGACCGAAATGACGCACAAGTTCTCCCTCGCGGCCGCCCTCGTCTGGCTCCTGGCCGCGTTCTCGACGGCCGCCGTCGCCGCCGACGAAACCGACGCCTTCGCCGACGAGGATGCCCTGCTCGCCCGTGCCAGCGAGCCGTGGGTCGGCGATCTCGACGGCATGGTCGAGCGCGGCTTCGTCCGCGTCCTGACCACCCACAACCCGCTGTTCTTCCACTACGACGGCAACCAGCTTCGCGGAATCGTCTTCGAATTGACGACGGCCTTCCAAGAGCGGCTGCGCAAGACCCAGCGCAGAGCGGGTCCACCGCTGGACGTCATGCTGATCCCGGTGAGACGCGACGAGCTGTTCACCAAGCTGCTCGACGGCCGCGGCGACATCGCCGTCGCCAACCTGACGATCACCCCGGACCGCGAAAAGCTGGTCGACTTCTCGATCCCGTTCTATGCCGACGTGCGTGAGCTGGTGGTCACCGGCCCGGCGGCGCCGGAGATCGCCTCGTTCGACGACCTCGCAACCAGCGAGGTCTACGTGCGGCGGTCGAGCAGCTATTTCGAGCACCTTTCGGCGCTGAACGCGACGCGCCGGAAGGAGAGCAAGAAGGCCATCCCGGTTCGTGAAGCCGACGAGCGGCTGGAGGATTACGACCTGCTCGACCTGGTCAATGCCGGCATCATCCCCGCCGTCGTCGTCGACAGCCACAAGGCGGCCCTGTGGGCGCAGGTGTTCGACGACATCCGTGTTCACGACGATCTGGCGGTCAACACCGGCGGGTCGATCGCCTGGGCGGTGCGCAAGGACAGCCCGCATCTCAAAGCGGCGGTGGACGACTTCGTCACGACCGCGGCCAAGGGGACGGCGTTCGGCAACGTGTTGATCAAGCGCTACCTCCGGAGCGCCAAGTGGATGGAGAACGCCCTCGCCGCCGGGGAACGACGGAAGCTCAGCGAGACTGTCGACTTCATCAAGCGACACGCCGACACCTACGGCTTCGACTGGCTGATGGTCGCCGCGCAAGGCTATCAGGAGTCGACGCTCGATCAGCGCAAACGCAGCCCCGTCGGCGCGGTCGGCATCATGCAGCTGATGCCGACGACCGCCAACGACCCCAACGTCGGCATTCCCGACATCCACCTGGCCGATCGCAACGTCGAGGCCGGCGTCAAGTACCTGCGGTTCCTGCGCGAGCGGTACTTCGACGACCCGAAGATCGCGCCGTTCGACCGGGCGCTGTTTTCGTTCGCCGCCTATAACGCCGGCCCGGGCAACATCGCCAAGGCGCGCCGCAAGGCCGCCGCCATGAACCTGGATCCCAACGTCTGGTTCGACAATGTCGAGATCGCAGCCGGCCGGGTGATCAGCCGCGAACCGGTCGTCTATGTGCGCAACGTCTTCAAGTACTATACCGCCTTCAAGCTGTTCCACGAGGCCGGGAAAGAGCGCGAGGCGGCGCGCGAGACCGGGCGATAGCGGGTCGCGGGGACGCGAGGGCGGGGCCTTGCGGCCCCGCCCCGTTCGGTCGTCCCGCGGCCGGAGGCCTAGCGGTTCATGCGGTTGTCGACCAGGTCCGAGACCACCGTCGGGTCGGCGAGCGTCGAGGTGTCGCCGAGCGACTGGTAGTCGTTCTCGGCGATCTTGCGCAGGATGCGGCGCATGATCTTGCCCGACCGCGTCTTCGGCAGCCCCGGCGCCCACTGGATAAAGTCCGGCGAGGCGATCGGGCCGATCTCGGTCCGCACCCACTTGACCAGTTCCTTGCGCAACTCCTCCGACGGCTGGACGCCGGCGTTGAGGGTGACGTAGGCGTAGATGCCCTGGCCCTTGAGATCGTGCGGGCAGCCGACCACCGCCGCCTCGGCGACCTTCGGATGGGCGACCAGCGCGCTCTCGACCTCGGCCGTCCCCATCCGGTGGCCGGAGACGTTGATGACGTCGTCGACCCGGCCGGTGATCCAGTAGTAGCCGTCGGCGTCGCGGCGGCAGCCGTCCCCCGTGAAGTACTTGCCGGGGTAGGTGGAGAAGTAGGTCTGGGCGAACCGCTCGTGATCGCGATAGACCGTCCGCATCATCCCCGGCCAGGCATCGACGATGCACAGGTTGCCGCTGCCGGCGCCCTCGACCACCTTGCCGTCGGCATCGACGATCTCGGGCTGGACGCCGAAGAACGGACGCGTCGCCGAGCCGGGTTTCAGCGCCGTCGCCCCCGGCAGGGGAGTGATCAGGATGCCGCCGGTCTCGGTCTGCCACCAGGTGTCGACGATCGGGCAGCGCTTCTCGCCGACGACGTTGTAGTACCAGTTCCAGGCCTCCGGATTGATCGGCTCGCCGACCGTGCCGAGGATGCGGAGCGACTGGCGGCTGGTCTTCTGCACCGGCCCGTCGCCTTCGCGCATCAGCGCCCGGATCGCCGTCGGCGCGGTGTAGAAGATGTTGACCTTGTGCTTGTCGACCACCTGCCAGAACCGCGACGGGTCCGGGTAGTTGGGCACGCCCTCGAACATCACCGAGATCGCGCCGTTGGCGAGCGGTCCGTAGACGATGTAGCTGTGGCCGGTCACCCAGCCGATGTCGGCGGTGCACCAGTAGACCTCGCCGTCCTTGTAGTCGAACACGTACTGGTGGGTGAGGGCGACGTAGACGAGGTAGCCGCCGGTGGTGTGCAGCACCCCCTTCGGCTTGCCGGTGGAGCCCGAGGTGTAGAGGATGAACAGCGGGTCCTCGGCGCTCATCTCCTCCGGCGGGCAGTCGGCCGAGGCCTTGTCCATCAGCTCGTGGTACCAGCGGTCGCGGCCGTTCCAGGCGACCTTGCCGCCGGTGTGCTTGACGACGACACAGGTCTCGACGCTCGGGCAGTTGGCCAGCGCGGCGTCGGTGTTGGCCTTGAGCGGAATCGGGCGCCCGCCGCGCAGCCCCTCGTCGGAGGTGATCACCAGGATGGAGTCGCAGTCCTGGATGCGGCCGGCGAGCGAATCCGGCGAAAACCCGCCGAACACGATCGAATGGATGGCGCCGATGCGGGTGCAGGCGAGCATGGTGATGGCGAGTTCGGGGATCATCGGCAGGTAGATGGTGACCCGGTCGCCCTTCTTGACGCCGAGCGACTTCAGGACGTTGGCGAACTTGCACACCTCGCGGTGCAGCTCGCGGTAGGTGATCGCCTTGCTCACCGACGGATCGTCGCCCTCCCAAAGGATGGCGGTCTGGTCGCCGCGGGTCGCCAGATGGCGGTCGAGGCAGTTGGCGGAGACGTTGAGGGTGCCGTCGTAGAACCACTTGATGTGGACGTCGGGGGTGTTGAGGTTGACGTCCCGGATCTTGGTGTACGGCTTGATCCAGTCGATCCGCTTGCCCTGTTCCGCCCAGAAGCCGGCGGAGTCCTCGATCGACCGCTTGTACATCGCCAGGTACTGCTCGTTGTCGCACCACGCGTTCTTGGCGACGGCCTCGGGCACGGGATGGATTTGCTCGTCGGACATGTTCGCTTTGCTCCTCCCCTGGAACGGTTGAAGGCTTGTCGAGGACGCGGCGGCGCGGCCCCGCGGTTGGAGATCCCAAACGTCGAAGTCGGGGATTATCTCAGAATTCGCCCGCGAGACAAGCCGCGTCGGCACCCCGGGACGAACGCGCGGCGGCGGTCAGGCGCACAGCATCACCGCGCCACCGCGGACGATCGCCGCGATGCGCCGCAGCGGCTTGCCGGCGCACGGGCCGGCGACACAGGCGCCGTCCTCGATGCGGAACAGTGCGCCGTGGTTGGTGCAGAGGATGTGGGTGCGCTCCAGGTTCAGAAACCGGCCCGGCTCGAAGTCGAGCGGCGCGCCGATGTGAGGGCATTCGTTGGCGTAGACGAACACCCGGTCGCCGCGGCGGACCGCCAGCAATCGCCGGCGGCCCTCGGCGGTGTCGATCGTGTAGCCGGCCGAGCCGCCGTCGGGAATGTCCGCGAGGCGGCCGAGCCGAACCCCGTTCACGGCCGGATGCCCCCCATCTCGGCGATGATCCGCCAGGAGGAGTCGTCGAGCGGCATCACCGACAGGCGCGACTGGCGCACCAGCGCGATACGGTCGAGCCGGCCGTCGGCCTTGATGTCGGCGAGACTCACCGGTCGCGCAAGCGGGTGGAGCGCCCGGAAGTCGACCATCCCGAAGCGGCCCGTGGGATCGGTGGGATCGGGATAGTAGCCGCGCACCACCTCCAGCACGCCGACCACCCGCCGTTCCGCCCCGGAGTGGTAGAAGTAGGCCCGGTCGCCGACGCTCATCGCCTTCATGTTGTTGCAGGCCTGGTGGTTGCGAACGCCGTTCCACGGCTCGACGCCGACCGCGACGTGCTGCTCCCACGACCAGGCGTGCGGTTCGGACTTCACCAGCCAGTAGCGCATGCGCCCTCCCGGATCGAACCTTGTCGTCTCCTTCGGACGACTGTGACGCCGCCGCGTCGCGGATTCAACCGCCGGCACGCCGGGGCGATCGTCGGTCGGTCGCCGCACGCCGGACGAGAGCGCTCGACCACGGCGGCAGATCCGCCTTCCCCGCGGCTCACCGGCCTGCCATCGCGGATGATCCTTGCGCGCATCGAGCGAAAGGCACAGAGTATCGCGACGATGTGAGACCCCCGGCGGGTCACCGCCGGTCGCCCTTCCGGGTGCGCGGTTTTCGGACGGAAGGGTCGACCCGCCGACCGTCCGACCGGCGGCCGTCGAGAGAAGGGAGGGGAAATGTCCAGACGCACGATCCAGATACGGCCGCTCGATGCGATCGGCCGCATGGTCAAGGCCGGCACCGTCGCGCTGGTGATGGCGGTGGTCGTCGGGTGCTCGACACCGCGTCCGGCGACCCACATCGGCGAGTTCGCCGCGGCGACCGACGATCTCGCGGAACAGGCGATGCTGGCCTACCAGCAGATCGACGAGTTGACGGTCCAGCGAAAGATCGTCTCCGTGGCCTCGGTCACGGGCGAACTGCCGGACGACGGGACGTTCAAAGGCATCCTGTCCGAGGAACAGCGGCAGGTCAGGATCGTGCTCCTCGACCTCCTCGGCAGTTACGCGGCGGCGCTCGGCGAACTGGCGAACGCCGAGATCAGGTCCGACGTGGACAAGGCCGCTTCCGACTTGTACGGCTCGCTCGGTCGCCTGAACAGCACCTTCAACAAGGCCACCGGCAGGGACCTTCCGCTGTCCGAAGACGGGATCGCCGCGATCGCAACGGCGATCGACGCGATCGGGGCACAGATCGTCGAGAGCCGGCGCCGCGCCGCGATCAAGAGGATCGTGATCGAGACCAATCCGGCGATCCAGAACGTTACCGCCCTGTTGAGCAAGGAGCTTCCGGACCTGGGGCCGGTCGCCGAGGTCAACATCAATACGGTCGAGACCGAGATGATCGAGGCCTATGCGAAGGAAGTGGGAAAGCTGAACCTGGATCAGCGGATTTCCCGACTCGAGAAGATCCGAAGGATCAATCAGGGCAAGCTCGCCGCGCGTCCGTTCTTCGAGGCGGTCGGCGCCGCCGCCCATCAGGTCGGGGTCACCCATCAGGCCTTGTTCGAGGCCGTTTCCGAGGACCGCTTCACGACCAAGGCCCTTGTCGTCGAGATCAGCGAACTCGCGACGTTCGCCAAGTCGATCAAGGCGTTCCACAAGAAACTCGCGGCGACCTAGGCGTACCGACGGCTTCGGATCATCATCCTTCGCCCCGCAGGAGGGCTCCATGCAGACACTACGCGGTACGATCGTCGACACCATCAACGAGCTGAACAAACTGCTCCATCTGACGACCGATGAAGGCGAGAAAAGAAAGCTGCGAATGCTGAGGAACTCGTACTTCGCCCTGCTCGACGAGGTGCTCGAACAGGACCTCGACAACACCACCGACGAATTCAAGGCGGCGATCGGCATGCTCGAGGAGGCCCAGGTGTCGATCGTCGAAGCGAAAAAGGACATCGCGAAGGTCGCCTCGGCGATCAACGTTCTCAACAAGGCGGCGCGCGCGGTCGACCGGGTTGTCGATATCGGGATCGGTTTCGTCACCTGATCGCGAGAAGGATCCCGTCAGGCGGCCGGGATCACCTGTTTCCAGCGGCGGATGACGACGCTCTCGAACAGCCCCGCCTTGTTGTAGGGATCGCCGGCGGCGAACGCCTCGGCCGCCTGCCGATCGTCGAAATCCATGATCAGCAGGCTGCCGGTCATGTGCGCGCCGTCGTCGGTCTGCGTCGGACCCGCCATCACCACCCGACTCCTGAACGCGCCGAGATAGTCGAGATGTGCCTGGCGGGTCTCGGCCCTCAGGGACTCGTGATACGGCCTGTCGGTGCAGACGAACATGAACAGCATGGCTTGCTCCTCCTTCGGGGTCGAACGATCAGTCGGACACGCCCTCGGCCTTGAACGGCCGCGCCAGCAGTCCGGCAATGGCGGCATCGAGGTCGGCGCCGCGGTTCAGCACCGCGTCGACGGCCGCCGCGATCGGCATGACGACGCCGAGGCGGCCTGCGAGTTCGGCGACCGCGGCGGCACTGTAGACGCCCTCGGCGACCGACGTCCGTCCCGCCAGGACCGCGTTCAGCGCCGCCCCCTCGCCCAGGGCGACGCCGAGCGAGAAGTTGCGGGACTGCATGTTGTTGCAGGTCAGCACCAGATCGCCGACACCCGACAGCCCCATCAGCGTCTCCGGTCGCGCGCCCTTCGCCTCGGCGAGGCGGGCGATCTCGGCCAGGCCGCGGGTGATCAGCGCCGCCCGGGCGTTGTCGCCGAGGCCGCGCCCGCGGACGATGCCGCAGGCGATGGCGAGCACGTTCTTGACCGCGCCGCCGATCTCGGCGCCGACGACGTCGGCCGACGAGTAGATGCGGAACCGTGGCGTGCCCAGCGCCGCCGGCAGCGCGTCGCGCACCCGGCGATCGGCGCAGGCGAGGGTCACCGCCGTCGGCCGATCGCGGGCGACCTCGGCGGCGAAGCTCGGCCCCGACAGCACCGCGACGGTCGCCGCCGGCAGCGTCTCGGCGACCACCTCGCTCATCAGCGCACACGTCTCCGCCTCGATCCCCGTGGCGCAGACCACCGCCGCCACGCCCGGCCGCCAGGCGGCCGCCAGCGGCGCGATCACGGCGCGCAGGTGCTGGGCCGGAACGACCAGCAACACCGCGTCGGCGGCCGCCGCCTCGGCGGCGTCGCGGGTGGCGCGGATCGCCGGATCGAGGTCGATCCCCGGCAGGAACGCGGGATTGCGGTGGTCGCGGTCGATCGCCTCGACCACCTCCGGTTCGCGGGCATGCAGCACCACCGCCCGCCCGGCCCGCACCGCCGTCATTGCCAGCGCCGTCCCCCACGCCCCTCCGCCGATGATGCCGAAGCGGTGCATGGGTCCGTTATGCCGGCCCGCCCGCGCGCCGGCAAGCGCCGCGCGAGGCCGTCACGCCTTGACCCCGGCGAAGGCGGCGGGCGGGGCGGCGGGATCGAGCGGCCAGCGGGGGCGGGGCTTGAAGTCGAGGCCGTCGACGAGGCCGAGGCGCAGGCGTTCGACGCCGGCCCAGGCGATCATCGCCCCGTTGTCGGTGCAGAGCCGCTGCGGCGGCGCGACCAGGCGGACGCCTTCGCGTTCGGCGAGGGCGGCGAGCCGGGCGCGCAGGTAGCCGTTGGCGGCGACGCCGCCGGCCACCACCAGGGTCGCGGGCCCGGGATGCATGGCGCGGAACGCGGCCAGCGCGTTGGCGGTGCGGTCGACCAGCACGTCGCCGGCCGCCGCCTGGAACGCAGCGCAGAGGTCGGCGACATCGCGCGCACCGACCGGCGCCGGCGCCAGCGCGTCGACCGCGTGCCTGACCGCCGTCTTCAGCCCGGAGAACGAGAACTGGCACCCGGGCCGCCCCTTCATCGGCCGTGGCAACGGAAACCGCCGGGGATCGCCGGCGGCGGCCGCCCGCTGGACCGGCGGGCCGCCGGGATAGCCGAGATCCAGCATCTTGGCGACCTTGTCGAAGGCCTCGCCGAGGGCGTCGTCGACGGTGGTGCCGAGCCGGCGATAGCGTCCGACCCCTTCGACGGCCAGGAGCTGGCAGTGGCCGCCGGAGACGAGGAGCAACAGATAGGGGAAGGGGACGCCGTCGGTGAGCCGCGCGGTCAGCGCGTGCCCTTCCAGGTGGTTGACGGCGAGGAACGGCAGGTCGCGGACGGCGGCGATCGCCTTGGCGGTCATCACCCCGACGATGACGCCGCCGATCAACCCCGGTCCGCCGGTGGCGGCGACGCCGGCGAGCTCCGCGAAGACGACGCCCGCCTTCGCCAACGCGTCGGCGATCAGCCCGTCGAGGATCTCGAGGTGGGCGCGCGCCGCGACCTCGGGCACCACCCCGCCGTAGGGCCGGTGGGCGTCCAGCTGCGAGCGGATGCGGTCGGAGAGGATCCGCCGGTCGGCGGCGACGACGGCCGCCGCCGTCTCGTCGCAACTGGTCTCGATCCCGAGCACGATCATCGAAAAAGTCCTTCGTCCGGCGCCGTCTGCACCTTACTCTCGCTTCCTCCCGCGAACCACTCCTGCGGCCGGCGATGATCCCGCTTCCGTTGCGCATCGGCACCCGCGGCAGTCCGCTCGCCCTCGCCCAGACCGAGGAGGCGCGGCGGCGGCTCGCCGCCTCGTCTCAGGACCTGGCCCAGCCGGATGCCATCGAGGTCGTCGTCGTCAGGACCACCGGCGATGCGGTGCTCGACCGACCGCTCGCCGAGATCGGCGGCAAGGGGCTGTTCACCAAGGAACTCGACGAGGCGATGCTGACCGGGCGGATCGATGTCGCGGTGCACTCGGTCAAGGACCTGCCGACCTCGCTGCCGGGGGGCATCGTGCTCGCCGCGACGCTGCCCCGCGAGGATCCGCGCGACGTGCTGGTGTGCGGCGGCTGGCGCGACCTCGCCCACCTGCCCGCGGGCGCGGTGGTCGGGACCGCGTCGTTGCGGCGCAAGGCGCAGCTCCTCCATCGCCGGCCCGATCTCGCGGTGGTGCCGCTGCGCGGCAACGTCCACACCCGGCTCGACAAGGTCGCACGCGGCGAGGTGGCAGCGACGGTGCTGGCGTTGGCGGGGCTTCGCCGCCTCGGCCTCGCCGAGGCCGCCGCGAACGTGCTCGCTCCGGAGGAGATGCTGCCGGCGGTCGGACAGGGTGCGGTCGGGCTGACCTGTCGGCGTGCCGACGATCCCGTCCGCGCGCTGCTGGCGGCCGTCGACGATGCGTCGACGACGACGCGGGTGACCACCGAGCGGGCGTTGCTGGCGGTTCTCG
>JBHJOP010000006.1:0-73295 GCA_050329575.1 Rhodospirillales bacterium | reverse complement strand
GAATCTGAGGTCGGTCATCACTCGTCTACTCCTTATGCCTGAGTCTCTGTCTCAACGCCGTCCCCCGTCGCTGGCGGTTCCCGCCCGCGACGGCGCACCGCGTTCGTTCGATCGCTCTCACGAGCTTCAGGTTGCCGGCGATTGCCGACAAGCAATACCTGCCGTGCGATTCTCGTTCGAGAACCGCTGCGGGTCGATACGGGGAGACGATCGCTCCGTCAACCAGGATCGCCGCTCAAGGTGGCGAAGATGGGGCGAGGACGGCAGCGGGAGGCCGCGTCGCCCGTTGCCGACGGTCGACCCCGGCGGCGGCTTGCGAGGTGAGGCCGGCCGTCCTATAAGCCCGGACATGTCGCCGATCAGCGGAGGAACGGGCTACATCGGGTCCCGCATCACGGCGGCGGAGGGACCGCCCCGTTCCCGGCCGTTGACGGCGGGGCGGGGGGCCGACACGGACGAGATCCGGCCGGCATGATCTTCGCCATTCCCTATCCGGTCCTCGATCCGGTGCTGATCGAGATCGGGCCGTTCGCGATCCGCTGGTACGCCCTCGCCTATGTCTTCGGGTTGCTGCTCGGCTGGCGCTATGCACGGTGGCTGGCCAAGCATCCACCGGCGGTCGGCAAGCCTGCCGACTTCGACGACTTTCTGATCTGGGCGACGCTCGGCGTCGTGCTCGGGGGCCGCCTCGGCTACGTGCTGTTCTACAAGGCCGGCTACTACCTTGACGATCCGCTCGCCGCCTTCGCCGTCTGGCAGGGCGGCATGTCGTTCCACGGCGGGCTGCTGGGCGTGGTGGTGGCGGCGCTCCTGTTCTGCCGCCGACGGCGGATCCCGACGCTCGCGTTCGGTGACGTGATCTTCTGTGTCGCCCCCATCGGCCTGCTGCTCGGGCGGATCGCCAACTTCGTCAACAACGAACTGGTCGGCCGGGTCGGCGACGTGCCGTGGGCGATGGTGTTCCCCGGATACGGGCCGCTGCCTCGCCATCCGAGCCAGCTGTATCAGGCGGCACTGGAGGGGCTGGTGCTGCTGGTGGTTCTGAATCTGTTGTGGCGCATCGAAGCGATTCGCCGCCGGCCGGGCATGCTGTCCGGGGCGTTCCTCGCCGGCTACGCGTGCTTCCGGGCGCTCGGCGAACTGTTCCGCCAGCCTGACGAGCACATCGGCTTCCTGGTCGCCGGCACCACCATGGGGCAATGGCTGTCGCTGCCGATGCTGATCGTCGGCGTGGCGCTGATCGTCCGTGCCGCGGCACGCCGGTAGCGTCGCCGCGACGCCGCTCGCCCGCATGCTGGCGCGGCGGATCGCCGCCGGCGGACCGATCGGCGTCGCCGACTACATGGCGACGGCGCTCGGCCATCCCCGCTACGGCTACTACCGCAGTCGCGACCCGCTCGGTGCGCGCGGCGATTTCGTCACCGCCCCGGAGATCTCGCAGATGTTCGGGGAACTGCTCGGCCTGTGGTGCGCCGCCACCTGGCAGGCGCTCGGCCGGCCGGCGCCGGTGCTGCTGGTCGAACTCGGCCCCGGGCGGGGGACGTTGATCGCCGACGGCCTGCGCGCCGTCGCGCGGACGGTCCCGGCGTTCAGCGCGGCACTCACACTGCATCTGGTCGAGAGCAGCCCGGTTCTGCGGGCGCGACAGCGCCGGACGCTGGCGGCGGTGGGGCCGCGCCCCGGCCCGGCGTGGCACCACGGCCTGGAGACGGTGCCGAGCGGACCGCTGCTGGTGATCGCCAACGAGTTCTTCGATGCCCTGCCGGTCGATCAGTACCTGCGCACCGCCGACGGCTGGTGCGAACGCCGGGTCGGCCTCGATCCGGCGAGTGGACGGCTGCGATTCGAGCCGGGGCCGGTGACGGTTCCGGACCTGCCCGCCGCCCTCTCCCGGGCCGTGGCGGGCGACATCGTCGAGGTCTGCCCGGAGGCGGCGAAGGTCGCCGCGGCGATCGGCGAGAGGGTGGTGCGGGACGGCGGTGCGGCGCTGATCGTCGACTACGGCCATCCCCGGTCCGCTCCCGGGGACACCCTGCAGGCGGTCCGCGGCCACGCCTTCGCCGACGTGCTCGAACGGCCGGGCGAGGTCGATCTCACCCACCACGTCGACTTCGAGGCGCTGGCGGCGGCGGCAACGGCCGCCGGGGCGCGGACCCTGGGGCCGATCCCGCAGGGCGCGTTCCTGCGTCGCCTCGGGATCGAGCAGCGGGCGGCGGCGCTGCGCGCGACGGCGACGCCGGAGCAGGCGGCCGACGTCGCCGCAGCGCTTCGCCGCCTCGTCGACCCGCGCGCGATGGGAGCGCTGTTCAAGGTGCTGGCGATCACCCACCCCGCAGGACCGCCGCTGCCGGGGTTCGACTGATCGATCGGTCCCGGCGCGATTGAGGCTCGCAACCTCGGCCGCGAGGCGTCATATTGACGGCAGCGGTGGTGAGGCGACGACGATGATTCGCAGGCTCCTGGTGATCGTCCTGGTGGTCGGCCTGGCGTCGACGGCCGGCGCCTGCGGCCGCAAGGGCAAACCGGAACATCCGCCCGGGTCGGACTTCCCGCGCCAGTATCCGAGCCGGTAGCGGACGGGCGGCGCCGTGGACCATTTCCTCTACCGGGACGGGCGGCTCAACGCCGAAGAGGTGCCGATCGAGCGGATCGCCGAAGCGGTCGGCACCCCGGTCTACGTCTATTCCACCGCGACGCTGGAGCGTCACTACCGGGTGTTCGCCGCCGCCTTCGCCGGCCTCGATGCGGCCGTCTGCTATGCGGTCAAGGCCAACGGCAACATCGCGGTGATCCGCACCCTGGCGCGCCTCGGCGCCGGCGCCGACGTCGTCTCCGGGGGCGAGTTGAGGGCGGCCCTGGCGGCGGGGGTGCCCGCCCAGCGCATCGTCTTCTCCGGTGTCGGCAAGACCGTCGACGAGCTGGCGGCGGCGCTGGCGGCCGGTGTGATGCAGATCAATGTCGAGTCCGAGCCGGAACTGGAGGCGCTCGATCGCGTCGGCCGCGCGATCGGCAAGCGGGCGCCGGTGGCGATCCGCGTCAACCCCGACGTCGACGCCAACACCCACGCCAAGATCAGCACCGGCAAGCGCGAGAACAAGTTCGGGATCGAGTGGACCGCCGCTCACGGGGTCTATTCGCGGGCCGCGCGGATGTCCGGCATCGACATCGTCGGCGTCGCCGTTCACATCGGCTCGCTGGTCACCGATCTCGCCCCGTTCCGCGCCGCCTTCCACCGCCTGCGCGATCTGGTCGCGATGCTGCGTGCCGACGGTCATCGGGTGCTCACCCTCGATGTCGGCGGCGGCCTCGGCATTCCCTACGGCGACGAGACGGAGCCCGTCCCCTCGCCGGAAGCCTATGCCGACGTGGTGAGGGCGACGCTCGGCGATCTCGGCTGCCGGATCATCCTGGAGCCGGGCCGGATGCTGGTCGGCAATGCCGGAATCCTGGTCACCCGGATCATCTACGTCAAGGAAGGCGCGACCCGCACCTTCGTCATCGTCGACGCGGCGATGAACGATCTGCTGCGGCCCGCGCTCTACGGCGCCAGCCATGCGATCGTACCGGTGATCGCCCCCGCGCCCGGCGCCGACCGCGTCGAGGTGGATGTGGTCGGACCGGTGTGCGAGAGCGGCGACACCTTCGCCACCGGCCGGCCGCTGCCGCCGCTCGCCGCCGGCGCGCTGCTGGCGATCCGCACCGCCGGGGCCTACGGCGCGGTGATGGCGTCGACCTACAACGCAAGGCCGCTGGTTGCCGAGGTGCTCGTCAACGGCGACGCCTTCGCGGTGGTCGGTCGCCGGGTGGACGCGGACGAGATCCTGGGCCGCCAGACCGTTCCCGACTGGCTGACGGACGAACGGCCGGGCGAGGTCCGGACCGCCACCGGATCCCGGCCGTGACCGGCCGCACGCCCCGGCGCTATCGTCTGTTGCTGGGGCTGGCCGGCGCGGTGCTGGTCTGGGAGCGCTTGTGGCCCGGGCTGTGGCCGGTGGCGGCGATCGGCGGGGTGCTCGTCGCGGTCGCGCTTCTCGACCTTCTGCCGGCGCTGCCGCCGCCGGTGCATGCGCTGGTTCTGGCCGCCTTCGTGGTCGCCCTGGTCGTCGCCCTGCGCCACGCGGGGAGGCACCTGGGGCCGGCGGACGCGGCCGCCGCCCGCCGCCGCCTGGAGCGCGACAGCGGCCTCGAGCACCGGCCGCTGGCGGCGTTGGACGATCGGCTGGCGGTCGGCGCCGAAACCCCCGCCGCGCGGCGGCTCTGGGAGGCGCACCTGCGGCGGATGGCGGCGGCCGCGGAACGCCTGACACTCCGCCCGCCGGCGCCCGGCATGGCGCGGCGGGAACCGTGGGGGATCCGCGCCGGCGTGGTGCTGCTGCTCGCCGTCGGCCTGGCGGCCGGGGCCGGCGACGCCGGTCCGCGCTTCGCGCGGGCTCTCGTCCCGCAGTTCGCCGCCGGCTCGCTGGGGCCGGTGATCCTGGAGCTCTGGATCACGCCACCCGTCCACACCGGCGCCGCACCGCTGTTTCTCGACGCCGCCCGCGGCGACGACGTCAGGGCCGATCCGGTGGTGGAGGTGCCGCGCGGCAGCACCGTCCTGGCCCGCGCCGCCGGCGTCGGGACGGCACCGGCGCTGGTGGTCGGCGATCACGAGACGGCGTTCGTGGCCCTGGAGGAGGGAGCCCGGTCGTCGACCTACCGCGCCGAGGCGGTGATCGCGGACGGCGATCGTCTGGCGGTGCGGTCCGGCCGCCGCGACCTCGCCGCGTGGTCGTTGCGGGTGACCGGCGACCTTCCGCCCGTCGTCGCCTTCGCCGATCCTCCGCACACCACGCCGGGCGCGCTCGTCGCGGTGGCGTTCGAGGCGTTCGACGACTACGGCGTCGACGACGTCATCCTGGTGGTCCGCGGGGCCGACGGCGACGGGGCGTCGACGGCCGATGGCCGACCGATCCGGATCTCGCTGCCCCTGGCGCCGGCGACGTCGGTGCAGGGCAGCGGCCTGCACGACCTCGCCGCCCATCCGCTGGCGGGCGAGCCGACGCGGCTGCATCTCGAGGCGAGGGACACCGGCGGGCAGATCGGAACCAGCGACGTCGTCGATGTGGTGCTGCCGGAGAAGACCTTCTCTCATCCCGTCGCGCGGGCGATCGTCGCCGAGCGCAAGCGCCTGAAGGACGACGCGCGGACGGTCCGCGTCCGGGTCGCCCACGCGCTGATGCGGCTCGGCTCGGCGCCCGCGCGGTTCGCCGACGACACCGTCGTCTCGCTGGCGCTGGCGGTGGCGGCGGCGCGATTGCTCCGTGACACGAGCGTCGAAGCGGGGGGCAGTGTCCGCCGTCTGCTGTGGGACACCGCGCTCCGGATCGAGGAGGGCAACGTGCCCGCCGCCGAGCGCGCGACGCGCGAGGCCCGCGAGCAGCTCTGGGAGGCCCTGCGCCGCGGTGCCGACGACGAGGAGATCGAACGGCTGACGAGCGCGTTGCAGCAGGCGCTCGACCGGTACCTGGCGGCGATGGCGTCGGAACTGGTCCGTCGCGGCGAGCGCATGCCCGCGGTCGATCCGGCGATGACGTCCGAGATGCTGCGATCGGATGATCTCCGGGCGCTGATCGAGACCATGCGCCAGCTCGCCCGCACCGGCGCGCGAGATGCGGCCCGTCAGGTCCTGACCGAACTGCAGCGGATCCTCGACGGGCTCCGCCAGGGCTTCGATGCGGCCGGACCGCGCCGCGAGCTGATGGAGGCGCACCGGCTGATGCAGGGCCTGCGCGAGCTCGGGCAGCGGCAGCGGGCATTGCTCGACCAGACCTTCCGCCGCTGGCAGGCGCCGCCCGCCGCGCCGGACGGGGGCGGAGCGGGGGAGGGGGCACCATCGGACGGCGCCGCCGCGGCGCAGGAGGCGTTGCGGCGCGACCTGGGCGAACAGATGCTGAGACTCGACGGATTCCTGGGGGAGATTCCGGTGCCGGTGGGCGAGGCCGAGCGCGCGATGCGCGGCGCCGTCGACGCCCTGCGGGGCGATCGTCTCGGGGCGGCGGTGGAGGAACAGGGGCAAGCGGTGGAGCGCCTCGACCGGGCGCTGCAGGACGCCGCCGCGGCGATGGGCCGCCGGCTCGGCGGGATGGCCGGACTGCCGATGGGGGAGGGGGGCGGGGGCGACGGACACGGCAGCGACGTGTTCGGGCGGTCGCCGGGCAACGGCGACCGGGGCTTCGGCGCCGGTCCCCTCGAGATCCCGGATCGCGCCAGCGTCCATCGCGCCGAGGAGATCCTGCGGGAACTCCGGCGCCGCGCCGGCGAACGCGACCGACCGCTGCCGGAACGGGACTACATCGAGCGGCTGCTGCGGCGTTTCTGAGCGGAGGGCGGTCGCCGGTCCCCCGTCAGGAGTCGCCGTTGCGGGGGGCGAAGGTGACTTTGATGCGCCGGGCCGTCGCCATCGGATTGTCGAGCCGGGCGGTGAAGGCGAGGGTCTCGCCCGGCGGCAACGCCGGCCGGTCCGGCGATACGGTGATGGACTGCAGCTCCTCGTCGTCGGCATCGAACAGCGCCACCCGGATCAGCGGCAGCTCCCGCGGACCATCCGCGATGTTGGCGACGACGCCGGCGACCACCAACGCCTCGCCGTCGACGGCGGATTGGCGGTCGGAGCGGACGTCGCGGATGTCCAGGCCCTCGCCGACGGCGTCGGCGCCGAGACCGAGCGCGGCATAGACCCCCGCCGCCGCGGGGAGGGCGGCGACGATCGATTCGCGGGCGAACATCAGCACCGCGGCGAGGAGCAGCGCTCCGCCGACCGCAAGCGCGGCGATGGCTCCCCCGGACACGGCCCGCCGTCGGGCCGGCGGCGGTTTCCGCACGTCGCTGCGGGTGGCCGTCAGCACCGCCGGAATCGGCTCGCGATTCTCGTCGCCGAACGGCGGGTCGGTGGCGGCTTCGATGCGGTCGGCGGCGGGCTCGGCGGTGGGCTCGGCGGGGAACTCGGCGGGGGGCTCGGCGATCGGCGGAGCGGCAGGGACGGGCTCGGCCGACCGTCCGGCGTGGAGCGGCGGCATGCTTTCTGCGGCGGGCACGCGCGCCGGCGGCGCTTGCGTCGCGGCGGTCGGATCGGCTAACGGTCGGCGCCGCGGTGATGGTGGCCCGGTGTCCGCCGCCGGCGGTATCGAGGGCGTGGACGGCACTGCCGCCGCGGCGTCGGCCGCCCGCTGATGCCATCGATGCCCGCAGCTGGAGCACGCGACCGTGCGGCCGCGGGCGCCGAGGGACGTGGGGTCGACGGCGTAGCGTGTCGCGCAGCGCGGACAGGTTATGATCATCGCCGGTGGATTGTGATAAGCTCTCGCGGTTATAGGCTTCCGGTTCCACCGACGCAAGCCGCGGCCGGGAGCGCCGGTTGACCGGAGAGGAGTGATTGGACGGCACCAGGGACACGGTCGAGGGGGGCGGCGTCGCCGTCCGGTTCGAGGACGTGGCCGTCGCCTATCCCGGCGGCCCGGCGGTCGTGGACAAGGTGTCGTTCGTGCTCGCGGACGGCGCCTTCCGCGTCCTGATCGGACCGAGCGGTGCCGGCAAGACGACGGTGTTGCGGCTGATGTACCTGGCATTGCGGCCGACCGCCGGGCGGATCACCCTGTTCGGCGACGATCTCGCGGCGGTGCCGCGGGCACGGCGGCCGGCCCTGCGCCGACAGATCGGCGTGGTGTTTCAGGACTTCCGCCTGCTCGATCACCTCTCCGTTCTCGACAACGTGGCGCTGCCGCTCAGGATCGCCGGCCGCGACGAGGAGGACGTGCTGGAAACCGTGACCGCGGTCTTGAACTGGATCGGTCTCGACAAGCAGCGGGACGCGCTGCCGCGGGCGCTGTCGGGCGGCCAGCAGCAGCTCGTCGCCATCGCCCGCGCGGTCGTCGGGCGGCCGCGCCTGCTGCTCGGCGACGAGCCGACCGGCAACGTCGACGACCGCATCGCGGCCCGGCTCACCCACCTGTTCGAGGAACTCAACCGGGGCGGCACCACGGTGGTTCTCGCCACCCACAACCACGCCCTCGCCGACCGCATCGGCCGTCCACGGCTGTGGATGGAGCGGGGAACGCTGCGATCGACGCCCCCGTCGACGGCGGTCGAAGGCATCGCCTGAATGGCGACCCGTCAATCCGTGCTGGCGCTCGATCGCGATCCGCTCGACCGGTTCCTGCCGTGGCTGATCGCGTTCATGGTCTACCTCGCGGTTGTCGCCCTCGCCGGCGTGCTGGTCATCGATGACGTCGCCCGGCGATGGCAGCAGGGCCTCGCCGACGTCCTCACGGTGGAGATCGCCGCCGCCGACAGCGCCGAGGCCGACGCCCGCAACCGGGATGCGGCCCTCGCGGTCCTGCGTGCGACGCCGGGGGTGGCCGATGCGCGACCGATCCCCGACTCGCAGGTGGCCGCCCTGCTCGAGCCCTGGCTGGGTCCGACCGACGTCGCCCGGGAGCTGCCGCTGCCGCGCCTGATCGACGTCCGGTTGCGGCCCGGGATCGACCTCGACGCGGATCTGCTGGCGGCGCGTCTGGCCGGAGCGGTTCCCGGGGCGGTGGTCGACGACCATCGTTCGCGGTCGGCGCACCTGCTCCGGGTCGCCCGCACGGTCGACATGGTCGCCGTGCTCGCCCTGACGCTGATCGCGGGGGTGGTTGCCGGCACGGTGGTGTCTGCGACCCGTTCGGCGCTGGTGATCCATCTCGACACCGTCGAGGTTCTGCATCTGATCGGGGCGCAGGACGCGTTCGTCGCCGGGCAGTTCGCCGATCGGGCGCTGGCGCTGGGGTTGAGGGGAGGGGTGATCGGGCTGCTGCTGGGCGTGGCGACCCTGGTCGGCATCGACCGGCTGGCGGCGCGGATGCTGGGCGAATCCTTACCCGACCTCGCCCTCGCACCGGCCCATTGGCTGTTGCTGGCGGCGCTGCCGATCGCGGTGGCGGCGATCGCCATGCTGACCGCCCGGACGACGGTGATGCGCACCCTGGCTCGGACGCCGTGACCAGCCGACCGACTCCGCACGCCACATCCAGTCGCCTATCCCGCCGCGGCCGGGTGGGGGTCGTCCTCCTGGTCGTGCTGGTGCTGGCGGCCGGCGGCTGGGTCTACGGCCTGGTGCGCTTCGCCGCCGCCATCCCCGAGCACGTCGCCGACGCCGACACCCCCACCGATGCCATCGTGGTGCTGACCGGGGGCACCGAACGGCTGAGCACCGGGCTCGGGCTGCTGGCCGAGAACAAGGCGGCGCGGGCGTTCGTCTCGGGGGTCCACGAGAGCGTCGATGTCGGCGGGCTCCTGAAGACGGTGGCGGCCCCGGCGGAGGATCTGAGC
Organism: Rhodospirillales bacterium; assembly: GCA_050329575.1. GTDB lineage: Bacteria > Pseudomonadota > Alphaproteobacteria > Rhodospirillales > Defluviicoccaceae > JAUXFS01. The sequence continues at coordinate 63,947 of JBHJOP010000006.1, read as the reverse complement.
GGGCGCATCGAGACCGGCCACGGCGCCCTGGATACCGCCGGCAACGCGGTCGAGACCGCCGCCTGGATGCGCGCCAACGGCTTGCGCTCGCTTCGGCTGGTGACCGCCAGCTACCACATGCCGCGCAGCCTGCTGGAGTTCCGCTTCGCCCTCCCGGAGGCGACGGTGCTCCCCCACCCGGTGTTCCCCGATCACGTCAAGCACCAGCGCTGGTGGTTGTGGCCGGGGACGACGGCATTGATCATCGGCGAATACCACAAGTTCGTGCTGGCGTGGCTGCACCGGCGGGCGGACTTGACGACACGATGATCGCGGTTCGATCATTCCTGTTCGCGGTCGGCGCGCTGATCTGGACCGGGGGGCTGTCGATCCTCTACCTGCCGCTGCTGGTCGCGCCGCGGCACGCCATTCAGCGGGCGGCACGGTTCTGGATCCGCGGGTTGATGTGGTGGCTCGCGGTCACCTGCGGGCTGCGCTACCGGATCGAGGGTGGTCACCATCTGCCTTCGGGCCCGGTCGTCGTCGCCGCCAAGCACCAGTCGGCGTGGGACACCCTGATCTTCCACCTGGTGCTGCCGGATCCGGTGTTCGTGCTCAAGCGCGAGCTGTTCCGGGTGCCGTTCCTCGGCTGGTACCTGCGCAAGGCCGGCTGCGTCGGCGTCGATCGGTCGGCCGGCTACCGCGCCCTGAAGGAGATGGTGCCGGCGGCCGAGCGGGCGTTGGCCGCCGGCAGCCAGATCGTCCTGTTCCCCGAGGGGACCCGGACCGCCCCCGGCCGCTCGCGGCGCTATCAGCCGGGCATCGCCGTCCTCGACGCCGACTGCGGCGCGGCGGTGGTTCCGGCGGCGCTCAACTCCGGCGTCTTCTGGGCCCGGCGTAGCTTCCGCAAGTCGCCCGGGGTGATCACCCTCGAATTCCTGCCGCCGATGCCGAAGGGCCTGGAACGCCGTGCCTTTCTGGCGGCGCTGGCGGAGCGGATCGAGACCGCCGCCGAACGGCTGCGGCGGCGGGCGATCGCCGACGGCGCTGTGGACAACGTCTCCGCCGGGTCCCTGCAAAGCCGGGAATAACCCCGGCAACGGCCTGATCTTCAACGGCGATCGCCGCGCGTGCGCGGGGGACGAAAGGGTGGAAACATAACAGGAACACTTGTCGTTGACGCGATGCCGTGCGCCGCTTACAGTCGCGCCGAGAGGGACCCGGTAACCCGCTCGCCCGGACATCGGCGAGCGATCTCGGAGGGATGAAGGCTCGGACCATGCAGGTCGCCCCCGTTTCACAGCAGATCTGGGACATGAAGTACCGGCTGAAGACGGTCGACGGTCAGCCGGTGGACAAGACCATCGCCGACAGCTGGATGCGGGTGGCCGCCGAGTTGGCCCGGCCCGAGCGGGAGCCGGCGGCGTGGCAGCGGCGGTTCTTCGAGGCGATGGAGGATTTCCGCTTTCTGCCGGCAGGACGGATCCTCTCCGGGGCCGGGTCGAAGCGCCGGGTGACGCTGTTCAACTGCTTCGTCATGGGCGACATCCCCGACGACATGACCGGCATCTTCGAGCATCTCAAGCAGGCGGCGCTGACCATGCAGCAGGGCGGCGGCATCGGTTACGACTTCTCCAGCCTGCGGCCGAAGGGCGCGCCGGTGCTGGGGGTCGGGGCCGACGCCTCGGGGCCGCTGTCGTTCATGGACGTCTGGGACGCGATGTGCCGGACGATCATGAGCGCCGGCTCGCGGCGCGGCGCGATGATGGCGGTGATGCGCTGCGACCACCCGGACATCGAGGCGTTCATCGAGGCCAAGCGGGAGCCCGGGCGGCTGCGGATGTTCAACCTGTCGGTGCTGGTCACCGACGCCTTCATGCAGGCCGTCAAGGAGGACGCGCCGTGGCCGCTCACCTTCGGCGGCGTCGCCTACAAGAGCCTGCCGGCCCGCGAGTTGTGGGACCGGATCATGCGCGCCACCTACGCCTACGCCGAGCCGGGGGTGGTGTTCATCGACCGCATCAACCGCCTCAACAACCTCTCCTATTGCGAGACCATCCACGCCACCAACCCGTGTGGCGAGCAGCCGCTGCCGCCCTACGGGACCTGCCTGCTCGGCTCGATCAACCTCGCCCGCCTGGTCGAGCGGCCGTTCGAGGCCGAGGCCGGCATCGAGCCCGACACGCTGTCGGCGCTGGTCGCGACCGCGGTGCGGATGATGGACAACGTCATCGAGGTGTCGCGCTTTCCGCTGCCCGAGCACGAGCACGAGGCCCGCACCAAACGCCGGATCGGTCTCGGCATCACCGGGCTCGCCGATGCGCTGATCCTGTGCGGCGCCCGCTACGGGGGCCATGAGGCGGTGCGGCTGACCGAAGGCTGGATGCGGACGATCCGCCGTGCCGCCTATCTGGCCTCCGCCGATCTCGCCCGCGAAAAGGGCGCGTTTCCGCTGTTCGATCGCGACCGGTACCTGGCCGGCGAGACCGTCTCGGCGCTGGAGGAGGACGTGCGGACGGCGATCGCCGCCCACGGCATCCGCAACGGCCTCCTGACCTCGGTGGCGCCGACCGGGACCATCTCGCTGTTCGCCGACAACGTGTCCTCCGGCCTGGAACCGGTGTTCAGCTTCAAGTACGCCCGCCATGTGCTGATGCCGGACGGCAGCCGTCGCGAGGAAGAGGTCACCGACTACGCCTATCGCCTGTTCCGCCGGCTCAAGGGTGAGGCGACCCCGCTTCCGGACTGCTTCGTCGATGCCCAGTCGCTCAGTCCCAACGACCACCTGGTGATGCAGGCCGCCGTCCAGAAGTACATCGACAGTTCGATCTCCAAGACCATCAACTGTCCCGAGGGCATCTCGTTCGACGACTTCAAGGACATCTACGCCCAGGCCTACGAGCTCGGCTGCAAGGGCTGCACCACCTACCGGCCGAACGAGGTCACCGGCGCGGTGCTGGAGGTCAGGGACACCGGGGCGGCGCCGGCGGCGGCGCAGCCGGAGCTGCCGCTGGAAGCCCCGGCGGTCAAGGCGAAGCCGAAGGACCTCGGCGATTCCGGCGCCATCGTCCAGATGTTCCGGCCCCTCGACCGCCCGGAGGCGTTGCCGGGCAGCACCTACAAGGTGCGATGGCCGGAGAGCGACCACGCCATCTACATCACCCTCAACGACATCGTCCAGGACGGCCGTCGCCGCCCGTTCGAGGTGTTCATCAACTCCAAGAACATGGAGCACTACGCCTGGACGGTGGCGCTCACCCGGATGATTTCGGCGGTGTTCCGCCGCGGCGGCGACGTCTCGTTCGTGGTCGAGGAGCTGAAGGCGGTGTTCGACCCGCGCGGCGGCCAGTGGGTCGGCGGGCGCTACGTGCCGTCGCTGCTGGCGGCGATCGGCGGGGTGATCGAACAGCATATGATCGGCATCGGCTTCCTGCCCGCGCCCGGCGCCCGCGGCGAGGCGATGACCGAGAAGGCCCGCAAGGCGGTCGGCGACGTCGCCCCCACCCGGTTCCGCAGCTGTCCCAAGTGCGGCGCGCCCACCCTGATCCGCCAGGAAGACTGCGACACCTGCACCAGCTGCGGCTACTCCAAATGCGGGTGAGCCGGCGAGCCGCTCACGACTCCCCGCAGGTGTAGGAGAAGGTTGCCGTGGCGCGGTCGCGGGCGAGGGCGTGGAGGACGAGGCGGCAGGTGCGGTCGCCCTGGGTGAAGACACGGATGCTGCCGATGCGCATGCTCACCCGCCGGCCGTCGCGCATCACGGCGATCTCGTCCGGATCGCCGTCTGTGGCGGGGCCGAGGTAGGCTAGGCTGTTGCTGCCGCCGGGAAGGAAATAGGCGGCGCCGGGGGCGAGGGTGAACTGGCGGCCGGTAAGCTGGTAGGCGGACACCGGCGTCTCTTCGATGATCGCTCCCAGCCGCTCGCCCAGCCGCTGCAGGGCGTGGGGGGCCGCCCGGTCGCGGTCGAGTTCGCCGACCAGGTCCTCGATCACCGCCAGCAGCTTGTCGCGCAACTCCCGGTTGGCGGCCGGGACATCGCCGGTGCGGCGCACGACCTCGACCCGGAACGCGTTGTTGTAGAGGTAGGTGTTGTTGTGCGAGCCCTGCCAATGGATACCGCCGCCGATGCCGACCGCCGGCGCCGCGGCCGGATCGGAGACGGCGGCGCCGGATTCGGTCCCCGTCAACGCGCGCACGAGCGCCGCCAGGCCCTCGCCATCGATCGACAGATAGAGAGAGCCGCCCAGACTGCCGAGCGAGACGACGACCGCGGCGACCGCCCCGGCGTGCGGACGGCGCCGGTGTCGCGTCTCGGGTGCGGGGGCTGGCGCGGGCGCGGGTTCGGGCTCGGGCATCGGCCGGCAGGCGGTCCGTTCGAGAGAGAAAGTAATCCTAATATATGCCCGAATGCCGGTTCCGACAACGAAAAGAACCGGATCAGCGGCCCTCGCCGGTCGCCGCCGCCTCGGCGATCGCCAGCACCCGGTGCAGCGGGCCGTCGGCGATGCCGAAGGCGTCGAGGTGGCGGACGACGTTCTGGAGGTAGTCGAGCGCGGTGCCGTAGGCGCCGCGGCCCTGCACCACCAGGCGGGCGGCGTCGTCTGCGGTCAGCGTGCCGGCGTACTGGGGATGGTCGCGGCGGCTGACGAAGGCGAGGGCGGCGACCGATTCGCCGCCCGCCAGGCGGACGCGGCGGGTGGCGGGAACGTAGACGCCGGTGCCGAGTTCCCGTTCCTCGAGGTAGGCGCGGGTGGCCTCGACATCGCGGACGGCGACCCGGAAGGCGTGGCCACGACACGAGCCGCCGCGGTCGAGCCCGACCACCAGACCGGGCCGGTCCGGCGTGCCCCGATTGCGAACCGACAGGATGCAAAGGGCCCGGTGGTAGCCGTGGAGGGTCGCCGGGCGGGACTCGACGTGCGGAAACCGCGGGTCCCACATCAGCGAGCCGTAGGCGAACACCCAGAGGTCGCCGTCGCCCGGGGGCACGGGCTCAGCGCCTGGTCACCAGGGCGACGCCGACGGCGGTGAGCGCCATGCCGGCGAGGGCCGGGACGCCGAGGTGTTCGCCGAACAGCAGGAACGCGAACACCGCGGTGACCGGCGGCACCAGGTAGAACAGGCTCGCCACCTTGGCGGCGGCCCCGCGGCGGATCATCACATAGAGGAGCGGGATCGCGCCCAGCGACAGCACCACCACCAGCCAGCCGAGGGCGAACACGAACGCCCCGGTCCAGACGATTTCCATGCTCTCGAACGCCAGCGCCGTCGGCAGCATGACCAGCGCCGCGGCGCCGAACTGGACGACGGCGCCGGTGCGCAGGTCCATGCCGCTGACGTGGCGCTTCTGGTAGAGGGTGCCGATGGTGATGCCGACCAGGGCGGCGACCGCGAAGGCGGCGCCGACCAGGTGTTCGGGCCGGAAGCTGAGCTTCTCCCAGACGACGAGGCCGACTCCGGCGAGACCGATCGCCAGCCCCAGCCACTGACGACCGGCGACCCGCTCGCCCAGGAACGGACCCGCGGCCGCCGCGGTCAGCAGCGGCTGCAGCCCGACGATCAGCGCGGCGACCGCCGGCGGCACGCCGCGGGTGATGGCCGCGAACACGCCGCCGAGGTAGACGCCGTGGACCAGGATGCCGACCACCGCGCCGTGCGCGACCTCCGTCCGCGTCGCCGGCCACGGCGCGGCGGTGACGACGGCGACGGCCGTCAACGCGGCGATGACGAGAAGGAACCGTAGGGTCAGGAAGGTGAAGGGTTCGGCATACGGCAGCCCGAGCTTGGCGCCGATGAAGCCGGTGCTCCACAGGACGACGAACAGCGCCGGCATCGCGGTCAGCCACGGTGTCGTCGCCGGGGTGGGGGTCGGCGGATCGGGGGCGGCGGCGGGATGCATCGGCTCGCGGTCGGGACGGGAACGGCACCGTAGCGTCCCGAGCGGACTTCGGCAATGCGCGAGAACGGGGCGCGAGAACGGGGCGCGAGAACGGGCAAGAACTGGCGAGAGCGGGCGACAACGGGCGAGAAAGGGCTCGACCCGGCGCGCTCCGGTCCTGTATTCCGCGCGGTCATGGCCGATACGGGTGGATCCTCCGCCGATCGCCCCGCAGCGATCGAAGCCGTTCCCGGGCGGCGTCCCCGGTGCCGGCTCGCATGGGCCGCCGCGGTGCTGCTAGCGGCGGGTTGCGCCTATGGCGCGGTGTGGCTGCTGGCCGCCGGCCAGTTCCGCGCGGCTGCCCTCGACTGGATCGAGGCGCGCGCGCGGGAGGGCTACCGGATCACCTACGCCGGGCTGCGGACCGGCGGCTTTCCCGGCGACGTGCGGCTGACGTTCTCCGAGCCGATGATCGTCGGCCGCCTCGCCGACGCCGGGTGGACGTGGTCGGCGGACGAGGCGACCGCCGCCGCCGGTCTCTTCGAGGGTCGCCGGGTGACGGTCCACGCGCCCGGCGCCCAGCGCCTCGATGCCGCGGCGGGCGCGCAGGTGGTCCGCTACCGGGGCTCGGCGGCGAAGCTCGAGGCCACCGCGGAACCGGCGCGGGTGGCGGTGCGGATCGCCGATCTGCGGCTGGCCCCCGCCGCCGGCGGCGGGGGTGTCGCCGTGGGACGGATCGAGGCGACGATGCGCGGCGATCGCGCCGCCGGTGGCGGCGAGCTCGCCCTTCAGGCGACCGGCATCGCCCTGCCGGAGACCCTCGATCTGCCGTTCGGCAACGCCGTCGCCCGGTTGGCGCTGACCGCGACGCCGCGCGGGACCCTGGATGCGGGGCGCTGGCCGGAAACGCTGCTTGCCTGGCGTGACGCGGGCGGCGTTCTCGACATCGCCGGCTTCGAACTCGCCTACGGGCCGCTCGGCATCGCGGCCGACGGCACCCTGGCGCTGGACGCCGCCGCCCAGCCGATCGGTGCCTTCAACGCCCGCATCGTCGGCGCCGCGCCGGCCGTCGACGCCCTGCGCGACCGGGGCCTGATCGCCGAGCGCGCGGCGCTCGCCGTCAAGGCGCTGCTGGCATTGGTCGCGCGCCCGCCGGCCGGCGGCGGTCCGCCGGTGGTCGAGATCCCGCTCACCCTTCAGGACCGCACCCTCTATGCCGGTCCGCTGCCGCTGGCGGTGGTTCCGGAGGTCCGCTGGTGATCGGTCCCGCGACGGCGGTCGCAGAGGGGTGAACGGCGCCCCCGATTTGCGCTACCATCGCATCATGCTCGTCGCCACGCTGCGCCCGTTCGCGATCGCGGTGCTCGCCGCCCTGGTGCTGGCGGCGCCGGCGGTGGCGGCTGCGGAGGATCGCTCCCCGCCCGACGACCGGGGCTCCGGGCGATTTCTCACCGGCCAGCTGCTGGTCGCGGCTCCCGCCATGCCCGATCCGCGGTTCGCGCGAACGGTGATCTACATGGTCCGTCACGATGCCGACGGGGCGATGGGGCTGATTGTCAACCGCGGCTTCGGCGAGGGACCGTTGGCCGCTCTCCTCGATGGCTTCGGCGTCCGGCATGGCGGTGTCGAGGGCACCGTTCGCCTGTTCTACGGCGGTCCTGTCGATCCCGGCCGCGGCTTCGTCCTGCACACCGCCGACTACGTCGGCGCCAGCACCCGGATCGTCCAGTCCGGGGTGGCGTTTTCAAGCGGCCGCGACGTGCTGGAGGCGGTGGCGGCGGGATCGGGGCCACGGCGGAGCCTGTTCCTGCTCGGCTACGCGGGATGGGGGCCGGGACAGCTGGAGGGCGAGCTGGCACGCGACGACTGGCTGACCGCGACGGCCGAGGAGGCGCTGGTCTTCGGAACCGATCCGGACGGAGCCTGGGAACGGGCGCTGCGGCTGTCCGGGATGCCGCTGTAGCCGCCGACCGTCCGCCGCTCAGGCTTGCTTGGCCGCCAGCACGCCGCGCCGGATCTCGCGGGTGCGGGTGAACAGCTCCTCCAGCTTGTCGCCCTCGCCCCAGCGGATCGCCCGCTGCAGCGCGGTCAGGTCCTCGCTGAAGCGGCCGAGCATTTCGAGGACCGCGTCGCGGTTGGTCAGAAACACGTCCCGCCACATCACCGGATCGGAGGCTGCGATACGGGTGAAATCGCGAAACCCCCCGGCCGAGTACTTGATCACCTCCAGCTTGAGGTGATCGGCGAGATCGGTGGCGGTGCCGACGATGGTGTAGGCGATCAGGTGCGGCAGGTGGGAGGTGATCGCCAGCACGGTGTCGTGATGGCGGGCGTTCATGACCTCGACCACCATCCCCGCCGCCTGCCACAGGCGGGTGACCCGGGCGATCGCGGTCTCGTCGGTCCCCGGCGCTGGTGTCAGGATACAGAACCGACCTTCGAACAGCTCGGCGAAGCCGGCCTCCGGCCCCGAATGCTCGGTGCCGGCGACCGGGTGGGCCGGCACTAGGTGCACACCCTCCGGCAGGTGGGGGGCGACGTCGGCGATCACCGACTGCTTGACCGAGCCGACGTCGCTGACGATGCACCCCGGCGCGAGGCCGGGCGCCATCGCCGCGGCGATCTCGGCATAGACGCCGAGCGGCGTGCCCAGCACCACCAAGTCGGCGCCGTCGACCACTTGGCGGGGATCGGTGGTGATCGAGTCGGCGAGCCCCAAGGCCCTCGCCTTGTCGAGGGTGGCGTGGCTGCGGGCGCAGACGGCGATGTGGTCGGCGAGCCGATCGCGGCGGATGACACGCGCGAGCGAGGAGCCGATCAGCCCGATGCCGACGAGAGCGACCCGCGCGAAATGGACCTTGTCGTCGGTTTCGGCCATCGCTCAGCCAGCGAATTCGGCGAGGGCGGCGACCACGGCCCGCATTTCGTCCTCGAGGCCGATGGTGATGCGCAGCGCATCCGGCAGCCCATAGGCACCCATCCGCCGGGCGATGATCCCGCGCCCCCGCAGGAAGCGGTCGGCGGTGGCGGCGTCACGGCCGGGCTCGCCGGCGAAGCGCACCAGCACGAAGTTGCCGTGGCCGTCCGGCACGTCGAAGCCGAGCGCCCGCACGCGGTCGACGGTCCACGCCCGCCAGCGATCGTTGTGACGGCGGGCGCGTTCGACCAGCGCCGTGTCGGCCAGCGCCGCGAGGCCTGCAACCTGCGCCACGCTGGAGACGTTGAACGGGTTGCGCACCCGGTTGAGGACGTCGGCGACCGCCGCCGGACAGTAGGCCCAGCCGAGGCGCAAGCCGCCGAGCGCGTAGATTTTCGAGAACGTCCGCGTCATCACCACGTTGCTGCCGGCCTCGACCAGACGGATGCCGGGGTCGTAGTCGTTGCGGGCGGGGGACATGTACTCGGCGTAGGCCGCATCCAGGACCAGCAGCACGTGGTCGGGCAGACCGGCGCGCAGGCGCGCCAGTGCCGCGACCGAAAGGTAGGTTCCGGTCGGGTTGTTGGGATTGGCGAGGAACACCAGGCGGGTGCGGTCGCCGACCCGGGCGAGCAGGGCATCGACGTCGGCGGTGAGGTTGCTCTCCGGGGCCGCCACCGGCGTCGCCCCCACCGTCCGCGCGGCGATGGCGTACATCAGGAACCCGTGTTCGGTGTGCAGCACCTCGTCTCCGGGTCCCGCATAGGCCCGACAGAGGAGGCCGATCAGCTCGTCGGAGCCGGCGCCACAGACGATCCGCTCCGCATCCAGCCGGAAGCAGTCGGCGAGCGCCCGCCGCAGCGCCGTGCAGCCGCCGTCCGGATAGCGGTGGATGCCGTCCGCGGCCTCCCGGAGCGCGGCGATCGCTGCCGGGCTCGGCCCGAGCGCGCTCTCGTTGGAGGCGAGCTTGATCACCCGGTCGACGCCGGCGATTCCGGACTCGCCGCCGACATAGGGGGCGATCTCCTCCAGTCCGGGTCGCGGGCGAGGCAGGATCACGTCGGGGCCCGGTCCTGCGCGGCCGCCCGCTTCGCCGCGGTCGCGGTGCCGCGGCCGGACGCCGGCAGGCCCAGCTGCTCGGCGCTCAGCGGCAGCGCGTAACCACCGAGCAGCAACGCCTGCTTGAGCGGCTTGCCGAGGGCGTTGCGGAACTGGGCGATGCGCTTGTCCTCGGCCGTCAGGAAGCCTTCGACCTCGGCCAGATACAGCCACGTCCGCAGCCCACCCTCGTCGCGGCAGACGGTGGCGAAGGTGGGTGGCAGTTCGACCTCGGCGAGGGCGGTGGAGAACTGGTTGAGGCCGAGACGCTTCTCGGACTCGATGGCCAGGAACGAACGGTCCCGACCGGTCGGCTTCACCGTCACCGGACAGATCACCAGCGCTTCGAGATCGCCGCCGCGGCCGTTGCCGGGCCCCGCGAACGGCAGCCGGGCGATGATCCGCGGCGCCTCCGGCTGGCTGGTCATCAGATGCCGCCACCACGGGTCGGCGTCGTCGTGACTCGGCATCGGCAGCACGCCGACCGTCGCCTCCTGGCGGTGGACCGCCTCGATCACCGAACGGACCGAACCGTGGCGGGTCATCGGGGTGAACTGGCCGTACTGGTCGCGACCGAGATCCCAGTAGCCGCTGTCCGGGGAGGGCATGTAGACGGCGACCGAGAACGGCCCCTCGAACGACAGTGTCGCGGTGATCAACAGTCGCCAGATCGCCACCAGTTCCTGCTTCGGAAACGGCCCGCGGTGGCGGTCGATCAGCCGGTAGACGATCTCCGCCTCCCGCGAGGGCTGGATCTTCACCCGCCAGTCCTCTTTCAGGCGGCGGACGTCTTCCACCAGCTCGGTCCGCCGGACAATGAGGTCCTGGATGGCATCGTCGATCGAATCGATCGCCTGCCGCACGGCGTCCAGCGTTGTCTCGCCAGCCATACTGTCGTCCGGAAATGCCATCCCGCGTCTCGGAGAGGAGCCCCCGAAAAGTCGCCCACTGATAATGACAACCACGTCCAAAAGCAAAGAAAACATTGACACCGCCGGGCACAATCCCTAGCTAAGGGTATCGCGCGAACGCAACTCATACGGGTAGTCCCGTCGATGATCCTACCGAAGGAGTTGGTTTCCGTCGGCGGTTCGGCCGACTTCGCGTTGCCCGGTCATCGCCTGTTCCTGGGGCGGGACCGGCCGCTCAGGCTCGACTGCGGCGTCGAGCTGGCCGAATTCCCCGTCGCCTACCAGGCCTACGGCCGGCTGAATGCGGACCGGTCCAACGCCGTTCTCGTCTGCCATGCGCTGACCGGGGACCAGTTCATGGCCGAGATCCATCCCGTCACCGGCAAGCCGGGCTGGTGGGAGATGATGGTCGGCCCCGGCAAGCCGCTCGACACCGACCGCTTCTTCGTGCTGTGCGTCAACGTTCTCGGCGGGTGCATGGGCTCGGCCGGACCGAGCGAGATCGATCCCGCGACCGGCGAGCCGTGGGGGTTGTCGTTTCCGGTGATCACCATCGCCGACATGGTGCGCGCCCAGGCGATGCTGCTCGATCACCTCGGCATCGACCGGCTTTTCGCGGTCGTCGGCGGCTCGATGGGCGGCATGCAGGTCCTGGAGTGGGCGGCGCTGTTCCCGGAGCGGGTGTTCGCGGCGGTGCCGATCGCCACCGCCGCCTACCACAGCGCGCAGAACATCGCCTTTCACGAGGTCGGGCGGCAGGCGATCATGGCCGATCCCGACTGGTGCGGCGGCGAATACTGGCGCTACGGTAAACGCCCCCACCGGGGGTTGGCGGTGGCGCGGATGGCGGCCCACATCACCTACCTGTCGGAACCGAAGCTTCATGAGAAGTTCGGCCGCCGCCTGCAGAACCGCACCGGCGTCACCTACGGGTTCGATGCCGACTTCCAGATCGAGAGCTATCTCCGCCACCAGGGGATCACGTTCGTCGAACGCTTCGATGCCAATTCCTACCTCTACATCACCCGGGCGATGGACTACTTCGACATCGCGGCGCGCACCGGTGGCGTGCTCGCCCAGGCGTTCGTCGGGACCACGGTCCGCTTCTGCGTGATCTCGTTCACCAGCGATTGGCTGTATCCGACCGCAGAGAGCCGCCGCATCGTGCACGCTTTGAACGGGGTGGCGGCCAACGTCAGCTTCGCCGAGATCGTCTCCACCGGCGGGCACGACGCCTTCCTGCTCGACGAACCCGAGTTCCATCGGGTGCTGAGCGGATTCCTCGCCGGTGCCGACCAGCACCGCGGGTTGCCAATGAAGACCTCGGGCGAATGACCACACGCCGCCCCCGGGCGCTGCGCCCGGATCTCAAGCTGATCGCGGACATGATCGAACCGGAGTCGCGGGTGCTCGACGTCGGCTGTGGCGACGGTGCCCTGCTCGCCTACCTGGTCGACGCGAAGGGCATCGACGGTCGCGGCATCGAGCTCAGCACGGGCGGCGTCAACGCCTGCGTCAGCGCCGGGCTGTCGGTGATCCAGGGCGATGCCGAGACCGATCTCAACGACTATCCCGACCGCGCGTTCGACTACGTGGTGCTGAGCCAGACGCTGCAGGCGATGCGGGCCCCGCGGGTGATCCTGCAGCAGCTGCTGCGGGTCGGCCGCCGCGCCATCGTGTCGCTGCCCAATTTCGCCCATTGGCGGCTGCGATGGCATCTGCTCGTCACCGGTCGGATGCCGGTCAACCCGACGCTGCCGTACCAATGGTATGACACCCCCAACATCCACCTCTGCACCATCCGCGACTTCGTGATCCTGTGCAAGGAGATGCGGGTCACGATCGAGCGCAGCTTCTCGCTCGATCGCGACGGCGTGCCGCGGCGCTTCGGCGGCAACCTGTTCCTCGTCAACGTGCTCGGCGAGCAGGCGGTGTTCCTGCTCCGCACCTGATCGGCCGGTTCGGCATCCCTGCCGCCCGGACCGGTCAGCGGGACGCCACGGCGGCGAAGCGCTCTCGCTTCGCTTCGGCGAAGACGGCGTGGCCGGCGTAGAGCTGCTTGGTCGCCTCGAAGAGGATGACGCCGGCGAAGGTCGGAAACCAGCGCTGGCCGAGGTTCTCCCAGGCGGTGGCGGACGACAGCAGCATGCGCGAGCGGATCGGCGGCACGAACAGCGCCGTGCTCGACTGGTAGGGCGTGAACAGGCTCTCGCGCAGGCCCCCGGCGAGCTGGGCCGGGGTGTAGGGCCGGCCGTGCCCGAACGGCGTTCGCTCCGTGCGCGCCCACAGCCCGTGCCGGTTGGACACCACCACCAGGAGCCGGCCGCCGTCGGCGAGGATGCGCCACAGCTCCCGCATCATCGGGCGCACCCGGTCGGCGGACTCGACCGCATGCACCAACAGGATCCGATCCATGAACCGATCCGGAAACGGCAACAGCGTCTCGTCGGCCAGCGCCGTCAGGCCTCCGCCCTCCGCCGGCCAGTTCAACCCCCCCTGTCCGGCCGGCATCAGCGCCACCACCCGCTGCGCCTCGGCGCGGAAGGTGCCGAGAAAGGGCGTCGCGTAACCGAGGCCCAGCACGTTGAGGCCGCGCACGTCCGGCCACAGGGCACGAATCCGCTCGCCGATCATCCGTTTGGCGACGCGGCCGAGCGGGGAGGCGTAGAAGTCTCTCAAACCAACGGCGTCATTCCACATCTCACCTCGACTGTAGCGCACGCGGCCGCGCAGGTGGTAGTTTATCGCTCACGATTGGCGGATCGGCTCATGCCTAGGCTCGAAGTCCATCAGATCCCGGTTCTGGTCGACAACTACGTCTATCTCGCCCGCGACGCGGATACCGGTGCCTGTGCCGCCGTCGATCCGGCGGTCGCCGGGCCCGTGCTGGCGGCCCTCGATCGACTCGGCTGGTCGCTGACGATGATCCTCAACACCCACCACCACCACGATCATATCGGCGGCAACCTGGACCTCAAGTCGGCGACCGGGTGCACGATCGTCGGCAACCGCGCCGACGCCCACCGGATTCCCGGTCTCGACGTCGGCATCGGCGAGGGCGACGAGGTCGCTGTCGGCCGCAGCAAGGCCACCGTCCTCGAGATCTCCGGACACACTGTCGGCCATATCGCCTATTGGTTCGAGGAGGCGCGGACGCTGTTCTGCGGCGATACCCTGTTCGCGCTCGGCTGCGGCCGTCTGTTCGAGGGCACGGCGGCCCAGATGTGGTCCAGTTTGGAGAAGCTGCGTGCCCTTCCCGACGACACCCTCGTCTACTGCGCCCACGAGTACACCCAGAACAACGCCGCGTTCGCGCTCACGGTCGAGCCGGACAACGACGCGCTGTCCGCAAGGGCCGCGAAGGTCCGCGCCCTGCGCGCCGCCGGCCGGCCGACCGTACCCTCGACGATGGCTGAAGAGCGGGCGACAAACCCTTTCCTGCGGGCCGACGCCGAGGACCTGAAACGGGGAGCCGGGCTCGTCGGGCGCGACGACGTTGCCGTGTTCGCCGAGATCCGTCGGCGAAAGGATGCCTTCTGAGGGGGGTGCCATGAAGCTGTACTACTCGCCCACGTCGCCGTTCGTCCGCAAGGTCACGGTGCTGGCCATCGAGACCGGTTTGGACAGGCATATCGAGCGGATTCCCACCGACGTGTGGAGCCCTTCCACCGGGATCACCGCCGACAACCCGCTCGGCAAGGTGCCGACCCTGATCACCGACGGTGGCGAGGCGCTCTACGACTCACCGGTGATCTGTGAGTATCTCGACACGCTGCACGACGGCTTGACGCTGTTCCCGTCGGCGGGGGGGCCGCGATGGACGGCGCTCCGCCGCCAGGCGCTGGCGGACGGGGTGCTGGATGCGGGCGTCGCAAGGCGCCTCGAGGAGTTGCGCCCGGAAGGCGAACGCTCGGCGTCCTGGGCGGCGAGGCAGACGGCGGTCGTCGGGCGCGGGCTCGATGCGCTGGAGGAGGAAGCGCGCGCCCTCGACGGCGCGATCACCATCGGTCACGTCGCCATCGGTTGCGCGCTCGGCTGGCTGGACTTCCGCTTTCCCGGCGATCGCTGGCGCGACGGCCGGGCGGCGCTGGCGCAATGGTTCGAGGGGTTCGCCGGCCGCCGGTCGATGCGGGAGACGGTTCCCGCCTGACCGGGAGGCCGCCGGCGGTGCGGCGCTATCGCCGCCGGGGGCGGGACGGCTCGACGGCGGCGCGGCCGTAGGGGTCCTCGAGGCGGACGACGTCGTCCTCGCCGAGGTAGCTGCCCGATTGAACCTCGATCATCCGGAGCGGGATCTTGCCCGGATTCTCGAGCGAATGCCTGACGTTGTGGGGGATGTAGGTCGACTGGTCCTCGGTGAGCAGGAAAGTGTCGTCCTCCCGCGAGACGCGGGCGGTCCCGCTCACCACCACCCAGTGTTCGGCCCGGTGATAGTGGATCTGCCGGCTCAGCCGATGGCCGGGCTGGACGACGATCTCCTTGACCTGGAAGCGGGGGCCGTCGTGGATCGAACGGAACCATCCCCACGGGCGGAAGACCCGGGTGTGGACGTAGTGCTCCGTGCGCCCGTTCGCTTCGATCTCCGCGACGATCCGCTTGACGTCCTGGGACCGTTCGCGGGGAACGATGAGAACGGTATCGTCGGTGGCGACGACGACCAGGTTTTCGACCCCGATGGCGGCGACCAGGCGGCCGTCGCTGCGGAGGTAGGAGTTGCGGACGTCCAGCGTCATCACATCGCCCACCACCACGTTGCCGTCGGGGTCGTGGTCGCCGATCTCCCACAGCATCGACCACGAACCGACGTCACTCCAGCCGATGTCTGCCGGCAGTACGGCACCTTTCGCGGTACCTTCCATCACCGCATAGTCGACGGAGATCGACTCGATGGCGGCGAACGCCTCGTCGTCGAGGCGCAGGAAATCGAGATCGGTGACCGCCTGCCCCAGGGCCTGCCGGCACCCCGCGACGAGGTCCGGCTTCAACCGGGTCACCTCGTCGAGAAAACTGGCGACGGCGAAGACGAACATCCCGCTGTTCCAGGCGTAGCGCCGGTCGGCCGCGAACGCCGCCGCCACCGCCGCATCGGGCTTCTCGACGAAGCGCTCGATCCGATAGACCCCGGGAAGGTCGTCCCACGGCGCGCCGCGCTCGATGTAGCCGTATCCGGTCTCGGGGCCGGTCGGCGGGATGCCGAAGGTGATCAGGGCGTCGCGGCGGGCGGCCATCACCGCCGTCGCGATCGCCCGGTCGAAACGGCCGGCATCGCCGACGACGTGGTCGGACGGCAGCACCAGCATGATCGCCTCCGGATCGACGGCCGCCAGTCGCAGCGCGGCGACG
The DNA here is from genome assembly GCA_050329575.1 of Rhodospirillales bacterium. Classification (GTDB taxonomy): domain Bacteria; phylum Pseudomonadota; class Alphaproteobacteria; order Rhodospirillales; family Defluviicoccaceae; genus JAUXFS01. Next base: position 47,821 of record JBHJOP010000006.1, on the reverse strand, counting down.
GTCACCGCCGGTGCGGTGTTGCGGCCCACCGGTTCGAGGATGATCGCCGCCGGCGTCACCCCCAGTTCGCGCATCTGTTCGGCGATGACGAACCGGTGTTCTCGGTTGCAGACGATCGTCGGGGCGGCGTATCCGGGGCCGGCGACCCGAGCGACCGTCTCCTGGAGCATGCTGCGGTCGGTGGTCAGCGGCAGCAGCTGCTTCGGCTGCAACACCCGCGACATCGGCCACAGGCGGGTCCCGACCCCTCCCGACAGAATCACCGGATGGACGGTGCCCTCCATCGCCCGGCCGTCATCGTTTGGTCAGGGCGAAGTTCTTCGACACGTAGTCGGAGAGGATCGCCAGGCACTCCTCCGGATTGTGGGCGGCGGTGTCGATGCGCAGTTGCGGTCGCAGCGGCGCCTCGTAGGGGGCGGAGACGCCGGTGAACTCGGGGATCTCGCCCTTGCGCGCCTTGAGGTAGAGCCCCTTCGGGTCGCGGCGTTCGCAGACGTCGAGGTTGGCATGGATGTGGATCTCGTGGAACATCTCGGGGGCCATCGTGCGCACCCGATCGCGGTCGGTGCGGTAGGGCGAAATGAACGCGGTGATCACCAGGAACCCGGCGCGGGCGAACAGCGCCGCCGCGTTGCCCACCCGGCGGATGTTCTCGACGCGATCTTCCGGCGAGAAGCCGAGATCGGCGCACAGCCCGTGGCGGATGTTGTCGCCGTCGAGCACGTAGACCTGGTAGCCCTTGCGGAACAGGTACTGCTCCAGCGAGAACGCCAGCGTCGACTTGCCGGCTCCCGACAGTCCGGTCATCCACAGAACGCCGCCCTTGTGACCGTTGGCATGCCAGCGGTCCTCGGCCGACACCCGGTGCTCGACCCTGAAGATGTTGGTCGACCGCACGGTCTGGGCCGGCCGCTGGTCGGCGTAGCCGTCCATGCTGATCAGGCCGCCGCCGACGATGTCGAAATCCTCGACGAGGACGAAGCGGCCGGTGACCATGTTGGCGTCGAACGGATCGAGGGCCATCTGGCCGCGCGAGCGCAGCACCACCTCGGCGACCGCGTTGCGTTCCACCTGCTCGGACGGGCTGGTGCCGAGATCCTTGACGTCGATCACCCGTTCGATCTTCTCGACATCGACCTGGAACTCGGCGGTACACAGCTTGAGCTTGTAGCGGTTGCCGACCACCAGCGGTTTGCGCCCGAGCCAGAACAGCCGGCCGCGGAACACGTTGGAGAGCATCGGCGGGTTCGAGACCAGGCTCGCCATTTCGCCGCGTTCGACGAACAGCTGCTCGTCGAGGGTGACGCCGACCGACTGGCCGGCGCGCACCGCCATCACCGGCAGCTCCGCGCCCCAGGTCTCGATCGACGCCACCCGGGCGGTCTTGTTCGACGGCGAGAACAGCAGCGTGTCACCGACGTTGAGATGGCCGCTCTCGATGCGGCCGGCGAAGATCCGCCGTTCGTCGAACTTGTAGACGTCCTGGATCGGGAACCGCAGCGGCAGCTGCAGCGAGGGGACGGGGGGCTGGAAGTCGTCCAGCGACGCCGCCAGGGTGACGCCTTCGTACCACGGCATCCGCGTCGACGGGGCGACGATGTTGTCGCCGTCGCGGGCGGAGACCGGCACCAGCAGCGTATGCTGGAGGTCGATGCCGAGGTCGGCGAGGTAGTCCCGCACCTCGGTCGACACCTGCTGGAAACGGGACTCCGAGAAGTCGACCATGTCCATCTTGTTGACCGCCACCACCACCTGCTGGATGCCGAGCAGATGCAGCAGGTAGGCGTGGCGGCGGGTCTGCTCCTGGACTCCGTCCTTGGCGTCGACGACCAGCACCGCCGCGTCGGCCTGCGCCGCGCCGGTGACCATGTTCTTGAGGAACTCGCGATGGCCGGGGGCGTCGATCAGCACGTACTCCCGCAGGGCGGTGCGGAAGTGGATGTGGGAGACGTCGATGGTGACGCCCTGGTCGCGCTCAGCTTTCAGCGCGTCCATCAGGAACGCCCACTCGAACGGCATGCCGCGCCGTTCGCACATCGTCCGGATCGCCTCCGCCTTGCCGTCGGGCAGCGAGCCGGTGTCGTGGAACAAGCGGCCGATCAGCGTCGACTTGCCGTGGTCGACGTGGCCGACGATGACGATCTTCAACGGCAGGCTCGACTGGACGGCGGAGACGAAGGAGTCGTTCATATCGCTGCTATCCATTCACATGTATCCGTTCACATGTATCCTTCGGCCCGCAGGCGCTCGAATGCGTCTTCGCTCTCGTGGTCCATGGCCCGCCCGGACCGCTCTGCGACCTTGGTTTCCTGCAGCTCGGCGATCACCTCGTCGATGGTGGTGGCGGTGCTGTCGACGGGGAAGGTGATGTCCTTGTCGCCGAGGGAGCGGTAGCGCTTGCCGTTGCGGGCGAAATAGAGATCGACCAGCGGAATTCCCTCCCGCCGGGTGTAACGCCAGATGTCGATCTCGGTCCAGTGCAGGATGGGATGGACGCGGACATGCGTGCCCGGCGGGAAATCGGTCTTGAACTGGTCCCAGAACTCCGGCGGCTGGTCGCGGAAGTCCCACTTGTTGTGGGTGCCGCGGGGGCTGAACACCCGTTCCTTGGCCCGCGTCCCCTCCTCGTCGCGGCGGATCCCGGCGACGATCCCGGTGAATCCCTCCTTCGCCAGCATCGCGTTCAGTCCGGCGGTCTTGCGTGCCGCCGAGCGGGCCGCCGGGGGCAGCGTCGGGTCCATCTCCTCGACCGGCGGGCAATAGCCGACCCGCAGATCCAGGTTCCACTCCTTGGTATAGCGTTCCCGGAACGCGTACATCTCGGGGAACTTCTTCTCGGTGTCGATGTGGACCAGCGGGAACGGGACGAAGCCGAAGAACGCCTTGCGGGCCATCCACAGCATGGCGTTGGAGTCCTTGCCGAGGGACCACAGCATGGCGAGCTTGTCGATGCGGTTGAAGGCCTCCCGGAAGATGTAGATGGTTTTGCTTTCGAGAGCGTCGAGATGATCCATTGCCGATCCGGATGTCTGATGGGTGCGGGGGGATGCTGCGGGTCGGGATCCAATAGCAGACAAAACTTAACGGTGTCTATATGCCGCAGCGCAGCATGGACGATACCGACGAGGGGCCGGCACGATCCTGCCGCCGCTCCGCATTTGCCGGCGGCACCGGTGCCGGGAGCGCCCCGCCACCGCGGCGCCATCACTAGCACCGGACGTCGACGGGGGCAACCTCCCGCGATCGGACGGTTGCGGGCGCGTCGTCCCGGGACCTGGAGGGGGCCTCCCGAGCCGGCGCGATCGGACCGGGAGGCGTTCGCCGGTCGGCGAAACGGGACGCCGCGGCCCCGCGGCTAGATGACCGGCCGCGACAGCTGCGGATTCTGCACCGGCGGTTTCTTCGAATAGTCGTAGAAGCCCTTGCCCGTCTTGCGGCCGAGATAGCCGAGCTGAACGAGGCGGGTGAGGGTGTGCGGCGGCGCATGATGCTCGTGGCGGACATCCTGAAAGATGTTCATCGACATCGCCTCGACAACGTCGAGGCCGATGTAGTCGGCGAGTTGGAACGGCCCCATCGGATGGCCGGCGCCGGACATCATCGCGTGGTCAATGCTTTCGATGGTGCCGGTGCCCCGTTCCAGCATCCGGATGGCGTTCAGCATGTACGGGGTCAGCAGCCGGTTGACGATGAAGCCGGTGGTATCCTGGACGATCACCGGGTCCTTGCCGATCTTCTTGCAGAACCTTTCGAGCTTCTGCACGGTCTTGTCGGACGTTTCGAACGCGTGGATGATCTCCACCAGTTTCATCACCGGTGCCGGATTGAAGAAGTGCAGCCCGGCGACCCGGTCGCGCCTCTTGCAGACCGCCATCATCGCCGTCACCGACAGCGTCGAGGTGTTGCTGGTCAGCAGCGCGTCCTCGCGGCAGATCGCCTCGAGGCGCTTGAACAGCTCCTTCTTGGTCGCCAGATCCTCGATGACCGACTCGATCATCAGGTCGCAATCGGCGACCGCCGGCTCCTTGTCGGTGAAGGTGATCCGGCCCATGACCGCGTCCTTCTCGGCGGCATCCATCTTGCCGCGTTCGACGATCCGCGCCAGGCTCTTGTCGAGGCTCGCCTGGGCCTTGTCGGTCGGCCCCGGGGTCGCCTTGACGGCGATGACCTCGCAGCCGGCTTGGGCGCACACGTGCGCCATCCCCAGCCCCATGGTTCCGCAGCCGATGATGCCAACCGTGTTGATAGCCATGTCAGAAATCCCCCAATGTGGGGCGGCCGTCCCGGCGGCCGGCGATTCGCCACCGCGTACGCCCGGCCCCGATTGTTGATTCAGGGTGTCCAGCGCTAATCCAATAGACTTTTCAGGTTTAATCGCTTTCGCCGCCGAGATAAAGCGCGTTCTCGCAGGCGCAAAAACGAAACGGGCCGCCCCGCGGCGGCCCGTCATCGTCGTTTCCGCGCCGCGGCGCTAGTCGCGTTCGACGCACATCGCGATGCCCATGCCACCGCCGACACACGCCGTCGCCAGCCCCTTCTTGGCGTTGCGTTTGATCATCTCGTGGAGCAGGGTGATGATGACCCGGCAGCCCGACGCCCCGATCGGATGGCCGAGCGCGATGGCGCCGCCGTTGACGTTGACGTTGACGAGATCCCAGCCCATCTCGCGGTTGACGGCGATCGCCTGGGCGGCGAAGGCCTCGTTGGCCTCGATCAGGTCGAGATCGTCGATGGTCCAGCCGGCGCGCTCGAGGGCCTTGCGGCTGGCCGGGATCGGGCCGGTGCCCATGATCGCCGGATCGACGCCGGCGGTCGCCCACGACACGATCCGCCCGAGCGGCTGGATGCCGCGCTTGGCGGCGTTCTGGGCGCTCATCAGGATCACCGCCGCGGCGCCGTCGTTGATGCCGGAGGCGTTGGCGGCGGTCACCGTGCCGTCCTTGTCGAAGGCCGGACGCAGCTTGCCGACCGACTCCATCGTCGTGCCGTGGGTCGGGTGCTCGTCGGTGTCGACGACGACATCACCCTTGCGGCCCTTGATGACGACGGGGATGATCTCGTCGTTGAAGCGCCCGGATTTCTGCGCGGCTTCGCACTTGTTCTGCGACTTGACCGCGAACGCATCCTGATCGGCGCGGGTGATCTGCCACTTCTTGGCGACGTTCTCGGCAGTGTTGCCCATGTGGTACTGGCCGAACGGATCGATCAGCCCGTCGCGCAGCATGCTGTCCTCGAACTTCACCGGGCCCATCTTATAGCCGCCCCGCATGTTGGCGATATGCGGCGCCCAGCTCATGCTCTCCATGCCGCCGGCGACTACCACTTCGCTGTCGCCGAGTTTGACCGACTTGAAGCCCTCGGCGATCGCCCGCATGCCCGAGGCGCAGAGCTGGTTGATGGCATAAGCGGTGCTGTCTTGGGAGATGCCGGCGTTGATGCAGACCTGGCGCGCCGGGCCGGCGCCGGTGTTGCCGCTCAGCACGATGCCCATGATCACCTCCTGGACCTCGCCGGCCTCGGTCTTGGCCCGCTTGAGTGCTTCCTTGACGGCGATGACCGCGAGCTCGGTCGGCGGCAGGTTCGACAGCTTGCCGTTGAACGTTCCGATGGGCGTCCGGGCGCCGCCGGCGATGACGATGTCGGTCATGGGTGTCTCCTCTCTTCCAGGCCCAGCTTCGCGGTCGCGCGCCTGCTGGGGACGTGTGGTTTGACGTGGGGGTGCATCACCGGGGCGGCGAGACGACGCCGCGACGGCCGAAACTCACTTCTGCCGGTAATAGAGTTCGTACTCGAGATTGTGCTGGCCAATGAAGACATTGACCTGGTCTTGCAGTTCATTGGCGAGGTCCGCTGGGTCAACGCCGGCCCCGCTGTAGCGTTCGATGAGCGCATGCAGTTCCTTGGCGAATTCTTTCTTGGTAGCCATCGTCCATCCCCTCCTGACTGAGGCACGCTCGATCCCCCCGCCCCGCGACCCGCCCTTGCCGGCCAAGCCGCCGAACGCATTGTCGCGATGCGCGGCGAGATGCCTTGGACTCGCACGTCCGCAATGGCCGATCGTTGCCGACGCCAACTCCGGACACCGGCAACGTACACGCATCGGAACGGCAATTCCAGCGCCGAGAATCGGCGCCGGACCGCGATTCGCGCCGGCTTGGCCCAGGTCCCATCCAACCGACCACACCCGGCCGGCCGGCGTCCGCCGGCGGCCGGGCGGGGGGCGTGCGGGAATGCGCTCGGCTAGACGTCCCGGCTCCACAACGAGGCCATCGCGGGCCCGCCGCCGACGCAGAGCGACGCCCCGCCCAGCGTCGCGCCGGTCCGCTCCATCTCGTGGTAGAGGGTGACGATGATGCGCAGCCCCGTGCATCCGACCGGGTGCCCGAGGGCGATCCCCGACCCGTTGCGGTTGACCTTGTCCATCTCCAGCTTCATGCCGAAGTCCTGCTCCAGCATCCGGCCGACCCCCAGCCACTGGGCGGCGAAGGCCTCGTTGATCTCCCAGTACTCGATGTCCTCGAACTTGAGCCCGGCCTGGCGGAGGCATTTCGGGATCGCGACGGCCGGCCCGAGCCCCATCACGTCCGGCGCCACCCCCTGGTTGGTGATGCCCACCAGCTTCATCAGCGGTTTGACGCCCAATGCCTTGGCCTTGTCGGCGGACATGATCACCGCCGCGGCGGCACCGTCGTTGATCCCGGACGCGTTCGCCGCGGTGGTGACGCCATCCGGCTTGAAGGCCGGTCGGAGTTTGCTCATCGTCTCCATGCTGGCGTCGCGGATCAGATGCTCGTCGGTATCGAAGACGAAGTTCTGCCCCTTCCTGCCGGGCAGCTGGACGGGCACGATCTCGCGCTGGAAGCGGCCGCCGTCGATCGCTTCGCGGGCCCGGGTGTGGCTCGTCAACGCCAGCTCGTCGCATTCGCGGCGGGTGATGCCGTACTTCTCGGCGACGTTCTCGGCGGTCAGGCCCATGTGGCCGGGCACCAGCTCGTCGAACAGGCCGTCGTGGATCATGTGGTCTTCGATGGTGCCCGCGTTCATGCGGTAGCCCATGCGCGCGTTCGGCAGCAGGTAGGGGGCGTTGGTCATGCTCTCGACGCCGACGACGAGGCCGATTTCCGTCTGGCCGAGCATGATGTTGTGGGCGGCGATCTCCAGCGCGCGCATGCCGGAGGTGCAGTTCTGGTTGACCGAGACCGCGCTGCTGCGGGCCGGCAGGCCGAGGCGCATGCCGACCTGTCGCGCCGGCAGCGAGCCTTGCAGCGCGGTGTACAGCTGGCCCATGGTGATCTCGTCGATGTCCTCCGCCGGCACGCCCGATCGTTCGATCGCCGCCTTGCCCACGGTGATCGCCAGATCGCGCGCCTTGACGTCCTTGAGGGTGCCCATGAACTTGCCGATGGCGGTGCGAGCCGCACTCACCATAACCACGTCCTTGATCGCCATTTCCTTGTGTCCTTTGAAGCCGAACCCGTTATGTCGCCACGCGTCCGGACGCTGCCGTCTCGCCGCGAAATCTTCCTTTGTATTTCGGTGTGGGAGGGAAACGTGGCAGTCGACGTCGGCGGTGTCAAGGCGAGCATGCCGGAGCATCGCTCGCCCCGGGACCTCCCTCACGACGAATGGACGACTGCCGTCGGCGGCGGATGCGGAACCGAGGTTATTGCATCGCAGCATGTTTTGCCCGATAATCGATTATGGGCAGCCCGTTGTTCCGGAAACCGGTAAGGGCGATCGAGGATGAGTGAACAATCCGAAGGAGCTTCGGCACGAAGCGCCGAACAAGGTCTGATCACGATCAAGAAGTACGCGAATCGCCGGCTGTACAACACGGCGACGAGTTGTTATGTGACGCTCGACTACCTGGCGCGGCTGGTCAAGACGGGGGCGCAGTTCGCGGTCTATGATGCGAAGACCGGCGAGGACATCACCCGCTCGGTGCTGACCCACATCATCGTCGAGAAAGAGGCCGAGGGGCAGTCCATGTTGCCGGTCAGCTTCCTCAGGCACCTGATCAGTTTCTACGGCGACAGCCTGCAAGTGATCATCCCCCGCTACCTCGAACACACGATGCAGCTGTTCGCCCACAACCAGGAACAGTTCAGGAGCTACCTCGGCAACACATTCGATGGCTTGGTCCCGTTCGGTCAGATCGAGGAGATGAGCAAGCATCAGCTGGCCATCTTCGAACATGCGATGCGCCTGTTCACGCCGTTTCAGCTCCAAGAGCAGGAGGACGTGCAGGACGCCAGGGGCGGCGGCGAGACATCCTCGGTGGCCGAGGAACAGATCAACGAGCTGCGGACCCGCGTCAACGACATGCAAAAACAACTCGACGCCCTGACGGCTCAGCGCCGGGCGCGCTGACGACCGTCGTCCAGCCGGCGCCTCTCGTGCGCCCCCGCCCAAAAATACACTGCATTATCGTGCATTCTAACTAGCCCTGTAGTTTGCACGAAAACGGTGCTATGCTTCTTTCTGTTTGGGATTCGGCCGCCGATCGAAAAGGGCTGCCGCCCGGAAGTGCATCGATGCGGCGAAAGCGGCGCACACGTTCGCCGGATCGGTGTCGGGTTCCGCCGCCATCCCGAAACCAAGGGAGGGTCCTCGGTCGTGTCCCCCAACAGCGTTTCGCCTCAACAACAACGACTAGGGCGCAAGTGCCTGAGAGCTAGGGAGAGTGGAAAACATGGCACCCTTCGACGATTTGGTGCAGACCTCCAGCCGTGACGCCGATGTCGACCGTCACGTCGGCAATCGCATCCGCGAACGGCGGGTGATGATGGGTCTCAGCCAGCAACAGATGGCTCAGATGATCGGCGTCACCTATCAGCAGGCGCACAAATACGAGCGCGGCATCAATCGCATTTCTGCCGGGCGGCTATACGACATCGCCCGGGTGCTTCGGGTTCCGGTCGGACATTTCTTCGAAGGCCTGGAAGGCGAGCCCAGCGAGGGCGAGCTGTCGAGCCGCCAACGCATGTGCCTGGAGTTGGCGCGCAATTTCACGCAGATCTCCTCCGATCGGCATCGCGAGGCGTTGAGCCAGTTGGCGCGGGCGCTGGCCACCAAGTAGGCCGGCGTCACGATCCTTCTGCGTCGAGCCGTGCAGTAGCGCGTCGGGCGGCGTCGCGCACCTCCGCCGCCGCATCATCGCATCGTCGCTGCGCGGCGAGGGCGAGCGTGCGCTGGCGACTGTTGCCGATCGCGACCAAGGCGTTGCGAACCAGCCGGTCGCGGCCGCTCCGCTTGATCGCCGAGCCGGTGAACCTCGCCCGGAACGACGCGTCGTCGAGGTCGGCCAGTTCGGCCAGCGGCGCGGCCGTCATCGGCGGCCGGGGCGCGAACGCCGGGTGCGGCGACGGTGTTGCGAACCGGTTCCACGGGCAGACCGCCAGGCAGTCGTCGCAGCCGTAGACGCGATTGCCCATCGCCGGCGCGAGCGCGTCGTCGATCGTGCCCCGATGCTCGATGGTCAGATAGGAGATGCAGCGGCGCGGATCGATCCGGTAGGGGGCGGGGAGGGCGCCGGTCGGGCAGGCGCGCAGGCAGCGGTCGCAGGTGCCGCAGTGATCGGTCTCGGCGGCATCCGCCGGCAGCGCCAGGGTGGTGAACACCTCGCCGAGAAACAGCCACGAGCCGAAGTGACGCGACACCAGGTTGGTGTGCTTGCCGATCCAGCCCAGCCCGGCCCGCATCGCCACCGGCTTCTCCATCACCGGGGCGGTGTCGACGAACACCTTGACCCCGCAGGCGAACGTTTCGGCCATCCAGCGCCCGAGCCGTTTCAGGCGCTTCTTGACCACCTCATGGTAGTCGCGGCCGCGGGCGTAGACGCTGATGGTGCCGCGATCGCCGCGATCGAGAGTTGCCAGCGGGTCGTCCACCGGTCCGTAGTTGACGCCGAGGGCGACGATGGTGCGGGCGTCCGGCCACAGCGCCCGGGGGTCGGCGCGGCGCGCGGCGGTGGTCTCCATCCACGTCATTTCGCCGTGGCGGCCGTCAGCGAGGTAGGCGGCGAGATGGTCGGCATCCTCGCGATCGCCCTCGGCGACACCGAAGCCGACCGCGTCGAAGCCGACGTCGACGGCCGCGCGGCGGATCCGTTCCTTGACCTCGGTTGCAGCCCCGCCCGCGATGCCGGGCTGGATCGGCTCCGGTGGTGCCGTCACGGTCGGATCTCCTCGATCGTGCATCGGGTCTCACGCCGGTTCGATGTCGCCCCGTGCCTGTTCGGCCGCGAACGCCGCCGCGAACGCCGCGAACCGGCGCTCGGCGATCGCCTCGCGCATCCGCGCCATCAGGTGCTGATAGTAGTACAGATTGTGCCAGGTCAGCAGCATCGCGCCGAGGATTTCCCGCGACCGCGCAAGATGGTGGAGATAGGCGCGGCTGTAGTCGCGGCTGGCGGGACACTCCAGGCTGTCGTCCAGCGGGCGCGGATCGTCGGCGTGGCGGGCGTTGCGGAGGTTGACCGGCCCGTAGCGGGTGAACGCTTGGTCGGTGCGGCCGGACCGGGTCGGCAGCACGCAGTCGAACATGTCGACGCCGCGCGCGACCGCGCCGACCAGGTCGGCGGGCTTGCCGACGCCCATCAGATAGCGCGGCCGGTCGGCCGGCAGCAGCGGCACCGTCGCCGCCAGCACGTCGAACATCGTCTCGCGGCCCTCGCCGACGGCGAGGCCGCCGACCGCATAGCCGTCGAAGCCGATCGCGGTCAGCGCCGCCGCCGATTCCCCGCGCAGTTCCGCGTGGACCCCGCCCTGCACGATTCCGAACAGGCCGTGGCCGGGCCGGGCGACGAAGGCCGCCTTCGACCGCTCCGCCCAGCGCATCGACCGCCGCATCGACAGGGCGGCGGTGGCGGGCGCGGCGGGAAACGGCGTGCACTCGTCGAGCACCATCGTGATGTCGGCGCCCAGCCGGTGCTGGATGGCGACCGCCCGTTCCGGCGTCAGCCGGTGGCGACTGCCGTCGATGTGCGAGCGGAAGTCGACCCCGTCCTCGTCGATGGTGCGCAGCGCGCTCAGCGACATCACCTGGAAGCCGCCGGAATCGGTGAGGATGGCGCCGTTCCAGTTCATGAACCGGTGCAGTCCGCCGAGGCGCTCGATCCGCTCGGCGCCCGGGCGCAGCATCAGATGGTAGGTGTTGGCGAGGATCATCCGCGCGCCGGTCGACGCCACCGTCCCGGGCATCACCGCCTTGACCGTCGCCGCGGTGCCGACCGGCATGAACGCCGGGGTGTCGATGCCGCCGTGGGCGGTCTCGAGGCAGCCGCGGCGGGCGACGCCGTCTGCCGCCAGCAGTCGGAAGCGGAGGCCGTTCACGGGGTTCGGCCGTCGCCGCCGCGCCGCAACAGGCAGCAGTCGCCGTAGGAGTAGAAGCGATAGCCGGCGGCGATCGCGTGGGCGTAGGCCATCCGCATCCGTGCGCGGCCGGCGAAGGCGGACACCAGCACGAACAGCGTCGATCGCGGCAGATGGAAGTTCGTGAGCAGCAGATCGACGACGCGGAACCGGTAGCCGGGGGTGATGAACAGCCGGGTTTCACCGGCGAACGGCGGCACGGTGCCGTCGGCGTCGGCGGCCGTCTCCAGCAGTCGCAGCGAGGTGGTGCCGACCGCCACCACCCGCCCGCCGGCGGCGCGGGCGGCGGCGATCGCGGCGGCGGCGGCGGCGCCGATCTCGCCCCGTTCCGGATGCATGGCGTGGTCCTCGATGCGGTCGGTCTTGACCGGCAGGAAGGTGCCGGCGCCGACGTGCAGGGTCAGGGTCGTCCGCCCGATCCCGGCGGCGTCGAGGGCCGCCAGCAACTCGGGCGTGAAGTGCAGGCCGGCGGTCGGCGCCGCGATCGCGCCGGGCCGCGTCGCGAACACCGTCTGATAGTCGGTGCGGTCGCGCGCGTCCCTGCCGCGGGCGCGCTTGATGTAGGGGGGGACCGGCATCGTCCCGAACGCATCCAGCGCCGCCGCCAGCGCCGCTCCCTGCCGGTCGAACGCCAGCGTCAGCGCACCGTCCTCGTGCCGGGTTTCGACGGTGGCGGCGAAGTCGGGGGCGAAGCGGATCGTCTGGCCGGGTTTCAACCGCCGCGCCGGCCGGGCGAACGCGCGCCAGCGGCCGGGGGCGATCTCCTCGACCAGGGTCGCCTCGATCGCCGCCTCGCCGCGCCGGCCGTGGAGCCGCGCCGGGATCACCCTGGTATCGTTGCATACCAGGAGATCGCCCGGCCGCAGGAGCCGCGGCAGGTCGCGCACCCGGCGGTCGGCGAGGGTCTCGCCGACGTCGAGCAGGCGGGCGGCGTCGCGCGGGACCACCGGCCGCTGGGCGATCGCGGCGGGCGGAAGATCGAAGTCGAAATCGGCGAGCTTCATGGCGGCGGACGCATCGGGACGAATGACGGAGCGGGACCGAACGGAACGTCGAGAGCCTACACAAACCCGCCCGGCCCGACAAACCGCCGCTCGGTTTCCCTTGACGGCGACGCCGGCCGGCGCCCAAGATTCCGGCCGGGCCCCGCTGCCGGAGGAAGGTCATGCACGTCACCCTGGTCAAGGTCGCGGTCAAGCCCGACCGCGTCGACGAGTTCATCGCCGCCAGCCGTGCCAATCACGAGGGCTCGGTGCGCGAGCCCGGAAACCGCCGCTTCGACATCCTGCAGGACGCGACCGACCCGACCCGCTTCGTTCTCTACGAGGCCTACGTCACCGCCGAGGATGCCGCCGCCCACAAGCAGACCGCCCACTACCTGGCCTGGCGGGACGCGGTCGCCGGGATGATGGCCGAGCCGCGCCAGGGCATCCCCTACCACGGCCTGTTTCCGAAGGCCTGAGCGCCGTGGGCCCGATCCGGCCGTTCGCCATCGCGCGGCTGCCGCGCATCGTCTTCGGCGCCGGCAGCGTCGCCTCGCTGCCCGCCGAGATCGGCGCCTTCGGCCGGCGGGCGCTGATCGTCACCGGCGCCCGATCGTTCCGGGCGACCACCCACTGGCCGCGGCTGCTCGACGGCCTCGCCGCCGCAGGGGTGGCGTGGTCCGACCTCGCCGTCGACGGCGAGCCGACGCCGGAAGCCGTCGACCAGGCGATCGCCGAGTTCAGCGAGAGCGGCGTCGAGGTGGTGGTCGGCATCGGCGGCGGCAGCGCGCTCGACGCCGCCAAGGCCATCGCCGGGCTGCTGCCGCACGGCCGGTCGGTGATGGAGTACCTCGAGGGGGTGGGGCCGGAGCGGCCCTACCGGGGGCCGTCGGTGCCGCTGATCGCGGTGCCGACCACCGCCGGTACCGGCAGCGAGGCGACCAAGAACGCGGTCCTCAGCCGGCAGGGCGAAGGCGGCTTCAAGAAGTCGTTCCGCGACGAGGCGCTGGTCGCCCGGCTGGCGGTGGTGGATCCGGACCTGCTCGCCACCTGCCCCCGCGAGGTGGTCGCCGCCAACGGCATGGACGCCTTCACCCAGCTCCTCGAATCGTACGTTTCGATCAAGGCCAATCCGATGACCGAGGCGCTGGCGTGGTCGGGGCTGGAGGCCTTCGTCGCCGGATTTTTCGCCGCCTGGAGGGGCGGTGACGGGGCGGACGCGGCGACGGCGCGCGGCCACATGGCCTATGCGTCGCTGATGTCCGGGATCTGTCTCGCGCAGACCGGCCTCGGGTCGGTGCACGGGCTGGCATCGCCGCTCGGCGCCTTCTTCCCGATCCCGCACGGTCTTTGCTGCGGCACCCTGGTCGCCGAGGCGACCGACATCAACATCCGGGCGCTCCGCGCGCGCCATCCGCAGGACCCCGCGCTCGCCAAGTACGCCCGAATCGGCTGGCTGGTCGCCGGCGGCGAGCGGTTCGGCATCGACGACGGCGCCGAGACGCTGGTCGGCACGCTCAGGGACTGGACCGACCGGCTGGCGCTCGCCCGGCTCGGTGCGTTCGGGATGAACGCCGGCGACATCGCCCGGGTGGTGGCGGCGAGTCGCGGCAGCAGCATGAAGACCAACCCGATCGTGCTGACCGACGACGAAGTGGCGGCGATCGTCGCGCGGCGGATGTAGCGCTGCCGCGGATCGTTCGGGAGGAGCGGCGATCGACGTCGATCGCGGACGGAGCGTCCGTGACCGGTCAGCCGGACCAGGTTCTGATCTCGCCGACGTCGAGATGGGTGAAGCGGCGATAGGATCCGACCCCGCCGCGCTTCATCGCCCTGGCGGCGCGTGCGACCTGGGACGGCTGGAAGCCCGGCAGGCGGATGTCGACCGCCTTGCCCTGCATGTGCAGGCTGTTGCGGGCGACGCCGCGGGATTGGTTCCGCAGCATCGCGTTGGTGGACGGCGACCGATAGGCCGAAACCACCTCGAACGGCCTGTCCGAGCCGAGCCGGTCGCGAAGCGCGAACAGGAAGTCGAGCAGCTGCGGGTCGATCGGCTTGACCTCGTCGGTGCGATAGTCGCGCAGCAATCGGCTGATCTCGCGCAGGCCCTGCGAGAGATAACGGCCGTCGGCCCAGTAGACCGTCTTCAGCGTTTCGGCGGTGTTGATGTTCTGCAAGGCGAGCGAGCGCTCGCGGATCCTCGGAAGCCGCGCCCAGGAAGGAGAAGCGACCAACCCGAGGAAGGCGCCGGCTCCCAGCCCAAGTAGGCGGCGGCGGGTCAGTTCGAAGCGATCAGCATTGTCCGGCATTTCCCACCTGTTCCCCTGTCCACTCGCCGACAACGAGTCGTTTCTTGCACCTATGATTCGACGTTGTACCCGAGTCTTGCCCCGCGTCAAGAGACGATTCGTCGTCTCATGGTGCCACTACTTCGCGAAAAAAGCATGAATCCTCCACGGGCCGGTCGCGGCGCGACGGGTTCCGATGACGCTCGCCCGCTCGCCCCCCTTTTCCCTGGCGTCGCCTGCCCCCGTGAGGTAGGTCAGAGGCAACAGGGAGCCGGGGCGCGCAGGGCACGCGTCGATTTTCTTCGAGAAGTTCGGATCGCGGCGGCATCGGGGCCGGCCCGCAGGATGAGGAGGCGTCGCAGATGCGCGCAAACGAACCGCCACGCCGAACGCGGACGTTCAATCTCTACTTGATCAAGCCGTCCCATTACGACGACGACGGTTACGTCATTCAATGGCTGCGCTCCGATATTCCGTCGAACACGTTGGCGGTGCTCAGGGGCATTGCCGACGACTGTCACCGTCGTCGGGTACTGGGCGACGATGTCGAAATTGTGACCACGGCCATCGACGAGACCAATACCCGGGTGCGGCCGGAACGGATCGTCCGCGCGATCCGGGCCGCTGGCGGCCGCGGAATGGTCGGCTTGATCGGCGTCCAGTCGAACCAGTTTCCGCGTGCCGTCGATCTTGGCCGCCGCTTCCGCGCCGCCGGCATCCCGGTGTGCATCGGCGGCTTCCATGCCAGCGGCTCGTTGTCGATGCTGCCGGCCGTTCCCCCTGAGATCCAGGATGCGATGGACCTCGGCATCTCGATCTTCGCCGGCGAAGCCGAGGAGCAGTTCGACCAGGTGCTCACCGACGCCTGGCACGGCGCGCTGAAGCCGCTCTACAACGTGATGGCGAAACTGCCCAACCTCGAGGGGGCGGTGCTGCCGCTGACGACGCCGGACATGCTCGAGCGGCGGGTGAGTTCGCGGGCGAGCTTCGACTCGGGTCGCGGCTGCCCGTTCCAGTGCAGCTTCTGCACCATCATCAACGTCCAGGGCCGCAAGTCCCGCTACCGCACTGCCGACGACGTCGAGGCGATCCTCCGCGACGGCCATGCGCGGGGCATCCGCAAATTCTTCATCACCGACGACAATTTCGCCCGCAACGGCAACTGGGAAGGGATCTTCGATCGAATCGTCGAACTCCGCGAGCGCGACGGGATGAAGTTCGGCTTCATCATCCAGGTCGACACCCTCTGCCACCAGATCCCCGGCTTCGTCGCCAAGGCCGGCCGGGCCGGCGTCAACCGGGTGTTCATCGGCCTCGAGAACGTCAACCCCGACAACCTGATCGCCGCCAAGAAGAAGCAGAACCGGATTACCGAGTACCGGGCGATGCTGCAGGCATGGAAGAGCATCGGCGCCGCCACCTGCGCCGGCTACATCATCGGCTTTCCCAACGATACCCGCGAGCGGGTGCTGCGCGATATCGAGATCATCAAGCGCGAATTGCCGGTGGACCTGGTCGAGTTCTTCTGCCTGACGCCACTGCCCGGTTCCGAGGACCACAAGATCCTCGACGCCAAGGGCGTGTGGATGGACCCGGACATGAACAACTACGACACCGAGCACGTGACGACGGCGCACCCGCTGATGTCCGATGCCGAGTTCATGGCCACCTATCGCGAGGCCTGGCACGCGTTCTACACGCCCGAACACATCGAAACGGTGCTGCGCCGCGCCGCCGCCTCGGGGCTCCGGCCGAGCAAGATCCTCGGGCTGCTGCTCTATTTCTACGGTTCACAGGCGATCGAGGGCATCCATCCGCTGCAGGGCGGACTGTTCCGCCGAAAGCATCGCCGCGACCGCCGCCACGGCCTGCCGCTGGAGAACCCGCTGGTCTTCTATCCCCGCCATCTGTGGGAGATGGTCGCCAAGACCATCCGCATCGCGCTGTTCGTCAACAGATACCGGCGGATCTGCCGGCGGGTGGAGACCGACCCGAACCGCCACGCCTACACCGACCTGGCGCTGACCCCGGCCACCGACGGCGACCTCGACACCCTGGAGATGTTCACCAACACCGCCTCGGCCGTCGCCGTCGCCGACAAGGTTCGGGCGCGGGCGGCGAAAGCGGTGCCGGTGGCCGCGCCCGCCGTTGTCGCCGCCGAATAGGCCGCGCCCGCGCCCGATCGGGTTGGAGCCCGCGTGCCCGTCCGACGGGGCTCGCGGCCTCGGTCCGTCGGCGATGAGGGGGGGTCGCCTGTCGCTCCGATCCTCTGCGGAAAAAAGAAGGGGCGCAGCACCGGCGACCGGTGCTGCGCCCGGTGGTCGATCACACACCGAGGGGAGAAAAGGGTGGGCCGCCGGCCGGCCCGGAACGAGACCGGCGCTCCGGCCGGCCGGCGGTGACACGGCGAAGGCGCCGGCATGGTGCAGCGCGTCCAGCCGTGAAAACACATCGAGCGGGTCCCGCGCGAGCTGGTCGACGATCGTCGCGCGGGCGACGCGGGCCATCGGGTCTCGCCGGGCGGCGGGCTGCCCTGGCGCTCTCCGCGGCCTCGGTGCCGGGCCGGCTCGAGCGAGGCGGCGTGGACCTCCGGGTTGCGAACCTGGTCATGGCGACGTTCTCCCGTTCCGCACCGGAGCCCGGATGCCCGGCCGATGCCGCTGTCGACGTCCGGCGACCATTACACCCGAGGCCGGTCGGCTGCGTTTGCCGGATCGGCAAATCATCGTAAAGGAGTGCGGTCGGGCGCCCGATCGGACATACTTCTTGACACTTTTACCGTCGCGCGGCGCCGGCCGGCGCCGCTAACGTGGGCGTGTGGACGCGACAAACATGCACATCCTGGTCGTCGACGACCATCCGGACATCCGCGAACTGGTCGGCCGGATCTTCGCCAACGAGGGCTACGAGGTCAGCACCGCAGCCGACGGCGCATCGATGTGGGAGGTGCTGGACGGCGCCGACATCGACCTCGTGGTCCTCGATCTGATGCTGCCCGGCACCGACGGGCTGACGCTGTGCCGGGAGATCCGCGCCACGCGTCCCGCGTTGCCGGTGATCATGCTGACCGCCAAGAGCGAGGAGATCGACAAGGTGGTCGGGCTCAAGGTCGGGGCCGACGACTACATCGTCAAGCCGTTCGCCGGACGGGAACTGGTCGCCCGGGTGCGCGCCGTGATCCGTCGCGCCCGCCAGGGCGGGACACCGGTCCGGCCGCCGTCGAACACCGTGTTCCGGTTCCGGGGCTGGCGGCTGGTGACCGCGTCGCGCGAGCTCGAATCCGACGACGGCGTGGTGGTGCCGCTGAGCACCAGCGAGTTCGATCTGCTGCTCGCGTTCGTGCTCCATCCGCAGACCGTGTTGAGCCGCGAACGGCTGCTCGATCTCACCAAGGGCCGCGAAGCGACGCCGTTCGATCGCAGCGTCGACACCCACGTCAGCCACCTCCGCCGCAAGCTCGGCGACCCCGCCGGCGATCCGGAGATCATCAAGACCGTGTGGGGCGGCGGCTACCTGTTCAGCCCGGGAGTGACCCGCGAGTGAGGGCGCCCCTGGTGCGCAGCCTGCGCGGCCAGACATTGCTGGTGATGCTGGTGGGGTTGCTGGTCTCCCACGGCATCGCCATCGCGCTCTACTCCGACGACCGCGGCGACGCCCTGACGCTGATCGAGGCGGAGGACATGGCGGAGCGGATCGCTGGCATGGTGATGCTGATCGCCCAGTTGCCGCGGGAGCAGCACGAGGGGGTCGCGCGGGCCTCCAGTACCAGCGCCTTCCGGGTGACGGTGGGCGAGCTGCCGGCGGAAGCGGGGCCGGCGGAAGCGGGCGACGGTCTGGCGGCGCAGCTCGATCCCTATCTGCGCGATCTGATCGCCGGCCTCGCGCCCGGCTGGAGCGTCGTCGCGGTCCGCAGCGCCCCCGCGACCGGCGCCCCGACCTCTCCGGAGGGGACATCCGCGGTTCCATCGACAAGGTTCCATCACCTGCTCAGCGCCTCGATCCGCAGCGATGACGGCCAGACATTGTCGTTCGTGACCAGCATTCCGGGGCGGCGGCTGCCGTGGCCGGCCCCGGTCGGCCATTACATCCTGGTGCTGACCGCCCTCGTCCTGGCGGTATCGGTGTGGAGCGTCGGTCGGGTGACGCGGCCGCTGCAGGTGCTCGCCCGCGCCGCCGAGGGGCTCGGCCGGGACATCGCCAAGACGCCGCTGGCCGAGCAAGGACCGGTCGAGGTGGTCACCGCGGTGCGCGCCCTCAACGCCATGCAGGAGCGGCTGCGTCGGCTGATCGACAACCGCACCCGGATGCTGGCGGCGATCTCCCACGACCTGCGCACGCCGGTCACCCGACTTCGCCTCAGGGCCGAGTTCCTCGGGAAGGCGGAGGAGCGGGAGAAGTTTCTCGAGACCCTGGACGAGATGGACGCGATGATCGCCGCTTTCCTGGCGTTCGCCCGCGAGGGGGGCGACCTCGAGCCGCTGCGGACGGTGGACATGGCGGCGCTGGTCGAAAGCCTGTGCGGCGATCTCGCGGAGGCCGGGCTGCCGGTTGAGGTGGAGGTTCCCGACAAGAGTCTGCTCCGCTGCCGGCGGTGGGAGATCGGCCGCGCGGTCGCCAACCTGATCGACAACGCCGTCAAGTACGGCGGCGGGGCGCGGGTGTCGCTGACCGATCGGGCGGATGCGGTGGAGGTTTTTGTCGACGACGACGGTCCCGGGATCCCCGCCGACCGTCTCGACGGCATGTGCATGCCGTTCGTGCGCGGCGACGAGTCCCGCAGTCCGCTCCGGAGCGGCTTCGGGCTCGGGCTCAGCATCGCCAAGGCGATCGTCGAGGCCCACGGCGGAGAGTTGTCGCTCGCCAACCGGCCGCAGGGCGGGTTGCGTGCGCGGATGGTGGTCCCGAAATAGGGACGCCGCCGGCCGGCAGGTCGGGACTACCGGTCGGACAGCTCGGCGCTGATCTGCCACAGGCGCGCGGCGGCTTCGCGGTCGAGCGAGGCGGCCGACGATCGGGCCGGCCGGCGAGCGACGAAGTAGTGGCCGGAGATCCCCTCGACCTCGGGGGCGCTGGCGAGGTGGACGCTGGTCTCCGCACCCCGCTCCGGAGGGATCGCCGCCAGCGAGACGGCGCGCCAGAGGACGCCGGCGAGGAAGCGGTTGGCGGTGCCGATGTCGGTGGCGACGAAGCCGGGATGCAGCGCATTGGCGCTGATCCGGGTGCCCTGCAACCTTCGCGCGAGCTCGTAGGTGAACAGCAGGTTGGCGAGCTTCGAGCGCTTGTAGGCGATCCAGCCGTGGTAGCGGCGCTCGTGCTGGAGGTCGTCGAAGCGGAGCCTCACTCCCTGGTGGGCGCGCGAGGCGACGTTGACCACCCGTGCCGCCGACGCGGCGGCGAGCAGCGGTCGCAGCGCCGCGGTCAGCCGGAAATAGCCGAGATGGTTGAGGGCGAAGGTCATCTCGACGCCCTCGGCGTTCAGCCGCCGGCTGCCGTACATCGCGCCCGCGTTGTTGACCAGCACGTCGAGCCGCGAGAGGCGGGCGCCGATCGCCTCGGCCAGCCGGCGGACCTCGCCATGGCTGGACAGATCGGCGGCGACGAACGCGACGTCGGCCTCGGGGCGGGCGGCGCGGACCGTCGCCAGCGCCGCTTCGCCCCGAGCCGGGTCGCGGCCGACGACGATCACCCGGGCGCCCTGCCCGGCGAGCCGGCGGGCGGTGACGAGGCCGATGCCGGCGGTGCCGCCGGTGACCACGCAGGTCCGGCCGGCCATTGCTGTCGCCGCCGCCCCCTCCCGCGAGGGCGCACTCATCGCGGCGGCGGGCCCAATCCCGACCCGCGGCGCAACGGCGCCTGTCCCGCCCTGATCGCCTTCAGGTCGTCCCAGCCGTAGGCAGCCTGCGGCAACACCACGTTCCACAACGCCTCGTCGCGCTCCGCCACCCGCCTGCCTCCCATCGTCTCGTAGAAGAAGCGGGCCGGATTGGCGGCGAGCACCCAGACCACCGCCGAGTCGGCGCCGGCCTCGACGAGCCTGTCGAACAGCCGCTGTAACAACCGCCGCCCGATCCCTCGCTCCTGGTATTCGGGCGCGACATAGAGCTCGTACACCTCGCCGGCGTGGGGCAGCGACCGCACGCGGCTCGGGCCACAGTTGCCGTAGCCGACGACCCCGGCCCGGTCCAGCTCGGCAACCAGCACCCGTTCGTCGCGCCCGCGCTGTCGCAGCGTCGCTTCCCAGCGCGCGGCATGGACGCGCCCGGACATCCGCGCCAGCATCCGATCCGGCAACAGGCCGGCATAGGCGTTGCGCCACGCGTCGACGTGCACCCTGGCGATGGCCCGCGCGTCCGCCCCCCGGGCATCGCGGATCCGCATTCTCCGACCTCCTCTGCCGCGCTCCTCCGCTTTCGGACAGCTTAACGCAATCGGGGGCTCGGGGTCAGGTCCCTTTTTCCGTGGCGATGTCGGACCCGGCGACGCCGGGCCGTTCGTGCAGCCACTCCTCGACCAGCCGGCGGGCGATCGAATCGCCGCGCGGGAGCTTGCGCCCGGCCGCCGGGAAAGCGGCGATCTCGGTCCGACTGAACCAGCGGGCCTCTTCCAGTTCGCGGTCGTCGAAGCGGATCGCCGCTCCTTCCGCGGCCGCGGCGCGAAAGCCGAGCATCAGCGACGACGGAAACGGCCACGGCTGCGAGCCGCGGTAGCGCACGTTCGCCACCGTCACCCCCGTCTCCTCCAGCACCTCGCGGGCCACCGCCTCCTCCAGGCTCTCGCCCGGCTCGACGAAGCCGGCCAGCGTCGATACCATCCCCCGCGGCCAGCGCGGCTGGCGAGCGAGCAGGCACGACCCGCCGTCCGGCCCCGGCCGGGTGACCAGCATGATCACCGCCGGGTCGGTGCGCGGGAAATGCTCGGTCCCGCATCCGGGATTGCCGCACACGCGCGCATGGCCGCCCTGGCGGCTTTCGGTCGCTGCCCCGCAGATGCCGCAGAAACGGTGCCGGCGATGCCAATGGGCGAGTCCGCGGGCGTAGGCGAGCAGCGCCCCGTCGGCATGGTCCATGAGGGGCGCCACCTTGCGGAGTTCCGCGAACTCGCCGCCGTCGCAGAGGTCCTGCAGTTGGGTCCGCTCGCGCCCCGAGAGGTCGGCGGCGAACCAGGCGCGGCCGCCGTCCTCGACGCCGAGCAGCACCACCGCGTCCGCCGCCGCGGCGATCGCACGGCCGCGGTCGCCGGAAAGCGCCGCCGGTGCCGGTGTCGGCCCGGCGGTCAACAGGTTGAGATCGCGCCAGACCGGCACGAACCGGCTGTCCGGGGCGCTCAGCCGCGCCGCCAGCCAGGCTTGGTCGTGGCGCCGGTCGGTGGCACGGTCGAGGCGGCAGCCGGTGTAGGGGATCCGTTCGAACATCGGGCGAACGTGCCACAGACCGCCCCGCCGGGCAACGCCGACGCGCCGCTTGCCTCCCCCGCCCCGGGGGCTGCTATAGTGACGGCGGGAGGCTGGCGGCGGACGGGTCCCTCGCCAACCCGGTCAGGTCCGGAAGGAAGCAGCCGTAACGAGTTCCGACCCGGGTCGTTCGTTCAGTCTCCCACTCGCCCGCCGTTGCGCCGGCTGGGCTGCCGATCGATCCGAGGCCCGATGACCGAGCAACCAGCCGCCGCTCCGCTCGCCGCTGCCGCCCCCTATCGGGTGCTGGCGCGCAAGTACCGGCCGACCACGTTCGACGCGCTGATCGGTCAGGAGGCCCTGGTCCGCACCCTGACCAACGCCTTTCGCTTGGGACGGCTGGCGCACGCCTACATGCTCTCCGGGGTGCGCGGGGTCGGCAAGACCACCACCGCCCGGATCATCGCCCGGGCGCTCAACTGCGTCGGTCCGGACGGAACCGGCGGCCCGACGGCGACACCGTGCGGCGTCTGCGAGCATTGCCGGGCGATCGCCGAGGACCGCCACGTCGACGTTGTCGAGATGGATGCCGCCAGCCGCACGGGGGTCGGCGACATCCGCGAGCTGATCGACGCCATCCCCTACCGGCCGGTCTCCGGTCGCTACAAGGTCTACATCGTCGACGAAGTCCACATGCTCTCCAACAACGCCTTCAACGCCCTGTTGAAGACGCTCGAGGAGCCGCCGGAGCATGTCCGGTTCGTGTTCGCCACCACCGAGATCCGCAAGGTGCCGGTGACGGTGTTGTCCCGCTGCCAGCGGTTCGATCTCCGGCGGGTGGACGCCGAGACGCTGGCCCGCCATTTCGCCGTTGTCGTCGCCGGTGAAGGGGCCGACGTGTCCGACGGCGCGCTGCGGCTGATCGCCCGCGCCGCCGACGGCAGCGTCCGCGACGGCCTGTCGCTGCTCGATCAGGCGATCTCCCATTGCGGCGGTGCCGTCGACGAGGAGGCGGTGCGCGAGATGCTGGGCCTCGCCGACCGGACGATGGTCTTCGAACTGCTCGATCGGCTGTTCCACGGCGACATCGGGCGGGCGCTGGACCTGCTCGCCGCACAGTACGCGGCCGGCGCCGATCCGGCGGTGGTGATCGGCGATCTGCTCGAGCTGACCCACTGGCTGACCCGCATCAAGGTGGCCCCGGAAACCACCGCGGCGCCGGGCCTGCCCGAGGCGGAGCGGGTGCGAGGCCGCCGGATGGCCGACGGTGTGTCGATGGCCACCGTCAGCCGTGCCTGGCAGATGTTGCTCAAGGGGCTGGCCGAGGTTCGGACGGCACCGGCGCCGCTGCAGGCGGCGGAAATGGTGCTGATCCGCATCGCCTACGCCGCCGACCTGCCGACGCCGGCGGAGGCGCTGCAGGCGATGGATCCCGTCCAGCGCTCGCCGGCGGCGCCGCGGCCGACGCCATCGGCGCCACCACCGGGCCACCGTCCCCAGGCACAGACCGTCGAGCCGTCGCCGCTGCGGACCGCCGTCGCCCCTGCCCCGGAGGCCCGGCCGGCGCCGTCGGGGCCGGTGAGCTTCGAAGAGGTGGTGGCGCTGGTCGCGGATCGACGCGAGGCGATCCTCGCCGGCCACCTGGCCGCCGACGTTCACCTGGTCGGGTTCGAACCGGGCCGGATCGAGGTGCGTCTCGGCGAGCGGGCGCCGGCCGATCTGCCGCGCCAGCTCAGCCGCCTGCTCACCGAGCAAACCGGCGTCCGCTGGCTGGTCACCGTGTCGCGCGAACCGGGGGCGGCGCCGCTGTCCGACCAGCGACGGGAGGCCGAGGCGGCGCGCTTCGAGCGGGCGACCCGACATCCGCTCGTCGAGGCGGTGCTGAAGACGTTCCCGGGCGCCGTTGTCGAGGCGGTGCGGGACATCGCTCCGCCCGTCGAGGCCGGACCGACGGAGAACGAGGACTAGCCGCGTGCGGCGGGAGATCGAACGCAAGTTCCTGGTTGCGGGGGAGGGCTGGCGGGGACGGGCGACCGGCATCCCGATCCGCCAGGGGTATCTGTGTTCCTGCGAGGAGCGATCGGTGCGGGTCCGCCTCGCCGGCGGTCGTGGCACCCTCACCGTCAAGGGTGCGATGGTCGGCGCCAGCCGCGCCGAGTACGAATACGACATTCCGCCCGAGGATGCGAACGCGCTGCTCGACGCCCTGTGCGAGCGGCCGCTCATCGAGAAGACCCGCTACGTCGTCGTCGAGGCCGGTCTCGCCTGGGAAGTCGACGTGTTCACCGGCGACAACACCGGACTGATCGTCGCCGAACTGGAGCTCGGGGACGAGGCGCAGCGCGTCGATCTGCCCGCGTGGATCGGCGAAGAGGTGACCGGCGATCCCCGCTATCTCAACGCCAACCTGTTCCGCAACCCCTTCGGGCGCTGGTAGACGGCGCGCCGACCACACCCGCCCGGGAGGATCTTACGGAGCACGGCCGCGACGGGACACCTGCCAGATTTGGGAGGTTGTCGGTCCGGCGGAAATGGCCTTTCCTGACCCCGGCCATGCATCGGCGCCGGAGGCAACGATCCCCGCCTTCCGGCACCCCTTTGCCCGGCTGCCGGCACCATGCTCTCTCCCGCGCCGGCAGCCATTGCGCCAGGACTGAGCCCGTCGATTGCGCCATCGACGGGCTTTTTCTTGGCGATGGGGATCGCGGTCTCGGCTGCGGTGCCGGGCGACATCGCCGCGCGGCGACGGCCTCTGCGCCGGGGTCTATCGCGCCATTCCGCGCCGGTCGAACGCGACCGACTTGACGAGGGCGAACACCGGCCGACCCGGGGCGAGCGCCAGTTCGGACACCGCAGCGCGGGTGAGGCGGGCGCGAAGTCGCTGGCAGCCGATGTCGATCAGCGTTTCGGCGAAGGCGGTATCGGGTTCCTCGACGATTTCGGCCACGCGGCCCTCGAGCACGTTGCGGATGCTGATCCCTTCGGGTCGCGTGGTCGCCAGGGCGACGTCGCGGGCGCGCACCCGCAGCCGGACGGTGGCGCCGGCAGGAAGGTCGAGCTCCGGGATTTCCAGATGCTGGCCGTCGAGAACGACCCGGGTCATCCGGAAGGGCGCGTCGTGGCCGACCACCCGACCGCTCAGCACCGCGCCGGCCTCGAACCGACCGGTGGTCGGCTGAAGGTCGAGCCTCTCGAGCAGTTCGGCCACCTCCCCGACGGCGGCGATGCGACCGTTCGACATCGCCACCATCCGGTCGGCCAGCCGTGTCACCTCGTCGAGCGAATGGGTGACATAGACGATCGGAAGACCGAACGCCTCCGTCAGCATGGCGATGTACGGCATGATGTCGGCCTTGCGACCGACATCGAGGGCGGCGAGCGGCTCGTCCATCAACAGGAGTCGGGGGCGGGTGAGGAGGCTGCGTCCGATCGCCACCCGTTGACGCTCGCCGCCGGACAGCGACGGCGCCCGGCGCCCGAGCAGCGGGCCGAGATCCAGCCTTGCGACGACATCGTCGAATTCGATCCTGCCATCGACGCCGGCCGCGCGCCGCGCCGCGAAGCGGAGATTGCCCTCCACCGAGAGGTGCGGGAAAAGTCGGCTGTCCTGAAAGACATAGCCAATGCCGCGGCGATGCGGCGGCGTGAAGACCCCGCGGTCCTGCCAGACCTCGCCGTCGAACGTCAGGCGTCCGGTAGCCCCGGTTTCGTGCCCGGCGACCACCCGCAGAAGCGTGCTCTTGCCGCAGCCGCTCTGTCCGAACAGCGCGGTGATCCCTCGAAGCGTGAAGGCGTGTGCGACCTCCAGCGTAAAGGCCGGATAGGAGAGCCGGATGTCGAGGCAGCATTCAGCCATGGCTCAGCCGACATGCATCGGGAAGCGCCTGTTGAGCGTGTAGACCAGGAGCAGGACCGAAAAGGAAACCGCGAGCAGGATCGCCGACAGCGTGTGCGCCGCACCGTAGTCGATCGTCTCGACGTGTTCGTAGATGGCGATCGAGATCACCTTGGTCCGCCCGGGGATGTTGCCGCCGACCATCAGGACGACGCCGAACTCTCCGATGGTGTGCGCGAAGGAGAGCACGGAGGCGGTGAGGTAGCCCCGGATCGCCATCGGTGCCGCAACGGTGAAAAAGGCATCGAGTGGGGGTGCCCGCAGACTTGCCGCCGCCTCGAGCGGGCCGCGCCCGATCGCCTCGAAGGCGCCCTGCAGGGGCTGGACGGTGAAAGGCATCGAGTAGAGCACGGAGGCGACGATCAGCCCTTGGAACGAGAACGTGAGCGTCGTTCCGGTTGCCTCGAGCCAGAACCTGCCGATCGGCGACGTCGGACTGAGCAGGACGAGGAGGTAGAACCCGAGCACGGTCGGCGGCAGAACCAGCGGCAGCGCGGTGACCGCCTCGACCACCGCCTTGGCGCGCGAGCGGGTATGGGCGAGCCACCACGCGATCGGTGTTCCGATCAGCAGCAGGATGACCGTGGTGATCGCGGCGAGCCGCAGGGTCAGCCACAGTGGACCGAGATCCGGGAGCAGCATCGGCTCATTCGTTGGCGTAGCCGTAACGTTCGATCACCGCGCGCGCCTCGTTCGTCTTCAGGAAGTCGAGAAAGGCGGCTACCGCCGGGTTGTCCTTGCCGGGGTTCAACACGACGGCATCCTGCCGGATCGGCTCGAACAGGTCCTGCGGCACGTCCCACCGACTGCCACCGCCGGAGGCACGCGGGCTCAGCACGGCAGACAGGGCGACGAAGCCGACCTCCGCCGCGCCCGAGGCGACCATCGAGTGGGCCTGGCCGATGTTCTGTGCCATTGCGATCTTCGGCTGAAGCCGTTCCCAGAGCTCCATGGACCGAAGGGCTTGGCGCGCGGCGACGCCATAGGGGGCGAGATCGGGATTGGCGACGATCACGAACCGCAAGCCGGGATCGGTGAGGACGGCCCTGCCGTCGGCGCCGATCCGGCTGCTGTCCGCGCTCCACAGCGTCAGCTTTCCGATCGCGTACGTGGTGCGGGTCGAACCGACCGCGAGCCCTTCCCGTTCGAGCCTGGCGGGCGCTTCCGCATCGGCGGACAGGAGGACATGAAACGGAGCGCCCGCCGCGATCTGCGCGTAGAGCTTGCCCGTCGAGCCGGTCGTCACGACGAGGGTGTGCCCGGTCGCGCGCTCGAACTCCGGCTTCAGCGTCTCGACGGCCTCCGCGAAGTTGGCTGCGACCGCGACCAGCGCCTCCGCGGCTCGGGCCTGGCCGGCTCCGCCGGCGCTCAGCGCCAGCGTCGTCGCGGCCATCAACAGCCGCAGGGATCGGCACCGGGAGCGGAAGGACGGCGTTCGCAAAACCGAAGGCTCCCCTCTCTCGAAAAGTCCGGTTGAACATATCGAGGTGAGGAAGACGTCTCAACCGCTAATTCCCATCGGGCCGATCCCGCAACACCCGACGGAGCGCGTCCAGGTCCTCGGCGATGGCTTCGCCGGTGACCGCCTCCATGTGCCGGTAGCGGGCGAGGACCTGCTCGCCCAGCGGGGTCAACGCCGCTCCGCCCCGGGACCGCCCGCCGCGGCGGGTCGTGACCAGCGGCTCGCTGAAGCCGGTGTTCATGGTCTCTACCAGCAGCCACGCCCGCTTGTAGCTCATGCCCATCCGCCGGCCGGCGGCGGCGATCGAGCCCGTCAGCCGGATTCCGTCGAGGAGGTCCGCCTTGCCGGGTCCGATGGCGACTCCGGGTTCGAGGACGACGCGGAGCCGCGCGCCGACGGTCCTGTTGCCTGCCTTCATGGCGACCCTGTTATCGCAATGCCCGCGGAAAGTCACCCTGCGCGCCGGTCGGCTTCGCGGCCGTCCGGATCCCGCCACCGGTGTCAGGCGCGGGAGTCGACCTGAGGCGGCATGCCGGCGACCGCGGCCGGGCGACAGGTGCGGGTCTTCTTGATCGCGTACATCGCGGCATCGGCGGCGCGGAGCAAGGCCGCGAGCGTGTCGCCGTCGTCGGGGTACAGCGCGACGCCGATGCTGGCGCCGATCCCGGACGCCGCCTCGCCCGGGTCCGCCGGTGCCGACAGCCGTTCGCCGATCATCCGGACGAGGTGGGGCACCGCCGTCCGGCTCTCCAGGTCCTCGAGCACCACCACGAACTCGTCGCCGCCGAAGCGGGTGACGGTGTCGGTCGCGCGCACGCACGAGGCGATCCGCCGCCCGGCCTCGGCGAGCAGGCGGTCGCCGGCGTCGTGGCCGTGGTCGTCGTTGATCTGCTTGAACCCGTCGAGGTCGACGAACAGCACCGCGAGCAGCTTGTCATGGCGTCGCGCGCGCGATCGCTCGGGAAAACTGATCGAACAGATAGTGCCGGTTGTGCAGGCCGGTCACCGGGTCGTGACTGGCGAGGTAGCGCGCCTCCCGTTCGGCGGCGACCCGGTCGGTGTTGTCGATGCCGGAGAGCAGCAGGCCCTCGACCGTTCCGTCGTCGCCACGGACGATCGAGGAGCGCCAGTCGATCTGCCGCTGGCATCCGTTCGCGGTGACGACGAGGCCTTCGAACGGTTTCTCGGCCTTCCCCGTTCGCGTCATCAGGTGGCGCAGGAGGCGTTGGACCCTGGCCCGTTCGCCCTCCGGAACGGCGACGTCCAGCCAGCCGCGGCCGATGAGGTCTTCCCGCTGGTGGCCGAGCAGCGCGCAGCCCTCGTTGTTGATCAGCGTGATCCTGAACTCGGTGTCGAGCGCGACGATGGTGGTGCGGGCGATCGCGAGGAACGTCTCGGCCCGCCGCCTCTCGCGGGCCTCCACCGCCTCGGCGGATTGCCGGCGCCGGACCTCCTCGCCGAGGTCGCGGGTCCGTTCGCTGATCCTGCGACCGAGATCGGCGTGCGCGCTCTGCAGTTGCGAGACGACGACGCCCATCAGCAAGGCCGTCACCGACAGCGCAATCATGAACACTTGGACATGCTCGATCTGCGACGGCACCCCGGCGGCGGCGACCACGATCGCCGCGCCGGTGTTGACCATCAGAACGGCCAGGACGGCCCCCCTGAGGCCGAACCGCAGGGCGAGCCAGACGATCGGCGGGAACAACGCATACCATCGCCAGGGACCGCTCTGAGTTCCGAGCGCGACGACGACGGCGCCGGCGACGGCAAAGCAGAAGACGCCTTCGATCAGAACCTTCTCGGTGTCCTCGCCCCGGGCCGTCCACGTGTTCCCGATCAGCGACGGCAGGGTCGCGGCGGCGGCGGAATGGCGACCGGAGTGCGCGAGACCCACCTGGCCGATGCCGTAGATGACGGGCGTGAAGCTGAGGATGCCGACCAGGTCGCCGGCTGCGAACGCAATGGCCGCGGCTCCGACCTCGGACCAGGGCAGGATCTCGGTGACGGCGAGCGTGACGCAGGTGAACAGCGCGGTGAGCGCGGCCGCGACCACCGAGAGGCCGCACAACCACAGCATCCGGGCGACCGGGTCGTCGCCGAGATCGAGCAGTCCCAGCCGCTCGGCCGTCCAGGCCGCGAGCGTGTAGAACAGCGGCGGGATGGAACAGATGACGATGAATCCGACGGCTCGAGCGGCGACATCGCCCGCCTCGGCGCCCCAGACCCAGCTGAGGCCGAGCGTCGACTGGAACGAACCGATGATCAACTCGACAGCGAGGATGACGGCACTGAAGCGCCAGCCGAACAGCAGCAGGAGGGCGAGCCGCAGGCCGGCGGGGGGATACCAGACGCTGACCCCCGCTCGGACTTCGAACAGGCCGGCGGCTTGAAACAGAGCCACGAAGGCGGCGCCGTAAAGGACGGCGACGAACGGCAACCAAGCGCGATCGGCGATCTGCGGCACACGGTCGACGGCGGCCGTCCCACGTCCTCGTGTCGACATTCCGACAACCCGAATGCGCCAGATCCCCTGCGAGCCAAAATACGCCCAATCGCGCTAACGTCAACGCCTCTTTTTCCCGCTCTAGGAGGCGCGGGTCAGGCGCGAGGCGAGACCGGCGGGCGGATGGGCGCCGCGCGATCGATCGGTTCAGCCGCCGATGCCGATGCGCGTTCCGGAGCCTTCGACCGCGCGCGGGGCGTCCCACATGCGCTCCAGCTGGTAGAACGCCCGCACCTCGGGGCGGAACAGGTGGACGATGACATCGCCTGCATCGATCAGCACCCAGTCGCACTGGGCGGCGCCTTCGACGGCGACCGACGCGATGCCGCTGTGTTTGATCTTTTCGCGCAGGTGGTCTGCCATCGCGCCCACCTGCCGTTGCGAGGTCCCGCTGGCGACGACCATGTGATCGGCGATGGCGGTCTTGCCCGCGAGGTCGATGACGACGACGTCCTCGGCCTTGTCGTCGTCGAGGGAAGCCGTCACAAGCGCCAGCAGCCCGTTCGGCGCCGACGGCTGTCGTTTTTTGGTGGGTATGGCCCTCTCTCTCCTCTGTTACGGTTTTCCGGTCCCCGCCCGGCGCCCTTGTTTCGGGTTCCGTGCCGCGCGGATCCGCGTTGCCGACTCGGGATGGGGCCGGGTGTGCAGGAAAACCCACGCCGGCGGTCGCATCTCCGCCAGCGCCGCGCTCCGCGCCTCCGCGATCCTGGCGGAGGCGAAGCGGCGCGCCGCCCTGCCGGTCAACGCCTTGAAAGAATAGGGCGGTCGGGCGAAAACCGCAATGGGAACGCTCGTGAAGATTTTTCGCCAGCGTCGCCAGCGGGGGATCTGGACCAGATTGTCGGCGCCGATCAGCCAGACGAAGCGGACCGCCGGACAGCGGCGGACCAGCGCGCGCAGGGTATCCACCGTGTAGACGGTGCCGAGGGTGCGCTCGATGTCGGTCACCCGGATCGACGGATGGGCGGCGACGCGGCGCGCGGTCTCCAGGCGGTCCTCCAGCGCGGACGCGGTCGCCGTCTTCAGCGGGTTCTGCGGCGAGACCAGCCACCACACCTCGTCGAGACGGAGGCGGCCCAGCGCTGCCAGCGAAATGTAGCGGTGGCCGGCATGGGCCGGGTCGAAGGAGCCGCCGAGCAGCCCTATCCGGCGTGCGGCCACGGTCGGGGCCTCAGGGGCGAAACCGCGATCGAGTGGTCACGGGCGGCACTGGCCTGTGCCGCGGACCACGTATTTGAAGCTGGTCAGTTGCTCGACCCCGACCGGGCCGCGGGCGTGCAGTTTGCCGGTCGAGATCCCGATCTCGGCGCCCATCCCGAACTCGCCGCCGTCGGCGAACTGGGTCGAGGCGTTGACCAGCAGGATCGCCGAGTCGAGGCCGCGGACGAACCGTTCGGCGGTCGCCCTGTTCTCGGTGATGATCGCATCGGTGTGCTGCGACGAGTGGCGGTTGATGTGGTCGATCGCCGCCTCGACGCCGTCGACGATCCTGACCGACAGGATCGCATCCAGGTACTCGGTGTCCCAGTCCTCTTCGGAAGCCGGCCGCACCCGGTCGTCGAGGGCGCGGGTGGCGTTGTCGCCGCGCACTTCGCAGCCGGCGGCGAGCAGATCGTCGACGAGCGGCGTCAGCACCGCGGGCGCGATCGCCCGGTCGATCAGCAGCGTCTCGGTGGCACCGCAGATGCCGGTCCGCCGCATCTTGGCATTGAACGTCACCCGGCGCGCCATGTCCGGGTCGGCGTCGGCGTCGATGTAGGTGTGGCAGAGGCCTTCGAGGTGCTTGAACAGCGGCACCCGGCTCTCGGCGGTGATCCGCTCGATCAGCGACTTGCCGCCGCGCGGGACGATCACGTCGATCCACTCGCTCATCCGCAGCATCTCGCCGACGGCGGCGCGGTCGGTGGTCGGCACCAGCTGGATGCTGGCCGCCGGCAGCCCGGCGGCGACCAGGCCGGCGGCAAGGCACTCCATGATCACGCCCGACGAGTGGAAGCTCTCGGAACCGCAGCGCAGGATCGCGGCGTTGCCGGCCTTGAGGCAGAGGCCGCCGGCATCGGCGGTGACGTTCGGGCGCGATTCGTAGATGACGCCGACGACGCCGAGCGGAGTCCTCACCCGGGCGATGTGGAGGCCGTTCGGCCGGTCCCATTCGGTGATCGTCGCGCCGACCGGGTCGGGCAGGGCGGCGATCTCCTCGAGGCCGCGCGCCATCGCCTCGATGCGCGCCGGATCGAGGGCCAAACGGTCGAGCATCGCGGCACCGAGGCCCTTGGTGCGGCTGAGATCGAGATCGTGCCTGTTGGCGGCGAGGATGTCGGCGGTGCGCCCGCGGAGGTTGCGGGCGGCCTGGCGCAGCGCGGTGTCCTTGGTTCCGCTCGGCACCGTCGCCAGATCCCGGGCGGCGGCGCGGGCGGCGGCGCCGAGCCCGTGCATCAGACCGGCGACGTCGGCGGCGCCGTCACCGAGGCGCGATTCCTCAGCGCTCATCCGGGTTCTCCGGTCGTTTGCGCGCCAACGCCAGGTCGTCGGCGTGGATGATCTCGTCGCGCCCACGGTAGCCGAGCAGCGCCTCGATTTCACCGGTTTTGTGGCCCATGATCCGCCGGATGTCGGCGGCCCTGTAAGCGCTGAGACCGCGGCCGAGCTCGCGTCCTTCGGCGGTCCTGACGATCACCGCCGCCCCTTTGCCGAAGTCGCCCTCGACGTCGACGACGCCGGCCGGTAGCAGACTGTTGCCGCGCGCGAGGGCGTTGACCGCGCCGGCATCGACGACGATCGCCCCGGCGGGCTTCAGACGGCCGCCGATCCAGCGGGTGCGGGCCGCCTTCGGGCTGGCCGCGGGCAGGAACCAGGTACACGGCGCGCCCGCCTCGATGCGGCGCAGCGGGTGCAGCGGATGGCCGTCGGCGATCACCATCCGGCAGCCGGCGGCGAGCGCCACCCGGGCGGCGGCGATCTTGGTCACCATGCCGCCGGTGCCGTGGCCGCGCAGCGCCCGCCCGGCCATCGCCTCGATTTCGGGGGTGATCTCGCGGACCTCAGGGATCAGGCGGGCCCCGGGGTCGCGGCGTGGGTCGCCGGTGTAGAGGCCGTCGACGTCGGAGAGCAGCACCAGGGTGTCGGCGGTGACCATTTCCGCCACCCGCGCGGCAAGACGGTCGTTGTCGCCGACGCGGATCTCGTCGGTGGCGACGGTGTCGTTCTCGTTGATCAGCGGCACCGCGCCGCTGGCCAGCAGGGTGGTCAGGGTGGTGCGGGCGTTGATGTAGCGGCGGCGATCCTCGCTGTCGTCGAGGGTCAGCAGCACCTGGCCGACGACGAGATCGTAGGCGGCGAGCACCTCCTGATAGGCATGGGCGAGGCGGATCATGCCGGTCGCCGCCGCCGCCTGCTTCTCCTCCAGCTTCAGCGCCCGGTCCGCATAGCCGAGCGGTCGGCGGCCGACCGCGATCGCGCCGGAGGAGACGATCAGCACCGCCTGCCCGCGCGCCCGGCAGGTGGCAACGTCGGCGGCGAGCGCTTCGAGCCAGCCGCGGCGGATCGATCCGTGCTCGTCGTCGACCAGCAGCGCCGAGCCGATCTTCACCACGACGAGCCGGGCGGCGGCGAAATCGGTGCTGCGCCGTTCGGGGCTCACGGCGTGAAGGCCTCCCGACCCGTCGCGTGCGCCTCGCGCTCGGTCCGCACCAGGGCGAAGGTGCGGGCGATCAGCTCCTCGATGCCGATGCCGGCCACCCCCGATGCGAGCAGCACCGGACCGCCGGTCTCGGCCTCGAGCGCCGCCCGGCGCTCGGCGGCGAGATCGCCGGAGAGGGCATCGGCCTTGTTGAGCGCCACCACCTCCGGCTTGTCTGCGAGCCCGGCACCGTAGGCGGCGAGTTCGCGCCGGACGGTGCGGTAGGCGGCGGCCACGTCCTCGCCGGTGCCGTCGACCAGGTGAACCAGCACCCGGCAGCGCTCGACGTGGCCGAGGAAGCGGGTGCCGAGGCCGGAGCCCAGGTGGGCGCCTTCGATCAGGCCGGGGATGTCGGCGAGGACGAGCGACTCTTCGCCACGGGTGATGACGCCGAGATGGGGATGCAGGGTGGTGAAGGGGTAGTCGGCGATCTTCGGTCGGGCGCGCGACACCGCGGCGAGGAGGGTCGATTTGCCGGCGTTGGGGAGGCCGACGAGACCGGCGTCGGCGACCAGCTTGAGCCGCAGCCACAGCCAGTGCTGCTCGCCCGGCCCGCCCGCCTCGGCGCGGCGCGGCGCCTGGTTGGTCGCCGACTTGAATCGGGTGTTGCCGAGCCCGCCGCGGCCGCCGCGGGCGATCACCACCCGCTGGCCCGGCTCTGTGAGGTCGGCGAGAAGCGTCGCGCGATCCTCGTCGAGAATCTGGGTGCCGACCGGCACCCGCAGCAGCGCGTCGGCACCGCGGGCGCCCGAACGCTCCTTGCCCATCCCGTGGTGACCGCGACCGGCCTTGAAATGCTGCTGGTAGCGGAAGTCGATCAGGGTGTTGAGGCCGGAGACGCATGCGACGACGACATCGCCGCCGTCGCCGCCGTCGCCGCCGTCCGGCCCGCCACGAGGTATGAACTTCTCGCGACGGAACGACACGCAGCCGTCGCCGCCGTCGCCGCTCTGCACGAACACCTTGGCCTGGTCGAGGAACTTCACAGGAGAGCGCCCGTCAAAAAAGGGGAATGGATCGCCATTCCCCCCCCGTCCGCCGGCGGCGGTCTGCCGGCGGGAGCTAGCTCATCGGCTCCACCCGCACGAAGGTGCGGTCGCCGGACTTGCGCTCGAAGCGGACCCGGCCGTCGCTCAACGCGAACAAGGTGTGGTCCCGGCCCATGCCGACCCCGGCGCCGGGATGGAATTTGGTGCCACGCTGGCGGACGATGATGTTGCCGGCGACGACCCGCTCGTCTCCGAACTTCTTGACGCCGAGCCTGCGGCCGGCGCTGTCGCGGCCGTTGCGGGAGCTGCCACCCGCTTTCTTGTGGGCCATGAGCGCTACTCCTCGGTTTCGGATTCCGCCGCGGCGGCCTCGCCGGCCGTCGCCGCCGGGACCTCGGCCGCCGCGACGACATCGGCGGCCGGCGGCTCGCCGGTGGGGCTGATCCCCTCGATTCTGAGCACGGTCAGTTGCTGTCGGTGACCCTTCAGGCGCCGGTGGTTCTTGCGGCGCTTCTTCTTGAACACCAGCACCTTGTCGCCGAGGCCCTGCGACACCACCTCGGCGAACACCGCGGCGCTGCCCAGTCCGGTGCCGACCGTCGGCGGGCTGCCGTCGCCGCCGATCATCAGCACGTCGGAGAGGGTGATGCGGCTGCCCGGCTCGCCCGGCAGCTTCTCGACGGTGATGCGGTCGTTTTCGGCCACTCGGTACTGCTTGCCGCCGGTTCGGATGACTGCGAACATCTGACAATCCGTTGGATCACGGTGAATCGGGCGGGCACCGCCGTCGCGGGTCCGCGGAAGAAGGCGCACTATACTCGCGGTCGCCCGCTTGTCAACGTCCCGACCCGACCCCGCCTCGGCCGGCGAGAAAGGCGCGCACCGCTTGTTCCGTGGCGGCGGCCAGCAGGCGTCGGCCCTCGGTGATCGCCCGCTCCAGGGTGAGCGGCTCGCGACAGAGGCTGAACACGGCGTCGATGCCGATCGCGTGGAGATCGCCGAGATCGTCACCGACGCCGCCGGCGATCGCCAGACACGGGATCCCCCGTGCCCGGGCGCGCGCCGCGACCCCGGCCGGCGCCTTGCCGAACAGGGTCTGACCATCGATCCGGCCCTCGCCGGTCAGCACCAGGTCGGCCCCGTCGAGGTGGCGGTCGAGATCGACGAGATCGAGCACCACGTCGACTCCCCGGCGCAGCCGCGCCCCGAGGAAGGCCCGAAGGCCGGCTCCCAGGCCGCCGGCGGCGCCACCGCCGGGCAGGGTGCGCACGTCGATGCCGAGATCGGCGGCGACGACCGCAGCGAGGTTGGCGAGACCGGCCTCCAGCGCCTCGACCTGTTCCGCGGTCGCACCCTTCTGCGGTCCGTAGACGCGGGTGGCCCCGCGCGGGCCGAGCAACGGATTGTCGACATCGCAGACCGCCTCGATCTGGACGCCTTCGAGGCGGCGATCGCGGCTGGAGGCGTCGATGCGCCGGATCCGTCCGAGGGCGCCCCCCACCGGTTCGACCGCGTCGCCGCGATCGTCGAGGAACCGCACGCCCAGCGCCGTCGCCATGCCGATGCCGCCGTCGTTGGTGGCACTGCCGCCGATTCCGACGGCGATCCGCGTCACGCCGAGATCGAGGGCCGCGGCGATCATCTCGCCGGTGCCCCGGGTGGTCGTCCGGGTGGGGTCGCGCTCGTCCTCGACGCGCAGCGCCAGGCCGCTGGCGAGCGCCATCTCGATCGCGGCGAGACGCAGGGCCGGCACGTGGCAGAACCGCGCCCGCAGCGCCCGCTCGCGCGGCCCGCTCACCCACGCCTCGCGGACCTCGCCGCCGAGCGCCGCGAGCGCGACGTCGACCAGTCCGTCACCGCCGTCGGCGACCGGAACCCGCGCGATCCCGGCATCCGGTGCCGCCCGGGCGACGCCTTCGGCCATCGCGCCGGCGGCGTCGGCGGCGGCGAGGCAGCCCTTGAAGGCGTTCGGTGCGACGACGACCTTCACGCCGATTCCCCGTGGCGGTCGGGCCGGGGGGGGCCGACGGCGGGCGACGGCGCAGGGAGGTCGGCGTTTTGGCTGTTGCGATCGAGGGGAAACCGCGATAGGCGGAGGGTCGCGACAGGCGGCGCACGGACGCCGGCTTCGGGTCGCGCTCGGAGCGAGCTTCGGCCGCGCCGGCGGAACCCGCCGCGCGCACGCCGGTTCCGGCGGCGGGCGGATCGGCGGGCGGATCGGCGGGCGCTCGTCAATCCACGGAGGTCTCGATGGGGATTGAAGTTGGTTTTCTGGGACTGATCATCCTCGCGCTGGACATCTGGGCGATCCTCAACGTCGTCCAGAGCGGCGCGTCGATGGGAGGCAAGATCATCTGGATCCTTCTGGTCCTCGTGTTTCCCATTCTCGGGTTCGTGATCTGGCTGTTCGTCGGCCCGCGCGGCGTAAAAGGATAGCCCCGCCCGCGACCGCGGGAGCGATGGCGTCGGGCGGACACGGTCGAACGACGGCCCGCCTACCAAAGCATCCCGGCCGGTCCGGTGACCAGCAGGCGGACCAGTTCCGCCTGACGGTCGGTCCCGGTCTTGCCGAACACCTGCTTCAGGTGCTTGCGCACCG
Organism: Rhodospirillales bacterium; assembly: GCA_050329575.1. GTDB lineage: Bacteria > Pseudomonadota > Alphaproteobacteria > Rhodospirillales > Defluviicoccaceae > JAUXFS01. The sequence goes on along the minus strand of JBHJOP010000006.1, from coordinate 10,658 downwards.
TATCGTACGTCACCCCCAGGGTTTCGGCGACCTGGTCGAGACGGTGGCCGCTCGCCAACAAGGCGACCACCCGGGCCTCGGCGCGGCTCAGTCCGTAAAGCTGCGTGACGATGGGGGGGCTGATCTGCGCCGGCCGGTCGGGATCACCGATGAACAGGACCGCGGCAGGGCGATCGCGATCGTCGAACTCGTCGCGACCATCCGCCGGCAGCAGCACCATCGACAACGGTTTCTGGCGCAGCCCTCGCGGCACACTGAAGGCCGGAACGTCGTCGCCGTCGCCGGTGCGCGGCTTGGCACTGAGCCGGGACAGCAGATCGCGCAGCCGCAGCTTGCGCCAGCCCCAGTCCACCCACAAGGTGCCGTCGGCGATGGTCAGCGCGTCGCCGGCGTCGATGTTCCTCCGCGCCGCCTGGTTGGCGGCGAGCACGGTGCCGCTGCCGCTCAACACCGCCACCCCGAGCGGCAGCGCGTCGAGCGCCCGTAACGCGACCCGTCGGAGGTCCTCGGTCCGCGTGTGGACCTGTCCGGCGCGGAAGCCGCGTTGGAAGGCGGGCAGCAGGAGCCGCAGCAGCGTGACCTCCCGTTCGCCGAACGGCGGCGCGCTCTCGACCCGGGCGAAGACCAGGAGCGCGACGACACTCCCCTGGCGTTCGACGACGCCGAACAGATGATGCAGGAGACCCTGCGGCGCCAGCCAGTTGCGGTAGAAGTCGGTGGCCATCAGCTCGGCGTCGGGGACGATCTGCGCGCCCGTCCAGATCGCGCCCGCGGACGAGAAACGGTCGTCCCGCCTCAAAAAGGCGTTGCCGGCGGCGAATCGGTCCTCGTACGACCGGGTCCAGCCCGGGCCGATGTTGGCGCTGTGCTGCAGGCGACCGGTCCCGGAGCCGTAGTCGTGGAACTGGACGGCGCAGGTCGCCGCCCCGAGGGCGCCCGCCAAGCGCGCCAGCAGCGGCGGCCACGGGCTGCGCTCCATGCTGGCGTCGTAGAACCCGGTCACCAGGTCGAGCAGCAACGTGCTGTTCTCGGAGAAGATCTGGGTCGCGAGCGGGGTGACGATCCCGTCCGCCGCGCGCCGATCCATCCACGCTCGCCGGTCCCACCCGCTCCGCCGTTCCTGGCTCGGGTCGGCGGCGATGCGGGACCGACGGTCGCCGCCGCTGCGGCGATCGACGACGGCGCGAGCCGTCTGCGAACGCCCGCCATTGGCGGCCGAACCGATGCCGTGCCGGCGATCGAGCCCCGATCGTCTCTCCTCGCCCACCCGGCGTTCCGCGGTCACGGTGCGCCGGTCGTTGCCCGACCGTCGATCGGTGGATCGCCCCTCGTTCATTCGTCCCCGTCCTTCGCTCGATGGTGACCATGCATGCTGTGCAGCCACGGCACGCCTGTCTTCAGGTTGCATTGGTCGACACCCCGCTTCCCCAGATGGACCAGTTTCCCGGCCACCATTGTGCCATCTTGTTTCGCGTTTTCCAACAAACAGGTTGCGAGCCAGACTAACACCCGCCAGAGTGGGCCGAGATGCTAGGTAAAGAGACCGATTTGGCAGATCCGGTCCCGCGAATGGTCGGGATGAGGATCTCGTTCCTGTCGTGGCGGGCCGACGATGCTGAATGGGCGGCCCGCCGCCGGCGTCCCGGCGGCCATCCTCTCGGCGGCGACCGGCATCGGCCGGGGCGCGTCGCCGCCTGTTCCGGACCGCTCGGACCATGTCCGTCGCGCCACCGTCGGTAGAAACGGGTGCGGCCGCCGCAGTCCGTAGCGGCGGCCGGCCGGAGGACGAGGCCGCCGAGCGGCCGAGCGTCTGGCTCGTTCTCGGCGACAAGCTCGGCGACAACGCCCAGGTCGAGATCATCGCCGCCGCCCTCCCTTGGCCCTGCCGGCGCAAGCGGCTCTGTTTCGATGCCCGCTACGCCGTCCGCAAGCCGCTGTTCCGACCCTCCGTGCACCATGTCGTGCGCGAGCGGTCCGATCCCCTGGCACCGCCGTGGCCCGACCTCGTGCTCACCGTCGGCCGCCGGCCGTCGATGGTGGCGCTGTGGATCCGAAAGCAGTCCGGGGGCCGGACCCGAATCGTCATCGTCGGTCGCCCGCGGCGGATGCTCGACCGGTTCGCTCTGGTCGTCGCGACGCCGCAGTACCGCCTGCCGGACCGGACCAACGTGCTGAACCTCGATCTGCCGCTGATGCGCATCGACGAGGCGCGGGTGGCCGAAGCGGTCCTGCGCTGGCGCCCGCGCCTCGCAGGCATGGCCCGTCCGCTGACCGCGGTGCTGGTCGGCGGACCGACCCAGCCGCTGGTTCTCGATGCCGACGTCGCCCGCCTGCTGGTCGAGCGGATCCGCCGTTCGCCGGGTGGCGGCGAGGGCTCCCTGTTCGTCTCCACCAGCCGCCGCACGCCGCCGGCGGTCGTCGACGCCCTGGCGCGCGACCTGCCCGCCGGCGGCCGCCTCTACCGGTGGGATCCGGCCGCCGACGACAATCCCTACCCGGCGCTGCTCGGCCTCGCCGACCGTTTCGTCGTCACCGGCGACAGCATCTCGATGATCGTCGAGGTCGCCCGCCTCGGCAAGCCGCTGGCGATCTTCCCCCTTCCGGTCAAGCCGGCGTCGCAGCGCCGCCTGCGGGAGGCCGTCGCCCGCCTGCTGCGGGCGGTCGTCGGCAGGGGCGGCGGCGCCTTCGGACAATGGCTGCGCGACGGCCTCTACAACCTCAACCTGATCACCCATCCCCGCGACTTCGCGGCGCTCCACGACCAGCTGATCGCGCGCGGCTTCGCGGTGCGGCTCGGCGATCCGTTCCCGGCACGGGCGGCAACGGTGCCCGACGAGGTGCCGCGCGTCGTCGAGCGGATCGAGACGCTGATGGCCGGCCAGTTGCGAGTTGCCTTGGGCGACGATCGTTGTAGAGTGCCGGGAGGCCGCTCGCCCATCGATATGCCCTCGGAGAACCGCAGATGATGTCACCCGTTCGTCGGCGCCACGTGCTCCCGGGTCGTTTCCTCGTTCTCGCCGTCGCCATGCTCGGCCTGGCGGCGTGCGAACTGGCGGTCGAGTCGCACCAGCGCGCCACCGGGCGCGGGTGCGAGACCTGGCAGCCCGGGTGCCCGATCGTCGTCGATGTCGCCGCCGACGGACCGGCGCTGACCACGCGGAGCGATGCCCGCCGCGCCGACATTCTCGGCGTCGCGGAGACGGCGGAGGTGCGCGTCTGCCCCGGCTGGCCGAACACCTGCCCGGTGCGGACCATCGGCGACGTGCTGGTGGAGCAGTATTTCGGCGTGTTCTGACGGCGCTAGCCGATGACGTGATAGCCGCCGTCGATGTACATGGTGTCGCCGGTGATCAGCTTGGCGTAGTCGGAGGCGAGGAAGGCCGTCGCCAGACCGACGTCCTCGATGGTGACCAGGGCACGGGCCGGCGCCCGCGCCGCTGCCTTCTCCATCAACTCGTCGAAGCGGCCGATGCCGGATGCGGCGCGGGTCTTGATCGGCCCCGGCGAGATCGGATTGACGCGGATGCCCTTGGGGCCGAGCTCGGCCGCGACGTAGCGGGCCGTGGCCTCCAGTGCCGCCTTCACCGGCCCCATGACGTTGTAGTTCTCGACCACCTTCTCGGCCCCGAAGTAGCTCATGGTGAACAGCGCGCCGCCGTCCTTCATCAGCGGTTCGGCGAGGTGGGCCATGCGGATGAACGAGTGGCACGAGATGTCCATGGCGAGCAGGAAACCGTCCCGCGAGCAATCGGTGACGCGGCCGTGCAGATCTTCCCGTGGCGCGAAGGCGATCGAGTGCAGCGCGAAGTCGAGGCGGCCCCATTCGCGCTCGATCGCCGCGAACACGCTCTCCAGTTGCCCCTCCTCCCGCACGTCGCAGGGCAGATAGAGGGACGGCGGGACGTCGAGGGCGTCGGCCAGCGGCTGGGTGAAGCGCTTGGTCTTGTCGTTGAGATAGGTGATGCAGAGATCGGCCCCGAGGCCGCGGAAGGCCTGTGCACATCCCCAGGCGATCGACTGGTCGTTGGCGATCCCGATCACGATTCCCTTCTTGCCGGCCAGCGGGTACGGTGTCCTCTCGCCCTTGAGATAGTCCAGCAGCTCGGTGTTCGGGGTGGTCTCGGTCATCGCTGTCTCCCTCCTCGGTTCGCGTGGTCGCGGTGGATCATCCGTGCAGGACGCGGGCGGTGTGGATGGCGATCATCCGTTCCTCGTCGGTGGGGATCACCCAGACCGAGACCGGGCTTGCCTCCGCGCTGATGCGGGGACCGCCGCGGACGTTGGCGCGATCGTCGATCTCGATGCCGAGCCAAGCCGCCCGTCGGCACACCCGGTCGCGGATCGCGGGCGCGTTCTCGCCGATGCCGGCGGTGAACACCAGCGCATCGAGGCCTTGAAGCGCGGCGGCGAGGGCGCCGAGGTGCTTGGCGATGTGATAGACGAACAGCTCGACCGCCGCGGCCGCCCGCGGATCGTCGCTGGCGAGCAGAACGCGCATGTCGTTGCTGACACCGGAAACGCCGAGCAGGCCCGATTCCTTGTAGAGCAGTCTCTCGATCGCCGCTCCGTCGTATCGCCGTTGCTGGACCAGGTAGAGGACGACCCCCGGATCGAGGGCGCCGGTGCGCGTTCCCATCGGCAGACCGTCGACGGCGGTGAACCCCATGGTGCTCTCGATGCTGACCCCGTCGCTGAGCGCGCACATGCTGGCGCCACTGCCGAGGTGCGCGACGACCACGCGGGACGCCCGGGGCGCGACCTCCGGCAGCCGGCGGGCGATGTATTCGTAGGACAGGCCGTGGAAGCCGTAGCGCCGCACGACGCCGTCGGTGACGGCGGGCGGCAGGGCGAACATCTGCGCCACCGCCGGCTGGGTGCGGTGGAAGGCGGTGTCGAAGCAGGCCACCTGCGGCAGGTCGGGATCGAGGTCCGCCAACGCCCGGATCGCCGCCAGGTTGTGCGGCTGGTGCAGCGGCGCCAGCGGCACCAGCGTCTCCAGTTCGTCCATCACCGCATCGTCGATGCGGGTCGCGGTCGCGAAGGTGACGCCGCCGTGCACCACCCGATGACCGGCCGCCACCAGCCGCACGGCGGTGGCGTTGCGGTGAATCCATTCGATCAGGAACTGCAGGCACTCCGCGTGCTTGACCGCCGCATCCTCGGGCCAGCGGTGCTCGCCGATGACGCCGCCGCCCTCGTTGCGGGCCTCGAACGAGGGTGCGGTGCCGATCCCCTCGATCTGCCCCTTGGCGAGCAGCGTCGGCTCGCCGGCACCGCCATCGACGTAACCGGCGAACTTGATGCTGGAGGAGCCGGCGTTGAGGACCAGGATGGCGTCCCGCATTGCCGTCTACCCCGCCGCCAGCTTCGGCGCGGCGCCCCTGCGCTGGCGATGCACCAGAAGCACCGCGAGGGCGCAGGAGGCGAGGCGGGTGCGGGCGCTGTCGGCGCGGCTGGTCAACACGATCGGCACCCGCGCGCCGAGAACGATTCCCGCCGCCTCCGCGTCGGCCATGAACGTCAGCTGCTTGGCCAGCATGTTGCCGGCCTCGAGGTCGGGAACGACCAGGATGTCGGCGACGCCGGCGACCGGCGAGACGATGCCCTTGGTCCGCGCCGCCTCCTCGTCGACGGCGTTGTCGAAGGCGAGCGGTCCGTCCAGGAGTGCGCCCTTGATCTGGCCGCGGTCGGCCATCTTGCACAGCGCCGCGGCCTCCAGCGTCGAGGGGATCGACGGCGTCACCGTCTCGACCGCCGACAGGATGGCCACTTTCGGCGTCGCGATGCCGAGCGCGTGCGCGAGGTCGATCGCGTTCTGACAGATGTCGCGCTTGATTCCGAGATCGGGGAAGATGTTGATCGCGGCGTCGGTGAGGATGATCGCCCGTTCGTAGGTCGGCACCGACAGCAGGAAGCAGTGGCTCAGCCGCCGTTCGGTGCGGATGCCGAGCTGCTTGTGGACCACCGCGCGCAGCAGCTCGTCGGTGTGCAGGCTGCCTTTCATCATCGCTTCCGCCTCGCCGGCTCGAACCAGGGCCACGGCTTCCTCGGCGGCGTGATGGCTGTGTTCGGTCGGGATCAGCCGGTAGGGGGCGATGTCGAGGCCGGTCTCGTCGGCGACGCTGCGGATCTTCGCCTCCGGGCCGACCAGGATGGGATCGATGAGGCCCCGCTCGGCGGCCTGGACCGCCCCTTTCAGCGCATCGTCGCTGCAGGGATGGACGACCGCGGTCGTGACCGCCTCCAGGTCCTCGCACATCTTCAAGAGTTCGAGATAGCGGTCCTCGCGGCGGAGGCGGACCTTCGGCATCTCGATCACCGGCTGGCGGATCTTTTCCTTCGGGGTCACCACCTCCGCACGCCCGGTGATCAGCTCGTTGCCGCCGGCATCGACGCACCGGCACTCGAGGATCACGACGCCCTCGTCCGCGCGCTTCTCGGTCACCGTGACCGTGACGGTGATCGGCTGGCCGACCGGAAACGGGCGCGGGAAACGGGCCTCGGCCGAGCGCGTGAACGAGCCGACGCCCGGCAGCCGGGTGCCGATCAGAGTGGAGAACAGCGCCGTTCCCCAGGTGCCGACCCCGCTCGCTTCGAGGAAGTCGTCCTCGCCCGTCGCCGCCTGCTTCAGCGTCATCACGTTGGGATTGGCGGTCACCGCCGCCCACGTTTCGATGTCCTCCTCGCGCAAGGCCCCGGAGAACGACACCGTGTCGCCGACCCGGATCTCGTCGAAGGTCTTGTTCTCCAGCATCTCGGTCATCGGCCCGCCGCTCCGGAACTGTGATCTTGCTGTCGCACCCGTCACGATGTCCCTATAGCACTCGATGCGCGACACCGCATCGTCCGAGAGCGCGCTGCGCACCTGCGCCGCCGATCGCCGACGGATCAAGGCAAGGAATTGTGACCGGTGGCGGCCGGGCAGGCCCCCTTCGGCCCCGCCCCGCCGCTGTCGCAACCGGGACGGAGGGACCGATCGATGGGAGCACGGGTCGGCATCAGGGTGCCGCTGAAAGCGGCGATGGCGCTGGCGACCGGTGGGCTGATGCTGCTGGCGGTTGCCGGCGTCCTGCATCTCGGCTACTCCGCCGCCCGGGAGACCACCCGCGAGATGCTGACCGCCGAGGCGCAGACGGGGATCGACGCGATGATCGCCGTGCTCGCGCGCGCGCTCGATCCCATCGTCGACCAGGCGCTGTGGATCGCCGACGAGCTGGCCGCGGGCCGCATCGACATCGACGACCGGACGCGCCTCGATGCGTTCCTGCGCGGCAGCATGGCGGCGACCCCGGAGGTTCTCGGCCTGGCGATCCTCACCGCCGATCACCGGTCGCTCCGCTACCATCGGGGGGCGCCGGAGGTGGTCGACCGCGACGGTTCGCTCGACGAGGACGTCCGGCGTTACGTCGCCGATGGGCGTGCCGCCTCCGGTCCGTCGTGGGGACGGCCGTTCTGGCTGGAGGACGAGGGCCAGACCATCGTCAACCTGTGGACGCCGCTCCGTCGCGACGGCCGGTTCCTCGGCATCCTCGCTCAAGCCGTCGGCATCGGCGATCTCTCCCGCGCGCTGGTCGGGGGGCGAAGCGCGGAGACCGTGGTTCCCTTCGTCCTCTATGCCCGCGCGCAGGTGCTCGCCCATCCAGGGCTCGCGGAGGGCCGGCACGAATTCACCCGAGAGCAGCCGCTGCCGGGGCTCGCGCGGTTCGGCGACCCGGTCCTCGCCCGGCTCGGGAGCGGTGACGCACGGCCGCTGACCATCATCGATCGGACGGCGATCGAGGGCGGGATCGTACGCGTCGACGATCTCGACTACGTGGTGCTGTTCCGCGAGCTTCGCCGGTATGCCGACGCCCCGTTGACGATCGGCGCCTACTTCCGGGCCGGGTCGCGCGGGACGGAACAGGTCGAACGGTTGCGAGACACGGCCGTTTTCGGGCTGGCGATTCTGGGGCTGTCGGTTGGTGCGGCGCTGCTGATCGGACGGGCGATCGGATCGCCGATCCTGCGTCTGTCGGCGGCCGCCCGTGCGGTCGAACGGGGCGACCTCGACCGCGTCCCGGCGCTGCCGGCGACACCGCTGCGCGAGATCGACGACGCCTCCCGATCGTTCAACGCCATGGTCCAGGGGCTGCGCGAACGCGACCTGGTGCGCGACCTGTTCGGCAAGTACGTCCCCGACAGTGTCGCCGCCCGGCTGATCAGGGACCGTGGCGCGACGGCGCCGGTCTCGACCCTGGCGACGGTGATGTTCACCGACGTCGCCGGCTTCACCGGCCTTTCGGAGCGTATGTCGCCGGAACGACTGGTGAGCATGCTGAACGAATACTTTTCGGTGCAGGCCGAGATCCTGGAGCGCCACGGCGGCATGATCACCCAGTTCCAGGGCGACGGCCTGCTCGCCGTGTTCAACGTTCCGATCGCCGATCCGGACCACGCCACCCAAGCCGTCGCGGCGGCGGTGGAGATCCGGCGGGCGATCGCGGTCCGCACCTTCGCCGGCCACGCGCTCCCGATGCGGATCGGCATCACCACCGGCGATGTGGTCGCCGGCAGCGTCGGCACCAGCGGGCGGCTCAGCTATACGATCTACGGCGATACCGTCAATCTGGCCTCGCGGCTCGAACAGCTGAACAAGCAGTTCGGCACCACCATCCTGGTGGCGCACTCCACCGTCGCCCTCGCCGGCGAATTCCCGTTCGCGCGCCTCGGCGCGGTCGATGTCCGCGGCAAGAGCGCGCCGGTGACCGTCTACACCCTCGCGGCGTGAGGCCCGACGCGCGCCCCCCGGCCGGATCGGGCGGGTTGGCGGATGCGCCCCCGGCGGCCATCTGCCGACTTCGCGCCGACGCGCGTTCCAATCTCCTGGGGTTCATTCGACAAGGCGAGGAGCTGACCCCGATGATGGACGCGGGCGAGGCGCCACCTCACGTCTTGACGTAGAGGCTCGACAGTTCCTCGTCGGCGCGCGCCGCTTCGAGGAACGAGCGGTGCAGCGCGATTCGGGGGCGTGCTCTCCAGGCGTTGGCGTGGAGGACGGCGCGGGAATCTTCGCGCGTAAAGATGTCGTTGCAGAGGTGGCAGATGCCGACGTAGCGGTCGTCGAAGGTGACTGCGGGGTCGTGTTCGGTGATGAACCTCGCGATCGACGCCGGGCCTTCGAGGGCGAGCCAGTTGAGGATCAGGTCCTGGTTGGCCGCGTCGATGACGTCGATCATCGGGCTCGTTCGCAAGTCCTCCAGCGTCAGTTCGGGGATGCCCTTGCTGACGATGCCGCAGCAGACCAGGAAGCGATGCCAGGGATCGATGACCACGTCGCGGAGGATCGAGCCGCAAGACTTGCCGCACGGTGCCGCGCGCAGCGGCCGCGCCGACGCGGCGGCGGGCTCGCGGCCGACCGGGACGATCGGGCCGGTGACGAACAGCCGGCACTCCTCGTCGGCGGTGTAGGTGCGGGCGGACTCGAAGTCGACCAGGGCCAAGCCGAAGGCGCGCTCGAGGACCGTCTTGGTGATCGTCGGCTCACGGCTCTCCTTGTGGACGACCAGGCACTTGAAGCCGCCGTCGACGCAGGCGCGGACGCAGTTGGCGACCCGCTCCAGCGGGATCCACGCCTGATGAAGGTCGTCGACGCTGATGTTGATCTCGGTGAGGCCGGCGTCCCTCAGCCGGCCGAGGAAGGCGCCGGCGCGGGCCGGGGTGTGTCCCCACCATCCGTTGGTGACGACCCGGGTCAGCATGCCGCGGGCGTGGGCATGGCCGATGGCGGCGAACAGGTCGTCGCCAAGGAGGGTCGCCTCGCCGCCGGAGAACACCACTTGGCCGACGGTGCCCAAGGCCGCAGCCTGATCGATGTAGCCGACCATGTCGCCGAGCGACAAGCGCGCCCGCAGCTTCGGCCCGCATTCGCAGTAGTCGCAGCGGGCGTTGCACTGGTAGGTGGCGAGAAAGCACAGCGAGCGGATCATCGGCGGCGCGCCAGGGCCGTCATTTGATCTTGCGGATCTGCTCGATCAGCTCGGGCGTGACCAGCGGTTGCGACGGGAAGAACAGCAGATTGATCTCATGGCGGAGGATATCGTCCGGCTTCTGGATGCCACTGGTCTCGAACTTGGTGTTCTCGCCGACGTGGGAGCCGCGCGAGGTCTCGGAGCTCCGCCCCGACGAGTCGAAGTTGATCTGTTGGTGACTGCTGGTCTCCTTCGACGTCACCGATTCCGCGATCTGGTCGAGCACGCCGATGCCGTGCTTGCGGTCGTGCAGCATCTTGGCGAGGCCGGCGAACAGTGCCACGTCGACGCGGCCGGTGGGGATCCCGGCGCGCTGCATCGCCGTTTTCGGGTCCTTTTCGAATGCCGCGTACTCCCGATCGTTCTTGATCAGACGAAACATGTACTCCGGCACTTCGGGAATCGGAAACGGGCCGATCTTGTCGCTGACCCGAACGTAAGGCTGCAGCAGATCGACGACCTTCTCGATACGCTTGGACTTGACGACTGTGGCGGCTTTTCTGGATTTGACGACCTTGTCTGGAGGTGTGGATGTCATGATCGCTCTCCCCGCTTCGCGCCGTTCGCTCGTTTCCGATCCCGCTCGAGGCAGGTGCGCCGACGACCAGCCATGATATCGAAGGGCCGGCTCTTTCGCTACAGGAACCAAGG
>JBHJOP010000069.1:0-58592 GCA_050329575.1 Rhodospirillales bacterium | reverse complement strand
GTCAGCACAAAGCCGGTGCCCGCGACAAAGCTGGCTTCAACCGGATAGCCCAACGCGATCCCGACCCAGATCAGGGCAAAGATCGCCAGAAACACCTGCATGGCACCAAGGCCGAAGATTTCGCCCCGCATCGCCCAAAGGCGCGAGGGCTGCATTTCCAGGCTGATGATGAACAGGAACAGCACCACGCCCAGCTCGGCCACATGGATGATCGCCTGCGCGTCCTGAAAGAACCCGAGGCCGTAGGGCCCGACCGCCAGCCCGGCAGCAAGATATCCCAGCACCGACCCCAGTCCGGCGCGGCGGAAGGTCGGCACGGCGATGACGGCCGCGGCCAGCAGCACCACGACGGGCAACAGGTCGAACCCGTGATGCGCGGCATCCGCCGCATGGGAAACCGGATCAGCCACGGATCACCACTTCAGTTGCCAGGCGACAACCACCGCCACGACGGCGGGCACGGCGATGACCACCAGCAGGATCGGCAGCTCCTGCGCGACCGTGTAGCCTGCCTTCGTCACGCCCACCCACATGTTCACGAGCGCCACCGCCACCCAGACCGGCACGAACCACCGCGCCCCCGTCGCAGTCGAGGCGGTGTCATGCCCCCAGAGCCATCCGAACAGCGCAAAGACGGCCAGGATCATCAGGCCGCCGGAGATCACCAAAATCATGTGCAACTGAAGTCTCCTTGTCCGAACATGGTGGGTTTACGACGCATCCGCCGGCACATTTGGCAGGGGTGCAAAGATCTCGACCGGCTCGGCCAAGCCGCGCAGCACGTGCAGGCCCAGGTTTTCGGGGGGATCGGCCAGCCCGCGCGCGACCGCCGCCGTCATCAGGATCGGGCGGCCCAGCACCTTGGTCAGCCCTTCCACCCGGCTGGCGGTATTGACGGCCTGTCCGATCACGGTGAAATCAAGCCGCTCCGGCGCGCCGATGTTGCCAAAGAACACCTCGCCCTCGTGCAGCCCGATGCCGGACCGCAGAGGGCGCCAACCGTCAAGGCCTGCGATCTCGGGCGGGGGGATGCGGCAAAGGTCGGCCACAGCCTCCTGCGCGGCCAAGGCTGCGGTCACGGCCATCTCGGGCGCCGACCGGCCACCATAGGTGCGGTCCAACGGAAAGACGGCCAGAAGGCCATCGCCCATGAATTTCAGCACCTCGCCGCCATTTTCCTGCACTGTGCCGACCATCGCAGCGAAATATGCGTTCAGCACCGCCAGCATCGCGGGCGGGTCCAGTCGGTCCGACAGGTCGGTGAAGCCCCGCAGGTCGGACGCCCAGATGACCGCCGCGATCCGTCGCCCCTCGCCACGCCGGATCGTGCCCTCCAGCACCTGCCGCCCTGCATCGGCCCCCAGATAGGTGCGCAGCACGTTTGCGGCGATGCGCAGGGCGATGTGGCGTTCGACATGCAGCGACAAAAGGCGCAGCAAGCATTCGATCGTATGGAACTGCTCGGGAGCAAATCCGCCCGCCCGCCGCGTGGCAACCGTGGTGACGTTGTGATACCCCCGCCCCCCGAGCGGCAGCGCCACATACTCGGTGATGCCAAGCGCGCGAAGGTCGGGCACCAGCGAGAACCGCTCCGCCGCCTCGGCCAGCGCAGGGTCGATGCGGAGTGGCTCACCCGTGCGGAACACGACCGCGAGGGGGCTGCGCAGGAAGGCGTCGTTCTGCAACGCCTCCGCCGCCACCTGCACTTCGTCGCACAGGCCATCCGCGATGTTCCAGTTCCAGGCGAACCCCAAAAGCTGCGGGTGCAGTGTGCCGACATGCAGGCTGGCGCGGTCCAGCGGAAGGCCGATTGCGACCAGTCGCCAGACGAACTCCTCGAACAACGCCAGCAGGTCGTCGGTGCCCGCCGCCCCTTGCAGCAACCAGCTCTCGACCTCCTCGGGCGTCTGCGCGAACGGGGCCAATGACTGACCGCGCGCGGAGCGCGCGCGCAGGGTGACGGTCGGGGGATAGGTGCGGGGGCTTGGGTCCATCCTCGTTAGCCTGCCTCACATACAGCCAAGGATGCGCGGTCCTCGGCGACAACACAACGGGCCGGAGGCCGTTTGGCCCCCGACCCTGCCTGCGACTATTTGGTGGTATAGCCTCCGTTCACTAGGATCGTCTGGCCAGTCATCCACCAGCCCTCGGTCACGAGGAACCGGATCCAAGGCGCAATGTCCTCGATATCTGTCAGCCCCGTTTTTGACATGGGCGACAACGACGCTGCCGTCTTGTGGTAGGCCTGAGCCTCGGGTGTTTCCTGGCCATAGAAGAATGGCGTGTCCATCGGGCCGGGGCCGATGGCGGTGACCGAAATGCCGCGCGCGCCGAACTCTTTGGAAGCCGCGCGGGTGAAATGCTCGACCGGGGCCTTGGTGCCCGCATAGCTGGAATAATAGGGCGTGAAGGCCCCCAAGAGCGAGGTGACCAGCGTGCAGATCGCGCCGTTGTCGTTCACCGCCTTGCCTGCTTCTTTCAGGAAGAAGAACGCGGATTTGGAATTGACGGCGGCCATCTCGTCGTATTCGGCCTCGGTAGTGTCAGCCATCGGCTTTTTCAGCACCTTGCCGACGGTGTTAATGGCGATGTCAGGTCGGCCGACCGCTGCGATCGCATCGGCGAACAATTGCTCCATCGCCCCCGCCGTCGTCAGGTCGGCCTGGATCGCCACCGCCTTGGCCCCCGCCGCCTGGACCGCCGCCACCGTGGCCTGCGCGTCGGCGGCGCTGGAGGCGCTGTTGTAATGGATCACAATGGCCCGCGCCCCTTGCGCCGCGAAATCGCGCGCCAGAAGGCCGCCAAGGTTCTTTGCTCCGCCCGCGATGAGGACGGTCTTTCCGGTGATGGTACGTGTCGCCAAGGCAACCTCCTGTTCGATTGGGTCCCCTGCATAATATGGTTTGAGAAACGCGAATAAATCTGCGATTTCTGACTTTACCTGTCGGAGATGTCGAACAATGGACCGCATCGACCTTTATCGCATCTTTGTCCGCGTGGTGGAGGCGCGCAGCTTTACCCGCGCAGCCGATACCCTGCATCTGCCGCGCTCCAGCGTCTCGACCGCGATTGCCGATCTGGAAACGCGAATGGGCGCGCGGCTGCTGAACCGCACCACCCGGACGGTTGCGCCGACCGACGAGGGCGAGGCCTTCTATGACCGCTGCCTCGCCTTTCTGGCGGAGGGAGAGGAGATGGAGGCGATGTTCCGCACCGCCTCGCACCAGATCACCGGGCGCATCCGGGTGGAAATGCCGGGCCGGATCGGGCGGCTGATCGTGGCCCCCGTGCTGCCGGAATTTCTGGCGCAATGGCCGGGCATCCAGGTGGAACTGGGCATGACAGACCGCGCCGTCGATCTGGTGGTCGAACGGGTGGATTGCGCGCTGCGGGTCGGTCAACTGGCCGACAGCGGCCTGCGCGCACGCACGCTTGGCCAGATCGCGCAGATCAATGTGGCCAGCCCGGGCTATCTGGCCTTGCACGGAACGCCCGGGTTGCCCGACGATCTGGAGGCACACTGGCAGGTGGCCTATGCCTCGCCCTCTACCGGGCGCGTGGCCGACTGGGAATGGCAGGAGGGACGGCGCAACCACTCTCGCCCCGTGCCTTGGCGCGTCAGTGCCAACAGTGCCGAGGGATACATCGCCGCGGCCCTCGCCGGGATGGGCCTGATCCAGATTCCGGCCTTCGACGTCTCCGGCCACCTTGCCGCAGGCGAACTGGTCGAGGTCATGCAAGGCCACCGTCCTGAAGCCATGCCGATGACCCTGCTGTTCCCCGGAAATCCGCGCATGATGCGGCGGCTGACGGCCTTTGCCGACTGGCTGGAGCGGGTGGTGGTGCGGGAGATCGGAGGGCGGTGATGCGGGACGCGCGGGCTTCGCCGCCCTTTCTCAAGGCGCCTGGGGATTGGCCGAGATCTGTGCCGGAACGGAATGCGCCGGACGCTGAGCCGCATTCGGTCAACATCGCCATCCTGTAGTCCGGCACCAATCGGCACGTGGCCTGCCGATCTAGCTGAACGCTCGATTGGCGGAATTTGGCCAAACTGAGCGGTCCCGGGCGACGTCAACGTCCCGCAACTGCGGTTGCTGCCCGACGAATGATGCGGCGAAACGAGCGGCAGCTTCGGTGATGACACACTGGAACAGGCGACAGTGTCGACCGGCAGCTGAAGGCCGGACACGTCGCTGTACCTGTACGGTGGTCGAGCATGCTATGCTCTGGGCGAATGGTCGCAACGGACTCAAAGCCGCCCTTAACCGCGCCCCGACGGTCAGCCCGAATGCACGGCGTGACTATTCGCGGGCCAACCCCAGCGCCTGAAAGCCTCGATTGCGGCTGGCAATGATGGCTTCCGGTTCGGCGCGCCAGATGAAGGGCTTTGCCTGGACCTCATTATGCTCCGCGATGAAGCGGTTGATTGCCGCCTGCAGATCGACGACCGAGTGAAAGACGCCGTGCTTCAGGCGTCGGCGGGTGAGCTTGGCAAAGAAACCCTCGACGGCGTTCAGCCATGAACTCGATGTCGGCGTGAAGTGGAAGGTCCAGCGCGGATGGCGCTCAAGCCATGCCCTAACTTTCGCGTGCTTGTGGGCGGCGTAGTTGTCCAAGATCACGTGGATGTCCATGCCCGCCGATGTTTCGCGGTTGATAGCATTGAGAAAGCGGAGGAACTCCTGATGCCGGTGGCGCTGCATGTTCCGCCCGATGACTTCGCCGGTCAGGACATTCAACGCCGCGAACAGCGTGGTTGTCCCGTGCCGCTTGTAGTCGTGGGTCATGGTTGCGCCGCGACCCTTCTTCATCGGCAGCCCGGGCTGGGTGCGGTCGAGCGCTTGGATCTGGGATTTCTCATCGAAACTGAGCACCACGGCATGTGCGGGCGGAGAGACATACAAGCCCACGATGTCATGCAACTTTTCGACAAAGGCGGGGTCCGTTGACAGTTTGAGGATACGCCAGCGATGGGGGCTGAGCCCGTGCGCATCCCAGATCCGCTGCACAGTGGCGACGCCGAGCCCCACCGCCTTCGCCATCGCCCGCGCTGTCCAATGGGTGGCCTCATAGGGTGGCGGCGCTTGGGTCATCCGGACCACCTCGGCAGTCTTGCTGGCGGTGATCCGCGCTTTGCCTGGCGGGCGAGTCTTGTCGGACAGCAGGCCATCGCCCCCGGCCTCCGCAAAACGCTCCTGCCAGCGCCAGACGGTTGTCTTCGACTTGCCCGTGCCGGCCATGATCGCATGCGTGCCGAGACCCTCCCCGGTTAGCAGGACGATCCGCGCCCGCCAGACGTGTTTTTGGGCAGCGTTTCGATCAGAGACGATTGCTTCAAGCCTTCGGCGGACCGAAGCCGAAACAGTGATGGAAATCCCCGTGCGCATGATGCAGATTCGCACAGAGGGAGCCAGATGGGAATCCCAAATCGGACTCTTCCGTTTGGGTCGAACCACTAGACTACCGACTGTGAGCGACTTGGTGAACGAGGTGGAGCGAAACACGCCGGCCCTCAGGCGTTACGCCCGCGCATTGCTACGCGATGCCGATGACGCCGACGACCTCGTCCAGGATACCCTCGAGCGAGCGATGTCACGGCTGCATCTGTTTCAGGTCGGCAGCAATCTGCGGGCTTGGTTGTTCACGATCCTGCACAACCTTCATGCCAATGCGGTGCGCCGCGACCAGCGGCGGGTAACGACCGTTGATGTGGCCTTCGAAGGGGACCAGACCGGCGCAAGGGCGCCCAACCAGCATGACGCTCTGGCCGTTCGAGACCTCCAGCGTGCGTTGGACATGCTGCCCGAAAACCAGCGCGAGGTGCTGTTGTTGATCGGCCTCGAGGATCTGAGCTACCGGCAGGCGGCGGATGTGATCGGCGTACCGGTCGGAACAGTGATGTCGCGTCTGGCACGAGGACGCGAGCGCCTGCGCCGGTTGATGGAAGGCAGCCATGGCGCGTCCGGCCTACGGCGGGTGAGATGACGGCGCGGCGGCCGCTCGGCGAAGCGGAACTCCATGCCTACGTAGACGGCGAGTTGGATGTCGACGCCCGCGCCACCATCGAACGGTGGCTCGCCGATAACCCCGACGATGCCGCCCGGGTGCGTGCGTACGTCGCGCAAAAAAGGGAGCTTCACGCCCTGTACGACGGCGTGTTGAGCGAACCGTTGCCGGCGAAGATAGAAGCGGCGCTGGCGCGAGGGCGGCTCGCATCAACCCCGGGGCGGACGCAGACATCGACGCGAATTGCCGCCGCCTTGATACTATTGCTGATCGGTGGGCTGGCCGGATGGGTGCTGCACGGCCACCAGATTGAGAGGCAGGTCGCCAACCACGGGTTCGTCCGCCAGGCGGTCGGCGCCCATGTCGTCTACGTCTCCGAAACCCGTCACCCGGTCGAGGTCGGCGCGGACGAGGAGGCTCATCTGGTCGCCTGGCTGTCCAATCGCCTCGGTCACAAGGTCCGGGCGCCGGCGCTGAATGCCGCCGGCTTCGATCTGATCGGCGGACGGCTGTTGCCCGACGGCGGGCTGCCGGCGGCCCAGTTCATGTACGAAGACAGCGGCGGACGAAGGCTCACCCTCTACGTGCGAACCGACGCCGAGGGGCGGGAGGCCGCGTTCCGGTTCGTTTCGGACCGCGGCGTCTCCGCGTTCTTCTGGATGGACGGATCGCTCGCCTACGGGCTGATCGGCACAATGTCGCGGGACGATCTGTTGTTCATTGCCCGTCTCGTGTTCGAGCAGTTGCAGGCGGTGTGAAGCGGGCCGCGGACCCCGATTCCCGTCCGGTCATCCGTCACGGACATACTCGATCAGGGTCCACAGGCCGATCGCGATGAAGCCGACGCCGGCGACGAGCTTGAGCGGGACCAGGTCGAGGTAGCGGGCGCCGTACGTCCCGACGGCAACGGCAAGCCCGCTGGAAAGGCAGAGCGCGCCCGCCGCGGCAAGAAAAACCAGGAACGGATGGCTCTTGCCGTCGATCGCGAACAGCAGTGTGGCGAGCTGGGTCTTGTCGCCGAGTTCGGCGACGAACACGGCGGCGAAAATGGTGGCGAGTTGAAGCATGGGATCGTGCCTGCGGTCCGGTGGCTGTGGCGGGACGAACGGGGTTCTCTGAGGGGATGCTCCCAGATGCGCAACGACGGTCGCGTCACAGTGGCTCGACGTGAAGCACGACATCCGGGCTGATCATGTACAGCGAGCGGTCCGGCACCTCCTGCCACGGTTCGTCTGTAAGCGCTTCGGAGGCGACCTCGACGGATCGGTAGGGAAGCGCCGGCCGCTCGCGGAGGTGCGGACGACCGCAAATCGGGCAGGGCTCGATGCCGTCCCGCGTCAGGCTGTAGAGGGTACGGCCCCAGCGGGTGCCGACCAGGGTTTTGCCATCGGTGAAGATCACGTTGAAGCCGACCTCCGCTCCCGGTGCCGCCCGCTCACACCAGCCGAGGACCGTCTTTGCACCAATGCGCAGGGTCTCGGCGATCGAGCGGTTCGGCGCCGCGTCGTGGAGGGTCAGCAGCAGCCTGAACACGTGCTCGCTGTCGGTTTCGCCGACGATCGCGGTGCGGTGGCGGTCGCTCATCGCCGCCAGCATCCTCCGGCGCACCGCATCGAAGGCGGCGACGGTACCGTTGTGGACGAACGTCCACCGGCCGTCGGCGAACGGGTGGGTATTGGCCAGCCCCGGCGCCCCGATCGTCGCCCGCCGGACGTGCGCGAGAACGGTCGGCGCGAAGATCTGCGCGGCGGCGCGCCGGAAGTGCTCGCCGTGGTAGGCCGCCCACGCCTGGCGCTCGACCCGGGGGAAATCCTCGGCATAGGTGGCGATGCCCCAACCGTGGCCGTGATCCTGGCCGTCACCGTCTTGGCGGCTTTGCACCATCAGGGCATTCTGGGCATGAACGAGGGCGCACTCGACCCGGGTCGGAGCGGTGGCGCGAAATCCATATAGGCGGCACATGGGCAGGGATGATGATCGACCGCTGGCGCGACGTACAGAGGCTGGCAGCCGAACGGACCGCGACCGCGCACCAAAAACGCGTTAGAAAGGGGCGTCAGAGGAGGACGAGCCAATGATCTTCTACGACTGCAGCACCGCTCCCAGTCCGCGCTTGGTTCGAATCTTCATTGCCGAGAAGGGGATCGCGGTAGCCACCCGCGAGGTTGATCTCCGCCGCGGCGAGCATCTGTCGCCGGCGTTCCGGGCGATCAATCCCAATGGCACCGTTCCGGTGCTCGAACTCGACGACGGAACACGGCTGACCTCGACGCAAGGGTGCTGGCGTTATCTCGAAGAATCGGTTCCCGACCCGCCGCTGCTCGGCACCACCGCCATCGAGAAGGCGATCGTCGCCGACCAGGTGTGGCGGATCGAAAGCGAAGGTTGGCAGGCGGTGGCCGAGGCCTTCCGCAACGCGGCGCCAGGGCTCAAGGACCGGGCGCTGACGGGACCCGACGCCTATGCCCAGATTCCCGAACTCGCCGACCGCGGAAAGCTGCGAGCGCAGCGCTTTCTTGCCCGGCTCGACGACCACCTCGCCGACGCCGCCTACGTCGCCGGGGATCGCTTCACTGCCGCCGACATTCTGGCGATGGTGGTGGTCGACTTCGCCGGATGGATGAAGATCCGGCTGCCCGAGGAGGCCACCCACGCCCGCCGTTGGTACCAGTCGGTGAGCGGCAGGCCCAGCGCCCGGGGTTGAGTCGGCCCGGCTGCCTCGCTCGCCCGGAGACAGTGGGTGTCGATTTATCCTTGATCCGTGCTACCGTTTGCCGGGGGTGGATTGAATGCGCGTGATCATCCAAAGGAATCCTGCCATTGGCGTCGGCGAGCGCGGCGGCCGGGCGGTTACAGCGGCGGCCATCCGCCCACTCGCCCGCGTGCTGCTGATGGCGCTGCCTGCACTGCTGTTCGCGTTCCCGCCGGAGGCGGTGGCCGTCGATCTGCGTGATGCGGTGCGGCGGATCAAGCCGAGTGTTGTTGCGGTCGGAACCTATCAGGCCACTCGGCGCCCGCCCGCCAGTCTGCGGGGCACCGGCTTCGTCGTTGCCGACGGCCTGCACGTGATGACCAACGCCCATGTCCTTCCCGACGCGCTAGAGGACCGACACCGCGAAGCACTGGGGGTGTTTATCGCGCAGGGCGAGCGCATGGAGTTCCGGCCGAGTGAGAAAGTGGCCGAGGATCGCGTGCACGACATCGCGCTGCTGCGCATGACCGGGTCGCCCCTCACGCCGCTCGCACTCGGCAATGACACGGCGGTCATGGAGGGCCAGAGCGTCGCCTTCACCGGCTTCCCGATCGCCCCGGTGCTCGGGCTCCACCCGGTGACACACCGCGGAATCGTCTCGGCGATTGCCCCGGCAGCGGTGGCGCCGCCGTCTCCGCGGCAGCTCGACAACCGGATGATCCGCCGGCTCGAGGAAAATTACCCGGTGTTTCAGCTCGATGCCACCGCTTACCCCGGCAACAGCGGGAGCCCCCTCTACGATGCCGCGACCGGGGAGGTGATTGGAATCGTCGGCAGCGTCGTTATCAAGGAAACGAAGGAAAAGATTCTTCGCGATCCCAGCGGCATCACTTATGCAATCCCGATCCGTCACGCCAAGGCATTGATGGCCGGGGCCGGGCTGTCTCGGTAGAGACGGACTTCGGTGGGAGTGCCGCACGCCCCCTCCGTCGTCGGCGCCCGAGACGACGTCCTCACCCACCAGCCCCCTCGGGGCCAAGTCGATCCGGGAACGCGACCTCCGACAAAAAGGCCTTCCCGCGCCAAAGGGGGGGTGGATGACGCGGGAAGGCCCAGCTTGACGACGACGATGCGTCGTTAATTGACGGTCTTGCGTCTACCGTCGATGCGAGATTATCGCATCGGCTGAACTCCGGAAACCTCCAAACGGAGTAGTTGTCTCGAAAAATCCGGTGCTCCCGAAATCTCCGGACGCAGGACTGCCACGGCCTCGGCCCGCGCCGGCAGATAGGTCATGGCTCCAGCGTGAGCCGGGGCGGCATCCGTCGGCACCGCCAGGCCGCAGGAAGGCCCGCATCGGCGCAGGCCGGGGCAGCCCATTGCCGTGCGTGCACCTGCACCAGGTTGGCCGCCGCCGCCCGGTCCCCGTGCGCCGCCGCCGTCCGCAACCAGCGGACCGCTTCCGTCGCGGTGGGCTCCACTCCCCAGCCGACATGGTAGGCGAGCCCGAGGTCTCGTTGTGCCGCGGCCGATCCCTGGTCGGCTGCGGCGCGCAGACGGTTCACCACTTCGGCGCTGAAGGCGTCGTTGTCCTCCGGGCGATCAGTCTCGATCCCCGCGATGAGGCGCAGCCCAAGGGTCTTCCGATCGGCGTCCGCGGTCGCGGCTGGCATCGGATCCGAATGGGCGGTGAGCGGTAGCAGCAATCCCACCCATAACACGAGGCGACGGAGCACGGTGGCGGTCATGGCGCGCTTCTCCCGTTCGCGTTTCTGCCGATCTGTCGGGCGATTGGCTTCGCCGTTCGGCAATCGGGGCTCGGTTCGCGTCCGAACCGACGCGGCGTTCCCGCCGTCACGAACGCTCGGCATCGCGTGTCTCGCCGCGGGTCGGGTTTGCGATTCTTTGCTTGCGCAGCTCGCGGTGTTCGTCCCAGCGCATCCAAACGTAGGCGGCTGCCAAAGCCAACACGACCGCCACGATCACTTCCACTCTCGGCACGGTCCATCCTCCCTGGTATCCCGTCGGCGGACACCGCGTCCCGATCGACCGCCGTGATTTCACCAAACAGGGAGTACCGCTTCACCCGCGGGGGGCGGCAACCGGACCGGAGTCGGGCGGCCAGTCCTCCCTATTACTTGTTTTCAGTACCGTACCACAACTTATTGGGGTCGCCAACAGGACAGTTGCCGGCCATCGGAGGGAGGTGCGGATACGGCCGGCGTCAGGTCTTTTCGCCGGTCACCTTGTGGATCAGCCAGAAGATGAACAGCACGGTCGCGACGAAGAAGGCGATGCCACCGAGGTAGGTCACCCGGTCCTCGGCTTGCGATGCCATGTGCAGCGAGAAGACGCCGATCAGCACGAACATCGCGCCGACGATCCAATGGCCGGGCGAGGATTTCGGCGCACCGTTCTCGCCCCCGGCGCGGGGACGGAAGGACCGGTCCCGCGGTGCCGGGATCGCCACCGGTCGCCGCACGCGCCTGCCGTCGTCGACCCCGTATCCGGTCTCGATCTCGATGTGGCGCGGCAAGCCGGCGATATCGCTAAGCCGTGACGCTTCGATGGCGCCGATCACCGGCCGCCGTTCCCTGAGAGCGACCAGCGCCCCCTCCATCGCCCCGGCCGCCGCCGTCATCGGCGTCAGCGGATCGACGGCGAGCCTGATTCCGACCGCCTGCAATCGATCGAGCGTCGCTTCGTCGTGCGCGCCGAGCACGAGCATCTTCGGGACCGCCACCTGCGCGCAGAACCGCTCCAAGTCCTTGCCGGCGCACGGCGTTCCCAGGAAGATGATGTCCGCCCCCTGATCGGCGAACGCCTGGGCCCGCCACAGCGCCTCGTCGAGATCGCCGCCGGCGCCCGCATCGGTCCGAGCGACGACGACGATTCCAGAGCCCTCGTCGCGGGCATCGCACGCGGCCGCCACCCTGACCAGTGCGTCGTCCCGGTCGATGACTCCTTTGGCCGGTCCGCCGCCGTCGACCCTGGCGGTCGATCTGTCCCCGATCACGATGGCTGCGAAGCCGGCGGCCGCATAGCCGTCCACCGTCCGTTTGACATTCATCGCGCCGCCATGGCCGCAGCCGCCGTCACCGATCACCGGGATCGTGACCGCGGCACAGACGTCGCGTCCCTGGTCGACAATCTCGCCGTAGGAGATCAGACCCGCGTCCGGCAGTCCGAGCCGGGCGAGGGTCACCGCGAAACCGTCCATGTATGCCAACGGAAAACCGGCCCGCTCGATCAGCCGCGCCGACAGGGCATCGAAACAGCCGGGTACCGCGTGGATTTCGGGACGGCGCAGCAGAGCTCGCAAGGCGACCGCGGCAGAAGGCTGGGGCACGGGAAACCTCTCAGCGTGAACGCACCCCAGACATATCGGGGAACCACGCGCGGAACAAGACTGTCGAAGCCCGGCCGGCCGGCGCACTGGCCGACGCTCCGTGATCCGTGTTAGACGATTGTCGATGATGTCCGCAAGAGGCCGAACGCCGGTTGCCGTTCTCGTCCGTCGCGCAGCGATCGCCGCCTTTCTCGGTGGCGTCGCGGTGGTGACGCTCCTGTCGCTGATTCCCGCACCGTCCCTGCCGGGGGTCGGTCTGTGGGATAAACTGCAGCACGCTCTCGCCTATCTTGCTCTTGCGTTCACCGGCGCCATCGCTTTTCCGGATCGCCGGCGGCACGGATGGCTGTGCCTCGGACTGCTGGTCCTGGGCGCATCTCTGGAGGGTCTGCAGTCCCTCATTCCGGGACGCTTCGGCAGTGTCGAGGATATGCTGGCCAATGCCGTCGGTGTCGGGCTGGGTCTCGCGCTCGCCCGGATCTTCAACGCGGGTCTCCGGTTCGGCTAGCGACTGCGCCCGCCGCGAGGGCGGGCCGACCGCCGCGCCGGCAAGACGTGCCTGAATACCCGTAGCGCCGCCCGCGGCCATGTGCTACGCGAGGACCAAAGGGCCGCGGCCTGTCGAGGCGGGACAGTCGGAGCCCAGGGAAGGAACGGCCGAGGATGACGCGCATCGTCACCGTGCTGCGCCATGAGCACGGCAATATCGCCAGGCTTCTCAAGGCCCTCGAGCGCCAGATGGGTATTCTCGAGCGGGCTGGCGAACCGGACCATGACATCATCGAGGGCGTCATCGACTATTTTCTCAGCTACCCCGATCTCTATCACCACCCGAAGGAGGAACTCGTCTTCGGCCGATTGTGCGAGCGCGACCCGGCGGCGGCCAACATCATCGGCGACCTCAAGCACGAGCATGAGAACCTCGCGGCGAAGGTGCGCGCACTGGCGTCGAGGGTGCGCGTGGTTTGCGAGGGGAGGGCGACACCGGGTGCCGGTCTGACCCAGTTAACTCGGGAGTTCGTCGACTGCCAACTACGTCACCTCGAACGGGAGGAACGGGTGTTCTTCCCGAGAGCGCTGGAAGCGCTGACCGATCAGGATTGGGCCCAACTCGAAGCGCGGATGACCGACGAGGACGATCCGCTGTTCGGCAGCGACGTCGGCCAGCGCTACCAGGCCCTTCATCACGATATCATCGAGTGGGAGCGCCAACACGACCACCGCTGACGCACCCCATCCTGTCCGCCCATAGCGGGACCAACCGCCTACAGCGAGATGTAGTGGCGGAGAGCCTCGACTTCGGCCTGTGCCTCCTCGATCCGGCTCTTCACCACGTCGCCGATGCTGATCATTCCGATCAGTTTTCCTTCCTCGACGACGGGAACGTGTCGGAAGCGCTGCGCCGTCATCATTCCCATGATCGCCGCAACCGGATCCTTCGGATCGCACGTGACGACCTCGGTCGTCATGATCTCACCGACCTTCTTGGTGAAGATCGAATCGCCCTGGGCGTGCAGGGCGCGGACGATATCGCGCTCAGAGAGGATGCCGGCGATGCCGCCCCCGACGTCGACCACCAGCACCGCGCCGATGCGGTGCTCGGCGAGCATCTTGACGGCGGTCGCCAGCGGCTCGGTCGACGGCAGCGAGATCACCTTGCCACCCTTGGCTTTGAGAATGTCGGCAACATACATGGACGCTCCTCCCGCTCGTAGGTTTCACAGATCGCTGACGGTGTCTTCGATGAGCATGTCGACCACGTCGCACAGTGCTTCCCGCACCCCGCGCCCGCCGGTTATCGCCGCGGTGTAGATGGCCAGTTGACGGTGGGCGCTCGTGCCACGTCGGACGATGTCGCGACATCCGCAGACCTCCTCGGCGCAGTCGAGCGCCGCTGCATCCTCGCGCGTCATCTCGATGAGCTCTTCGAGAAGCTCGTCGCACGGGACGATCTCACCCTTGCCGAAATCGATCAGCCCCTCGTCGATGCCGTAGCGCCTGGCCCGCCAGCGGTTCTCGTTGAGCAGCAGATAGTCGTAGGTTCGCCAGCGCTGGTTGTCGCGCCTGAGCCGGTACAGCATGTGGAGGATGCACTGATACAGGGCGGCGACGCAGATCGCGTCGTCGAGCCGTGTGCAGACGTCGGTGATCCGCATCTCCAGCGTCGGGAAGCGGGCGCTCGGGCGCACGTCCCACCAGATCATGCTGGCATCCTCGAACAGGCCGCATTTGATCAGGATGCCGACATGCCTCTCGTACTCCCCGAACGAGTCGAACCGTGAGGGGAGACCGGTGCGGGGAAGTTCGTCGAACACGCACAGACGGTAGCATTTCAAGCCGCTGTTCTCGCCTCTCCAGAACGGCGACGATGTTGTGAGGGCGAGCAAGTGCGGCAGGAAATAGCTGACTTGGTTCATCAGGTCGATCCGCATTTCGTCGTCCCCGATGCCGATGTGCACGTGCATGCCGCAGATCAGCAGCCTCCGTGCCGCCGCCTGCATGTCGCGGGCGAGAACGTGATAGCGCTCCTTGTCGGTGTGCGTCTGCATCTGCCATTCGGAAAACGGATGGGTCGAGGCGGCGATCGGCGCCAAGCCGTGATCGGCGGCGACATCGGCGACCGTGCGACGCAACCGAACCAGATGCTCGCGCGCCTGCTTCACCGAATTGCAGACTGGCGTCCCCACTTCGATCTGGGAGGTGAGAAACTCCGGCCGGACCATCCCCTCTAGCCGCGCCTCGCACTCCTTGAACATCTCCGGCGCGGTGTCGATCGCCACCTCGCGCGTTCGGCGATCGACCAGGAGGTATTCCTCCTCGATCCCCAGCGTGAACGCCGGCTCCGGGCGGCGACCCATCAGAACTGCTCGACCTTGTGGAGGTGATCCATGCCAATGATCCGTTGCAGCGCATCGCCGAGAATATCGGCCCACCATATCAGTTCTGCCTGCGTCTCGCAGTGGTCCTGCCTGACCTCTACCGCCGCGTTGGCGAGCCCGGCGGCGCCCGCATGCAGGTTGATCGTGTAGGCGATCTCCTTGCCGGAATAGGGCTCGTTGTCGCCCACGGTCAGCCCTTCATGTCGCCGCAGGAGCTCGATCAGGGGCACCGCGAACCGCGGATCGCGATTCCACAGGATCCCCACATCCCAAAACCGGTCCTGTCCGCCGAGCGTCGGCGTGAACGTATGGACGGAAAGCAGAAGGGGCTCTCGACCGGCACGCCTGAGACGGGCGAACGCCTCGTCGATGGCGTGATGATAGGGCCAATGGAAACACTTCGCCCGCGCCTCCTGCTCGGCCGGACCGAGACCGGTGTTGCCGGGGATGACGATACCGTCGCTCTCCTCCGGGATCGACTGCGGATCCCCCGGCTGGCGGTTGCAGTCGATCAGCAAACGCGAGTAGCCCGCGAGCACCGCCGGAGCGCCGATCCGCTCGGCGAGCAATCGAGTGAGCGCGGCCGCGCCGATGTCGTAGGCGATGTGGCGGCTGAGCACCTCGTCTTCGAGGCCGAGATCGCCCATCGCCGCCGGAATTGCGCGGCTGGCGTGATCACACACCAGCAGGATCGGGGCCGTCGCGTCCGCGTTGAAGACCTCGTAAAGGGGCGGATCGTCCGGGCCGATCAGCGATGGCGATGCGACCGAGTGCTCTGCAGCGACAACGATTGACAGCGGGCGAGAGGCCATGCCTGGATCCGGATCGTCAATCCCGCGGCGGCCGACCTGATCCGACAAACCGGCTGGCGGCGGCACGCAAACCGATATATTAGCGGCCGATGCCGGTCATGCGAAGCACTGCCTGTCAATCCGCCGCGATGATCGCCGACGGGCGTGCCCGGATCGCTTTGGCGGCGCTGTTGGCTGGCGCCATTGCCATCGCTTTCGCGCCGATCTTCGTCCGTCTCAGCGAACTGGGCCCGACGGCCACCGCGTTCCACCGTCTCGCACTCGCCCTTCCCGCCCTGTGGCTTTGGCGGCATTGGGAAGGCCGCGCCGCGCGACCGATCGTGCGCCCGGCGACCCGCGCGGACTATCTGGGCTTCGGCGTCGCCGGCCTGCTGTTTGCCGGCGACCTCGCCTTCTGGCATTGGTCGATCCGCTTCACCACCGTGGCCAACGCGACCCTGCTCGCCAACTTTGCGCCGGTGTTCGTGACCCTGGCTGGCTTCGTGCTGTTCGGCGAGCGCTTCTCGCGCACCTTCCTGACCGGCATGGCTCTCGCCCTCGCAGGCGCCTGCGTGCTGATGGGACGAAGCGTCACGCTCAGCCTCACCCATCTTGGGGGCGACGCACTCGGACTGGTCACCGCAGTGTTCTACGCCGGCTACATCGTCGCCGTCGGACGGCTGCGCGCCCGCTTCTCGACCGCGACGATCATGGCTTGGAGCGGATTGGTCACCTGCCTCGTGCTGCTGCCGGTGGCCGTCATCTCCGGCGAGAGGCTGATCGCGACCTCGGTCTCCGGCTGGGCGGTGCTGGTGGGCCTGGCGCTCGTCTCCCATGCCGGCGGCCAGAGCTTGATCGCCTACGCCCTCGCCCATCTGCCGGCAGCGTTCTCGTCGGTGGGGCTGCTGCTGCAGCCGGCGGTGGCCGCGGTGCTGGCGTGGATCATCCTCGCCGAGGCGCTCGGGCCGTGGCAGGCCCTGGGGGCCGCGGTGATCCTGGTCGGCATCTACCTCGCCCGCCGCGGAAGCGCACTGCCCGCCGCGGATTCCCGCACGCAACCCGATCAGGGGGGCCGCGCATGACCCATGGGCGGCGGATGTCGGTCATCGGCCTGGGATACGTCGGGCTACCGGTCGCGGTGGCGTTCGGGCGCACGGGAGTGCCTGTCGTCGCCTACGACATCGATGCCGAACGGATCAGCGAGTTGCGTGCCGGTTTCGACCGGACCCATGAGGTCGCCGCCGACGACCTGGCGGGCGCCCACCTCCGCTACACTCGCGACCCCGCCGATCTCAAGGACGCCGATTTCCATATCGTCACCGTGCCGACACCGATCGACAGGACCAACCGGCCCGATCTGTCCCCCCTCCTGTCGGCGATGCGCACCCTGGGGGCGCAGATCAAGGCTGGGGATATCGTCGTCTCCGAATCGACGGTGTACCCCGGGGCGATGGAGGAAGACTGCGTGCCGGTCCTGGAGCGGGAGTCGGGGCTCGCTTGCGGCACCGACTTCACCGTCGGCTATTCGCCAGAACGGATCAATCCCGGCGACCGGGAGCGCCGCTTCGAGACCATCACCAAGGTTATCGCCGGGCAGGACGAGGCAACGCTCGACGTGATCGCGGCCGTCTACGGTAGCGTCGTCACCGCCGGCCTGCATCGGGCGCCCGACATCCGCACGGCGGAAGCCGCCAAGGTGATCGAGAACACCCAGCGTGACCTCAACATCGCGCTGATGAACGAGCTGGCGCTGATCTTCGCGCGGCTCGGCCTCGACACCCATGACGTGCTCGCTGCCGCGGCGACCAAGTGGAACTTCCTCCGTTTCGCCCCCGGACTGGTCGGCGGCCACTGTATCGGCGTCGACCCCTACTACCTGACCCACCGCGCCGAGCGGGCCGGCTATCAACCGGAAGTGATCCTCGCCGGGCGGCGGATCAACGACGGAATGGGTCGTTGGATCGCCCGCGAGACAGTCAAGCGATTGCTGAAGGGCGGTGCCGAGGGTCTGCCTGTCGTCACCATCTTAGGCATCACCTTCAAGGAGGACGTCCCCGATTGCCGCAATACCCGGGTGATCGACATCGTCCGGGAACTGGAGGACTTCGGCGTCCGCGTCCAGGTCCACGATCCGCTCGCCGATCCCGCGACCGTGGAGAGGGAATGCGGCATCCGGCTCTCTTCACTCGACGCCCTGCAGCCGGCGAACGCGGTGATCCTGGCCGTTCGCCATCGTGCCTACGTGGAGGGAGGATGGCCGACGGTGACCGCCCGCCTCGTGGAGGGGCGGGGGTTGGTCGCCGATGTCCGAAGCTGTCTCGACCGGGCCGCGGCGCCTGCGGGAGTGACGCTGTGGCGCGTGTAGCGGAAAGGCGATTCAGAGCACCGAGACGGAGATCGAGGTTCATGGAGATCATCCGTGTCGGATGCCCCTGACTCCGAGGCAGACGCATGCGAGGTGTTGTTTCACGGTCTCGATCGCCTCGGGCCGGGTGACGAGCGGACAACCCTCGCCGTCCTCGATCGCATCCGGTCCCTGCTCCCTGCGCGACCACGGATCGCCGACATGGGGTGCGGGGTCGGCGCATCGGCGCTGGTTCTGGCGCAATCGCTGCCGGAAGCCACCGTCATCGCCATCGACTGCCACCGATCGTTCATCGAGAGGCTTCGGGACCGCGCGAGATTGAGGGGGCTGGGCGAGCGAGTCCTCGGTGTCGTTGGTGCCATGGACTCCGGTCCCGCCCATGGCATCGCCCTGGCCAGCCTTCACCTGATCTGGGCCGAGTCGTCAATCTATGCCATCGGACGTCCGCTGGCCTTCCGCACCTGGCGCGATCTGGTGCACCCGCGGGGGAGCATTGTGTTCAGCGATGTCGTCTGGAAAGTCCCGCCGCGGGACCGGTCGGCGGAGGCGGTCGCGTTCTGGGCCGAGGACTATCCGGCGATGACCGACCCTGAGGTGGTCGTTGGACAGCTCTGCGAACACGGGTTCAGACTGATCGAGACGGTCGAGGTGCCACGCTCGGCTTGGTCGAACTACTACGACCCGCTTCGTTCGCGCATGGCGCTCCTGCGGCCGCGCGTTCGAACGGGATCCGCGCTCGCGCGGATCCTCGCCACCTTCGAACGGGAGATCGCCTTGTTCGACAGCGACGACCGGTCATTCGCTTCGGTATTCTTTGTGGCCCAAGTCGTCACCTCGGAAGGCTGACGCCGCCACCGGGCGCCGGGTTCAGTCCGCCACCGTCGATCGACCGGGAAACGCGCCTCAGGCTCTGGAGGACGATCTCGGGCATGGCCACATCGCCGCCAATGGCGCCGATGAAGGCGATGCTTCGGTCGCCGCTTTCGGCGATCATACGGCCGATATCCTCACGCGCGTGCGGTCCCTCGGCGGCAAGCAGTGCGACCGCCGCAAGCGGCCCCCGGATTCCCGACACCACATCGGTCAGGAACGGCCGCTGCTCCAGGTAGGCGGTCTCGACCCGGGCGAACAAGGTCGCTGCGCGCAGCCGCGATGCCTGGGCTTCGGTTGCCCGCCAGGACGCCGTACCCGTCGCGGAACCGTGGCCGATGAGCAACGCCCCGGCGGCTCCGGGGGCAATCCCTCTTTCCGCCAAGCGCTCCGTCGCACGCCTCGCGATAAGATCCGCCAGTTCAGGGGCGAGACCGATCGGGGGGCAGACGTGAACGGTGCGGCCCTTGGCGCGGCCGGTCGTCCCCGCGAACTCGAAGGCGGTCGGCACGCGGTCTCGGACGTACTGACCCTGACACATGAACATCGGCATGACGTAGACGCGATCGCTCGTCAGCGCGCGCAGCACCTCGCCGGGCGGTGGTCCGCCCACCAGGGTGGCGGTTTGCACCTCGGCGAACAGGCCGAGGCGGGTCAACGTCTCGGCGTGGCGTCGCAACTGGCGGCCGGGGCCGGGGCAGCGGGTCGAGCCGTGGCCGACCAGGATCAGCGCGGACCGGCACCAATCTCCGGGCCACGGCACCGGCTCAGTGGCTGGTGCCGGCGGCGTAGGTGATCTTGTTGTAAACATTGTATTTGCCCGAGGGCTTGCGCATCGGGATGCGCTTGACTTCCTGCAGCGTTTCGGCGTCGTAGACGACGAGGGC
Source organism: Rhodospirillales bacterium (assembly GCA_050329575.1). Classification (GTDB taxonomy): domain Bacteria; phylum Pseudomonadota; class Alphaproteobacteria; order Rhodospirillales; family Defluviicoccaceae; genus JAUXFS01. The sequence goes on along the minus strand of JBHJOP010000069.1, from coordinate 38,753 downwards.
GCCGTCCATCTCCCAGATGCTGACCAGGGCGAAGCGGCCGTCACGGGTGAACTCGACGTGGGCCGTGGTCCGTCCCGGCGCCGGGCGGAGCGTTTCGACGATTTCCAACGTCCGCTTGTCGATGACGTGGATCGCGTCCTTGTCTTTGCCGAAGAACACGTCGACCCAGGCGTAGGGGGTGTTCTCGTGGCTACGCATGAAGAAACCCGGTCCCAAGGTGTCGATGCGCTTGACCGTCCGCCAAGTGGTCATGTCGATGACGCTGACCGCCGCATCGTCGAGGTGCGGGGTGGCCAGCACCGGCGTTCCGCGGTACGTGAAGGTGATCCCCGAACCGAGGTGCGGCATGCCGGGGAGCGCGATGTCGGCGATCCGGCGCCCGACGTTGAGGTTGACCACTTGGCCACTGTGGCCGTCGCGGGCCGTTCCGATCAGGTGGCGATAGTCCTGGTCGAAGAAGAAATCGTCGAGGTAGTCGTCGAGGACGATCCGACGCACCGGGAACGGTCCGTGGTCGAAGAAGCCTTCGGTCATTCCCGGCTCCCGACTGTGGATGAAGCCCTTCGGCACCGGGGCCGGGTTGTCCGCATACGACATCTCCCAGATCTCGGGGATGTCCTTGAGGGCGGCGACGAAGCTGGTGCGCGGCGGCGCGGTGTAGACGGCGCTCACACGCGACGAGGTTCCTTTGCCGTCGCCGACCGGGATGACCTTGACCGGACGCAGGTCTGCGGCGTCCAGCACCACCAGCGTGTGCGGCAGGAAGTTGCCGACCATCACCCATCTGCCGTCGCCGGAAACGGCGATGTTGCGAGTGTTGATGCCGGCACGCACTTCGGCCACCGGCTGCAGACCGTAGAGGTCGTACTTGCTGATCCAGCCGTCGCGGGAGCCGAGGTAGACGAACCGCCCGTCCGGCGAATACTTGGCGCCGCCGTGCAGCGCGAAGCGCGACGGAAACCGCCATAACGGCTCGAACGTGTCTCCGTCGAGAATCGTCACGTGGTTGTCGCCGACTTCGACGACGGTGAACAGGTTGAGCGGGTCGGCCGCATGCACCGGCTTGTCCGGCAGCGCCGCTGTCGGGGCATGGACCACGTGACTGGCCGCCATCTCATCCAGCGTCCAGCGAGGAACCTCCGGCAGTGGCGTATAGATCAGATCGACCAGGGCGGCGATTTCGTCGGTGGAGAGCGAGTCCGCGAATCCCGGCATCTGGGTTGCCGGCCGGCCTTCCGCGATCGCGGCGGTCGCCGCGGCTTTCCGCAGCCGCGTGAGGTTCTCCGGTAGCAAGGCGGGTCCGAGGCCGCCGAGCCGCTTCTCGCCGTGGCATTGGCCGCAGTGCTCGGCGTAGAGGATAGCGACGTCGGGACGATCGGCGGCCAGCGTCGTCGCCGGGGCCAGAGCCAACAGGCTAAACAGCAGTGGCCACATGGTCGCCCTTCCGAAACGGACGTAGTCGAACCCGTTCGCGCACCGTCGGCAGGCCGATCTCGGCGTCGGTGAGGTAGCAGCCCGGATCCTCCTGCCAAGCATCTCCGGTCAGTTGGAGGGCCCGGACCCGGGTGTTGCCGCCGCAGATTTCCAGGTGAGCACACGCGGCGCAGCGCCCTTTGAGCGGCCGCGGCCGCGATTTCAGCGCCGCCATGATCGGATCCGAGGTATCCGGCCAGATCTCGGAAAACGGCCGCTCGCGGACGTTGCCGAGGTCGTGGTGCCACCAGAAGGTATCGGGATGGACGTTGCCGAGGTTGTCGATGTTGGCAACGTTGACCCCGGACGAATTGCCGCCCCATTGGGCGAGCTTGGCGCGCAGGTGCGCGACCCGATCGGGGAACCGCGCCGCCGTCCAGTCGAGCAGATAGACACCGTCGGCATCGTTGTTGCCGGTGACGAACTCCTTGCCGGTTCTCTCCTGAACGGCGTTCCAACTCACCTCGAAAAGCAGGTCCATCGCCCGGCGGGTGGTTTCGAAGGCCGCGTCGTCGCCGCGGTTCTTGTTGCCGCGGCCGGCGTAGTTGAGGTGCGAAAGGTAGAACTTCTCGATCCCCTCGTCGTCCGCCAGTCGCAGCAGGTCTCGAAGCTCGTGGGCGTTGTCGAGGGTCAAGGTGAAGCGGATACCGACCTTGATGCCGCGGTCGCGGCACAGCCGGATGCCCCGCAGCGACGCTTCGAACGCGCCCGGGCGGCGGCGGAAGGCGTCGTGGGTGGCGCCGATGCCGTCGAGGCTGATGCCGACGTAGTCGTAACCGGTGGCTGCGATGGCGTCGATGGTTCGCTCGTCGATCAAGGTGCCGTTGGACGACAGCCCGACGTAGAAACCCATCGCCCTGGCTCGTCGGGAGATATCGAAGATGTCCGGGCGGAGCAGCGGCTCGCCGCCGGACAGGATCAGCACCGGCACCCGGAACATTCTCAGATCATCCATCACCGCGAATACCTCGGCGGTGGAGAGCTCGCCGGGAAAATCAGTGTCGGCGGAGATCGAATAGCAGTGCTTGCAGGCGAGATTGCAGCGCCTGACCAGGTTCCAGATGACCACCGGTCCGGGCGGAACCCGCGGCGGTCCGAGCGGGGTCGGACTGGCGATCTCGTTCATGAACTGGCTGATGCGAAACATGGGTGGCGTCCGTTCAATCGACGAGGCGGAGGCCGGTCTTCTTGAGAATCCGGGTCGAATATAGCACCGCGTGGCCGCGATCGAGGACGCCGAGCCGGTCGGCGATCGCGCTCACCTTGGCTTCCACCTCATCGCGGTCGCGGCCGTGGACCATGGCGAACAGGTTGTAGGGCCAGAGCGGCGGATGCCGGGGCCGCCGGTAGCAGTGGGAGACGAAGTCGAGCGCGCCGATCTCGGGCCCGATCTTGCCCACTGCGTCGTCGGGGACGTCCCACACCGACATCCCGTTGGCGACGTAGCCGAGACGGTAATGGTTGGGGACGGCGCCGATCCGCCTGACGACTCCCGTCACCAGCAAGCGATGCAGGCGCGCCATCACTTCTTCGGCGGCGAGGCCGAGGGCGTCGGCGACGGCGTGATAAGGGCACGGACACAGGGGCAGGCCGGCCTGTGTCGCCTTGACGATGCGGCGGTCAATCTCGTCGATCGCCGCGTCGGGGGCGATCCGGTTCATGCCTCGAACCTCGCGCCGACGAAGTACTCGTCGATCTTCGGCATCTCGAGAACCGCCAATCCGGTCTCGGCCTCGATCTCGCCGATGACGTCGGGAATCCGTTCGGGGGCCTCGGTGGCGATCACGAACCACATGTTGAGGGCATGATCGCGGGCATAGTTGTGCGCGACCTCCGGGTGGCCGTTCACCGCGTCGGCGACGGCATCGAAGTCGGCCGTGGGAACGGCCATCGCGGCCAGGGTGACGGCGCCGCCGAGCCGGTCGGCGTCGTACATCGGGCCGAAGCGACTAAGCCAGCCGTCGGCGAGCAGACGCTCGATCCGCCGGATCAGCGCGTCCGCGTCGAGATCGAGGGCCGCCGCCGCGTCGGCGAACGGCGTTTCGGTGACCGGGAAGCCGCCCTGGAGGGCATTGACGATGCGCCGGTCGACGGCGTCCATCAGACTGTCTCCGCGGCCAGCGCGGCGCCGTAGCGCGCGCCTCGCTGCTTGAATCGGGTGCGGCTGAACAGCACCACATGCGGAGTGTCGGTCAGCTCCGCCTCCCGTCGCAGCGTGTCGACCTGTGCCAGCACCGTCTCGCGGTCGCGGCCGTGGATCATGCAGAACAGGTTGTAGGGCCAGCGCGGCGGCCGTCGCGGCCGGCGATAGCAGAGAGTGACGAAGGGGAAGGCGGCCAGCCGCCGGCCGACCGCGCCGACCGCGTCATCGCCGACGTCCCAGACGACCATCGCGTTGGCGACGTAGCCGAGCTCTCGGTGGCGGACGACGAGCCCCAGCCGTTTGACGACGCCGGCCTCGATGAGCGCCGCCAGTCTGGCGATGACCTCGTCCTCCTCAAGGCCGACGCGACGGCCGACGTCCCGGTAGGGGCGTGAGACGAGCGGCAGCCCCTCCTCGATGGCGGCGAGCAGACGTCGGTCCGGTTCGCTCACCCGCATCGCAGATCGAATCCCAGGTCGATGTGGTAGCCCTCGAGCAGCGGCAGATCGAGCACCGCGAGCCCGGTTTCGGCCTCGATCTCCCGAAGCACGCGGACGACATCGGCTTCGCAGCCGGCGGTGACCACGAACCACAAATTGATCGCATGCTCGCGCTCGTAGCAGTGGTTGATCTCGGCGCGGGCGCTGAGCGCCGTCGCCACCGCCGCGAGACGATCCGCAGGCGCGGCGACTGCGGCGAGGGTACTGGCCCCGACCGCGTTGGGGCGGACGACGGCGCCGACCCGGCCGACCACCCCTTGCGCCTGCAGATCGGCAACCAGTTCGAGCAACGCGTCCTCGCCGATCCCGAGTTCGGCGGCGATCCGTGCGAACGGCCGCGGCTCCAGCGGGAAGCTCCGCTGGTAGTCGTTGAGCAGGCGTTCCTCGACACCGGACCGAGCCATGGTCACAATCCTGTTCTATGCGCGCGGGCGGTGAGAAATATGCCGCTCGGCTTCTCTGCCCCGATCTCGGCCAGCTTCTCGAAGGTTCCGGTGTCGTAGACGTCGACACGATCGGCATCGCGCACCGAAATCCACACCTGCTCGCCGCGCGGTGTGAACTCCAGATGCATCACGGCCCTGCCCGGCTGAAAGCTGTGGACGACGGCCAGGGACGCCGCGTCGATCACCTGCACGGTGTCGTTGAGGGGATGCGCGAAGTTCACCCAGACCTGACGTCCGTCGGGACGGGCGACCGCGAACACCGGCTGACCGTGGACCGGAATGCGCTTTACCTCCTGCCAGCTCCGGGCGTCGACCACCAGCAGCTCGTGCCGGCCGACCGCCGGAAGGAACAGGAGGTCGCCGGCCTTCGCCCATCCTTCCAGATGCGGCATCTTGTAGACGGGCAGCTTCTCGTCGCCGCGGCCGTAGCCATCGAGGATTCGCCTCACACCGGCTTCGGGCCGCCACAGGTCGAGGAGCACGAGACCGTCCTCGCCAAACAGTCCGGCGATGTAAAAGCGGCCGTCATCGGTGATCAGGCCGTCGTAGGGCAGATCGCCGATGCCGGTGAAGCGGGTGACCTTCGGTGCTGCCCGGTCGGTGAGATCGGCGATCCAGATCTCGCCGGCATCATAGAGGCTGAACACGAACCGTTGCCCGGGCGCATCGACGAGGCCGACGACTTTGGATGGCCAGCCGTCGCCGGTACCGGCGGGGATGTCGGCGACCAGTTCCAGAGAACCGCTGTCGAAGATCTTGACACCGCCCGGATCGTAGTTCGAGACGGCGACGAGCGCGCCGTCCTGGGAGATCGCGCCGCCGATGCTGTTGCCCGACTGGATGACCCGGTTGACCAGCCGTCCCGCCAGCAAGTCGATTTTGCTGAGCCCGCCATCACGGCCGAACACGAAGGCGTACCGGCCGTCGCGAGAAAACACGGCCGAGGCGTGACTGAGGTCGCCCAGCCCGGACACTTCGGCGAGCCGCGTCCGATGGGTGGTCTCGATGATCTGCACCCGGCCCGCGGCCCGTTCGACGACGATCCCGAGATCGCCGCTCCCCCGCAGGACGACCTCCGCGCCGGCCTCGCCCGCGACCACGGCCATGAGCCCGAGCGCGACGGTGGCCACCACCGCGAGCCGACGCCGGGGGCGGGTCATCGCGATAGCCCCCGCTTCAGGCTTCGGACCATCCATGCCGCCTCCTCGGGGGTGATCTGATCTTGCCAGGGCGGCATCGGCGTTCCCGGCACGCCAAGCAGGATGATCTCGACCAAGTCCTGGTCGCTCTTTTCCGCCAGAGCGCCCGGGAGCAGCGGCGGCCCGAGGCCGCCCTTCATGGTCAGCCCGTGGCAGGACCCGCAATCGTGCTCGAGCAGATGGATCAGGCCGTCCCGGCGATCGGCCGAGAACGTGCCGGCATCCACGACGGCAGGCGACAGCAGCATCAAGGCCGCCCCGACACCCCTAAGCGGTGCGCAGAGTGCGTGCGGCGGGTGCCAAGATCGTCTCATCTCCCGCGATCCCCAACGCTGCCGCCAATTCGACGACGCGGCCGATGATGAACAGGACCGGACCGTCGAACCGGGCCGCCGCTGCAACCGACGCGACCTCGCCCAGCGTGGAGATCGCGTGCCGTTGGTCCGGTCGTGTCCCGTTGCACACCGCGGCCACCGGGGTCGTGTCGGGCAACCCATGGGCGATCAGGCGAACGGCGATCTGCGGCAGGTTCGCCATCCCCATGTATAGGACGAGGGTGGTGTCGGGATCGGACAGGCCCCGCCAATCGAGATCGAGATCGATGTCGTTGCGGCAGTGGCCGGTGAGGAAACGGACGCCGCTGGCGAGCCCGCGGTGGGTCAGCGGCAGGCCGACCGCCGCCGCACAACCCGAGGCCGACGTCACCCCCGGAACCACCTCGTATCGGATGCCGTGGTCGTGAAGGTGCGCGGCCTCCTCGCTGCCGCGTCCGAACAGGAAGGGGTCGCCGCCCTTTAGGCGCACCACCTTGCGCCCGTCGCGCGCGAGGCTGACCAGCAGGCGGTTGATATCGGACTGGGGAACCGGATGGCATTTCGGCTGCTTGCCGACGCTGATCCGCGGCGTGCCGGCGGGGAGCAGCGCCATGATCTCGTCGGAGACAAGCCGGTCGTAGACCACGACGTCGGCCTCGTCCAACAGCCTGCGGGCCTTGAGCGTGAGAAGCTCGGGATCGCCCGGCCCGGCACCCACGAGGTAGACGACGGCGGCATCGGCAGGTGATGCGGGCATCTCGCGCACCCTTCGAGAACGGTTTCCCACCTCCCGTCGACCCGGCGCGCATCAACGCGTGCCGGGTCTCCGGAGGAACAGCCACGTCTGATCGATCAGTAGACGTCGTTACGGGTGTTGTAAACGTTGAACTTGCCCGTCGGAGTAACCAACCGCTTGTCACGGATCACTGCCTTCTTCTCGAGCGTCTTATCGTCGACGACGACGATCGCCGACTCCTGGTCCTTGGCGTTCCACACCGAGAACCAGATCTCGTCGCCGGCCTTGTTGAACTCGCCCTGGACGACCCGGCGCACCCCTTCCGCGATCCCCGACCATTCGCCGATCGGCAGCACCGCGTAGGGCTTGCTGAGGTCGGTGAGATCGAACACCGCCACCGACGAGGCGACCTCCGCCTCGGGGTTCAGGGGCGTGTCGACGTAGAGGTACTTGGATTTCGGATGGGTCTTGACGAATAGCGAGCCGCCGCCCTGGCCCTCGAGCGTGGCGACGACCTTCCAGGCGAACTGGGGGAACTTGTCGGGATCGGTGCCGATCAACGAGACCGTCTCGTCGCCCAGATGGCTGGTCGCCCACACCGGCCCGAACGTCGGATGGACGAAGTTGGCGCCGCGGCCCGGATGGGGGGTGCGGCCCTCGGACTTGATCAGCCCGACCAGCTTGTTCTCCTTGGTGTCGACCACCGCGATCGTATCGCGGGCGTTGGCGGCAACCAGGAAGTAGCGGCCGGAGGAATCGAAGCCGCCGTCATGGAGGAAGCGCTCGGCGTCGATGGTGGTCACCTTGAGGTTGTCGAGATCCTCGTAGTTGACCATCAGGATCTTGCCGGTCTCCTTGACGTTGACGACGAATTCCGGGTGATAGTGCGAGGCGACGATCGAGGCGACCCGCGGCTCCGGATGGTATTCCTGGTTGTCCTCGGGAAGGACGGCGACCGTCATGCCGCGGGTGGAGACCACCTTCAGCGGCTCCAGGGTGGCGCCGTCCATGATCACGTACTGGGGTGGCCAGTAGGATCCGCCGATCGCGTACTTGTCCTCCCAGCCCTTCATCTTCGCGGTTTCGACCGAGCGGGCCTCCATGCCGATCTTGATCTCGGCGACGGTGGCCGGATGTTCCATCCACAGGTCGATGAGGTTGATCCTGGCGTCGCGACCGATGACCACCAGATAGCGACCGGACGCGGAGATGCGGGAGATGTGCACCGCATACCCGGTGGGGATCACTTCGACGATCTTCTTGGAGGCACCGTCGATCAGCGCGATCTCGCCGGTGTCACGCAAGGTGACCGAGAACAGATTGTCGAGATCCAGCTTGTTCATCTGCTTTGTTGGCCGCTTCTCGACCGGGACTCGCACCGTCCAGGTGGCTTTCATCTCCTTGAGGCCGAACTCCGGCGGCTGCGGCGGATCGTTGAGGAGGTACTTGGCCATCAGGTCGACGTCGGACTGCTGCAGGTCGCCGGAGGTGCCCCAGTTGGGCATCCCGGCGGGCGAGCCGTAAGTAATGAAGTCGCGCAGGGACTCGAAGCCCCTTTCGCGCGTTATGTCGGTGGTGAGGGCGGTGCCGGTGGCACCCTTCCGCAACACGCCGTGGCAGCCGGCGCAGCGCTCGAAGTAGATCTGCCCCGCGCGCTGGAACTCCTCGGCGCTCATCTGCGGAACGCCCGGCCTGACCCCCGGCTGTTCGAGTTGGTACTCCTTCAGCACGTCGAGGCTCGGCTGGTACTGATCGCCGGGTGTGGTCACATGTTTCTTGACGTCCGCCGGACTCGCCTTGTCCTGCGCCAGTGCGACATTGGCTCCCACGGACAATGCTGCCGCCAGCACTGCGGTTAGATAGGCTCGGCTCATCGCGCCCCTCCCTTCCAAAAGCTAGGCTCGCCACGCTATCGTGCGGTCAGAGCCGGCTGCCTTAACTTTCGTCAAGTTCACCTACATTGTTCAGGGATTCTGGCTCGCCGCTTAACCAGCGTCAAGGAGCGGGCTTCGGCGCACGGTGATAGTGCAATGGCGCCCGGATCCGCACGGAGATCCGGCGATCACGAAGCACACCGGAGCAGCGGTCCGTGGGCTTGAGCAACGCGATTTCTGTTCCCGTCTACGCGACATGGGCGGCAATCGCGCTGGTCGCCCTCGGCGCGCGGCCGATCGTGGCGGCCGATGCCGGCGCCACAGAGCCGGTTTCGAGGCAGGTTTTGTCCATCGTCTTTCCGGACGCGGACCGTGCCGGCTCATTCGCCGGCGATCCACCCGCGGCGCCGGTCTACCGCGGCGACAAGGTCGTGGGTTACCTGTTCTCCACCCTCACCACCGTCGGCACGGTCGGTTACTCGGGCAAACCCCTCGACATCATCGCCGGGATCGATCGCGAAGCCGTCGTCACCGGGGCCCATCTCTTGCGCCACAACGAGCCGATCCTGGTGATCGGCGTCTCCGATGCGGCTCTGGCCGACTATGTCGGCGGCTTCGCGGGGATCGATCTTGGCAGCCCGGTCGCGGTCGCGTCGGCACGGCTGCCTCTGATCGGTTTTCCCGACGCGATCGCCGGCGCGACCGTCTCGAGCGCCGTCATCCGCGACGGCATCGTCCGCGCCGGTCGCGTAGTGGCCCTCTCTCGTGGCATGCTCGGGGGCGGGGGCGGCGCGCGCCTTGATCGCGAGACCGTCGCAGAGGCCGGGTGGGGTGAATTGATCGCCGACGGCTCGATCGCCCATCGTCGGATCAGCCGGGGCGAGGTCGTGGACGCGTTCATGCAGAGCGGCATTCCTCTCGCTCCGGACGATCCGGGGGCGCTGTTCATCGACCTCTACGCGGCCCTCGCAACGCCGCCCCGCATCGGCGAGAACCTGCTCGGCAAGGCCGCTTTCAACCGCCTTGCCGCCGGCATCGGCGTCGACGATCACGCGATCATCGTCGCCGCCGACGGGCTTTATTCGTTCAAGGGTACCGACTATCGCCGCTCCGGCCGGTTCGACCGCATCCAGATCGCTCAAGGCGACAAGACCATCCCATTGACCGCCGCCGGCTACGAGAACGTCACCACCTTCCATGCGGTCGGGGCACCCGCGCTCCGCGAGATCGGGCTGTTCGTCGTGCCCGGCGAGGCTAGCTTCGAGCCGCTGCAACCGTGGCGGCTCGATCTGCTGGTCAGTCGCGACAGCGTCGAGGGGCGGCGGGCCGTGACGATGTTCTCCCTCGATTACGCCCTGCCCGCGCGCTACCGGATCGACGCATCACCTGCGTTCGCCGACCCCGCGACGGGGCCTGGTGCCGTCCCGTTGTGGCAGGAGATCTGGCGGGCACGCTGGGGCACGGTCGTCCTGGTGACGCTGCTTCTGGTGGCGCTGACCGCCCTTCTGGTGGTCCAGGATCACTTGGCGCGCACCCCGCGGCTGCATCGCCGGGTAAGGCTCGGGTTTCTCGCCGTCACCTTGCTGTGGCTCGGATGGACCATCGGTGGCCAGCTGTCGGTGGTCAACGTCCTGACGTTCAGCCATTCGCTGATGGGCGAGTTCCAATGGGCGTTCTTCCTGCTCGATCCGGCGATCTTCCTGTTGTGGAGTTTCGTCGCGGTGGCGCTCCTGTTCTGGGGACGCGGCGTGTTCTGCGGCTGGTTGTGCCCGTTCGGGGCCCTGCAGGAGCTGTCGAGCGAGGTCGCGCGCAAGCTGAAACTGCCGCAGGTAACGATCCCGTTCGCCCTCCACGAGCGACTGTGGCCGATCAAGTACGTGATCTTCGTCGGCCTGTTCGCGGTGTCGCTGCACGCCATCAACCTCGCCTTCCAGGGCGCCGAGGTGGAGCCGTTCAAGACCGCCATTTCTCTCCGGTTCATGCGCCACTGGCCATTCGTGCTCTACGCCGTCGCGCTGGTCGGCGCCGGGCTGTTCGTCGAGCGGTTCTTCTGCCGCTACCTCTGTCCGCTGGGCGCGGCGCTCGCCATACCGGCGCGGCTGCGCATGTTCGAGTGGCTGAAGCGGCGGCCGCAGTGCGGCCGTGAGTGCGGCATCTGCGCCCAGCGGTGCCCGGTCCAGGCGATCCATCCTTCGGGGGCCATCAATCCCAACGAGTGCATCTACTGCCTCGGCTGCCAGACATTGTACTTCGATGACACCGTTTGTCCGCCGCTGGCCGCCATCCGCAAACGCCGCGAGCGGCGCGAAGCGCTCGCCGCCGGCCACGCGGTCTCGATGCGGGAGGTATGATGTGAAGGATCGACATGTCGTCGTGACCGGCCGCCGCCGCGTTCTGACGATCGTCGCCGGATTCGGCGCCGCGCTCCTGATCCCCGGGGCTGCGTCCGCTCGACGGCCAGGGCGATTCGAGTGGCGGGGCAGCGCGTTGGGCGCCGAGGCAAGGATCGTTCTCTGCCATCGAGATCGGGCGAGAGTCGCCGAAGCGATCGGCGTTGTGGTCGCAGAGATCAGACGGCTGGAGCGTGAGTTCAGCCTTCATCGCCCGGACTCGGCGCTCAGCCTCCTCAACAGCAAAGGGTTTCTCCGACACCCGTCCTTGGACATGCTGCGCGTGTTGCAGGAGGGCTACCGGTTCGGAGAGCTGAGCGGCGGCGCGTTCGATATCACCGTGCAGCCGCTGTGGCAGATCTATGCCGACCATTTCGCGGCCGATCCGGACGACGAGACAGGTCCGCCAGCGGCGGCGGTCGAGGGAGCGCGCCGACTGGTCGACTACCGAAGGCTGCGCATCGCCCCCGATCGGATCGGCCTCGATGAGGGCATGGCGATCACCCTCAACGGCATCGCGCAGGGCTACGTCACCGATCGCGCCGCCGATCTGTTGCGGTCGCGTGGCTGGTCGCACGTGCTGATCGATCTCGGCGAGCTGCGGGCGCTCGGCGGTACCGCGGAGGGCCGGCCTTGGTCGGCGGGGCTTCGCGATCCCGACGACGGGCGACGGCTTCTGGTGACGATCCCGCTCCTTGACCGTGCCGCAGCGACATCGGCGGGGGCTGCGGCACGGTTCGATCGGCTCGGACGTCATCACCACCTGTTCGATCCGGCGACCGGCCAGAGCGCCCACCTCTACCGATCGGTTACGGTGATCGCAGACCGGGCGACCGTCGCCGACGCCCTGTCGACCGCGCTGTCGGTGCTGCCGCGCGACGCGGCCCCCGACCTCTTGCGACGGGCTGGTGCCGCCGAGGCGTGGTTCGTACGGCTCGACGGCGGCGTCGAGCACCTGCCCTGCTGAGCGTCGTCAGCCGCCGAGCCGGCCGTGCAGCCGCGCGTCCTTGGTCTTGAAGTGCTCGACGAACCACGCCTGCAACCGCTCGGCAAAGGCGTGCTTGCGTTCGGCGTAGCGCTCCTCGTCGTGCGCGTCCATGATCTCGCGGATCTCATCGAGCAGGCGCTCGTGATCGTCCTTGTGATCCCGATACTGGTCGTATTTCCTTTCCTGCATGAACTGCTCTTCGAGGGCGAAATGGGCAGCGATGCCGGCATGGACCTCGCCGAGGAAGGCTGCCACCGCCTCCTTGTCGTCATCGCGCTCCAGCCGTTCGAAGACCTGGTTGAGAAGGCCGATCAGTTCCCGATGCTCGTGATCGACGGCGGCGATGCCGGTGGCGAAATCGTCGCGCCAGGTCACCCGGGGCAGGACGGGGGGCTCGGTCATGGCATGCCGATCATTCAAATTTGAACCCGCTTTGCGTGGCGTCGAAGTCGATGGCGAGGCTTTGTCCGGCGGCGAGGACGACCTCCCGCTCGGTGACATGATCGAATCCCTCGCTCCGATCGGTGTCGCGGAGCCGGGCGACGATCCGATGGGTGCCGGGGGGGACAACGAACCGCTCGTAGGCCCTGGAGGGCCCGTCTCCTCGCAAGCCGATCGGCGGTAGCACCGCGGAGAACAGCGTTTCCCCGTTCACGTCCAACTCGGCCACCACCGGCAGCCGCTCGCGCGGGCAGACGAACGGCTTGCGCATGTTGGGCGCCAGTCGCGCCAGCTCCTCCGGCGTCAGCCGCCGGCACTCGCCCTTCTTGACCGCGCCATGGGCAAAACTGAGCTTGATCAACGCGTAATCGTCGGGCACCCGCGAATAACGCGGTGCGTTGGCGAAATAGCCGATCATCGCCGCGATCGCCGCGTAGACGATACCTTGCACCGCATACGCCCCGATCTTGTTCATTCGGCCGCTCTCTCGTCGGTGTCTCGGCCCGGTCCTGCGCGTTTGCCGCCGGCGAACGCCTTCAGGCCGTTCTGAAAAGCCACCACCTCCCGCGCGAACCGGCGCCGATCGATCGGCGCCGCCCACAGTCGGGCGATGCGCTCGCGCGGCACCCGTTCGCGAAGGCGTGGATCCCGTTCGCCGTCGAGCCGGCCTTCGGTCCATTGCGGACCAAGCCGGTAACTGCACTGGCCTGGCTGGCAACCGGTGATCACCACGCCCTCGGCCAGTCTGCGGCTGAGCACGTAGTCGATGAACGACGGCGGCACCATCCCGGTGCACGGCACGCTGACGGTCCCGATGCTGTCGCTCCTCAGGGCATCGACGTCGATCGCGTGGCTGCAACCGAAGATCAGCACCCGTTTCTCGCCTGACAGCCCCGCCGCCGCTTGGTGGGTGCGCCCGCGCACTTCGGCCAGCCGATACCAACCGAGATCGATTCCCGGTATCAGCGCCGCCGCCCTTCGGAACGGCGTCGACGTCGGGCAGGATCCGACGCAGATGCCGCAGGACACACACAACGCCGGATCGACCACCGCCTCACGATCGAACGGCTTGTCGTCGGTGCGTCTTCCCATGGTGATTGCCCCGTAGGGGCAATCGGCCGCGCAGCGCGTGCAGCCATTGCAGTTGTCGAGGTCGACCACGGCGATCGCTTTCTCCCGGCGCGGCGGCAGCCACGGCATCGCGAACAGGACGAACGTGCCGACGAACGCCCACAGCCAGACGGTGCCCGGACCGAGGAGGTCGATCAGCGGGTAGATCCACAGGTAGTACCAGTCGAGCCGGACCGGCGAGGCCACCGCGGCCAGATTGGCGGGCCCTTGGCTGGTCACCGGCACCACCAGACTGAGGATCGTGAGCGACACGAGGGTTCCGATCGCCAATCCCCGCGGCGGGTTCATGCGCGGCTTTGCCACGCGCTGCATGTGGAACCACATCAGGAACAGCATGATCAGCGGCACGGCGATGTGGATGAACAGCATCAGCGTGAAGAAGCGGTTGTCGATGTAACTCGGCGCCAGGAAGTTCCGCGCCACCGGCGCCCCGAAGATCGGCAGCCAATCCAGCCACTCCGCCGTCGCCTCGGCGACGTATTGGGCGAGCGAATCCCAGACCATCCAGTAGCCGGAGATCCCGGCGATGAACGTCAGCCCGATCACGGGAACGCCGGTGACCCATGAGAACCAGCGGGCGCCGCGGTAGCGATCGAACGCGAACTCGCGAAGCAGATGCAGGACGATGATCAACACAAGTCCGTCGGACGCGTAGCGGTGCAGGCTGCGCATGATGCCGGCCAGCCACCATTGCCGGTGGGTGATGTATTCGACCGAGAGGTAGGCGGCGGTCACGCCGGTGTCGTAGAAGATATAGACGTAGATGCCGCTCACCGCGACGATCCAGAAGAAGTAGAACCCGAGCGCGCCCAGCGATTTCATCGGGTTCCAGGCCGTCCCGAAGCTCTTGTCGAGCCAGCCCTCGAACCACATGAAGCCGTGGCGGAGCGGCATTTGGAACGCGTTCAACATCGGTTCCTCGGGTTGTCGTTCCGTCGCGGGTCAGGAATGCCGGACGGGCCCACCACGAACCCAGGAGCGGGCCAGCACGAATCCGATGGTTCCGAGACTGAGCAAACCGCCGGCCATCATCGCGAGCAGTGAATAATCGAAACGGTAGCGGCCGGAGGCCGGATCGTAGACGGTACAGACCAGCCGCACCCGATCGACGAGTCCCGACCAGTCGGTGAGCACGACGCGCCGCCCGAACACCAGTTGCTTGAGCGGCTCGACAAGCAGGGGAACCGAGAAGCTCTCGCCGTACACGTGACGGTAGACCCTGCCTTCCTGATCGATGACCGTCGTCTGTGCGATGTGGTCGAACCCGGTCGCCGACGGGAAGAAGGCGAACCCCAGGTCCTCGGCCAGTCGATCGATGGTGTCGCCATCGGCGCTCAGGAAATGCCACCGGGCGCGGTCGAGACCGTTGACCCGGGCGAAGGTGCGCATCCGCGAAGGCGTGTCGTACTTCGAGTCGAAACCGATGGTGACGATGTTGAAGCTGTCATCGCCCAAGGCCTCCCGCGCCACGTCGACGGCATCGACGATCGCTGCCGAGACGATCGGGCAGACGTCGGCACAGCGGGTGTAGACGAGGCTGATCACCAGCGGATTGCCGCGGAAGTCGGCAAGGGTGACTGGCCGGTCGAGATGATCGACGAAGGCGTGGTCGCCGAGTTCGCGGCCGAGGGCGTCCCGGCTGTAGCGGAGGGCCCCGACTTCGTCGCTGCCGTCGACGGGGGCCGGCGGGCGGCCGGTATCGCCGGTCGCGGCCCAGCCCGGCACGACAGCGAGGGTCACCAGACACAGGACCCGCAGGCAACGCGCAAACGAACGGATGGATGATCGAGCCTTCATGACGAGACGTCCTGTCCCCCCGAGGGGACGTGGGTGACGGAGCGGGTCGGAGCCGCCGCCGACGGCCCCAGTCCCGGCGCTCAACCCATCGGCCAGATCTCAGAGAGATACCGCCAGTTGATGTAGTAGTAGAGCACGAAGGCGACGAAGAACACGGCAACCAGGATCAGGGTCCCCGGAACCTTCAGGGTCGCCTCGCCACCGTAGGTGGAGACCGCCACACCGCCGCCCTGGAAGACGACCGGGCGCGCCCTGATCTCGGCCTCGCCCCGCTTCTTGCCGAACAGGATCGAGCCAACCACGACGACGATGTACATGACGCCCCCGGCCGAGGCGATCAGCGCGAAGATGCCGTTCAGGGCGAGCATCGCGAAGGCCGCCGGCGGGTAGTCGAACGGCACCACCGCATCGGTGAAGTTGCTGTCCCAGTGGCGCCGGGAGACGCCGAGGGTGCCGGCCCCCATCATGAACAGCGAGATGCCCATGGCGCCGATGCCGAACAGGTAAGGCTGCCATTTGGCCCATCTCGCCAGCACCAGTTCGCGCCGCCAGACGAGCGGGATCATCAGGTAGGTCAGCGCCATGAACGCGAGGGTCGTGCCGGCAACGACGGTCGCGTGGAAGTGACCGGGAACGTAAAGGGTGTTGTGCATCAGGATGTTGAGCTGCTCGGTTCCCAGCACCACCCCGGAGATGCCGCCGAGGAAGCCGAACATGACGATCGACAGCACCATTCCCGAGAACGCCGGGTTGCCCCACGGTGCCCGGCGCAGCCAGCCGAACACGCCCTCGGTGAGCCCGTTGCGTCGTTGCGCCGCCTCGATCGCGCCGGGGATGCTCAAGCCGTGGATCATGCTGCCGAGCACCGCCAGGTAGATCGCGTAGCTGGTGTTGAACACCTTGAAGGCGGAGGTGATCCCGGGCTCGACCAGCAGGTGGTGGGCGGAGGCCAGCTGCAGGAAGGCGATGTACAGAAGGAACGCGGTACGGCTGACCTTTTCGGAGAGCGGCTTTGCCCCGAGCACGATCGCCGCGATCAGGTACCACACCGCCACGTGGGCCGCGACGTTGATCTGCTGCGACGAGTGCCCGAAGCCCCACCAGATCGTCTTATACATCACTGAATCGACATGGTTGACGATGCCGATCGACCACAGGAAGGTGGGGATCAGGATGATCGCGCCGGAGGCGATGGTGTAGACGGCGATGATGGCGGCGGTGATCGCCCCGAAGGTCACCAGGGGCACCGATCCTTCATAGGTCTTCTCCTGCTTGGCGACCACCAGGGTGCCGAAGAACACGAAGACCGCAATCAGCGCCCCGACCGCGAACAGGATCAGCCCCAGGTAGAAGTGGGGCGCCGCCCGCATCGGAACGTAGGACGTGAACATGACGCTCGACTGGCCCTGGAGGACCGCGACGGTCGACATCAGCGCCCCGCCCAGCATCAGCACGAAGGCAAGCCATGCCATGCGCGGCGTCGCCAGCCGGCAGTTCAACAGCACCGCGGACGCGAAGTAGAGGATCGCGACCTCGAAGAACAGGATCCAGAACACGAGCACGGCGGCGCCATGGGCGGTCAGCGCCAGATAGAACCACTCGGCGGGGAGGATGTGCACCGCCTGCCAGCGGGTCAGCGCCACCAGGAGGCCGAACAGCCCGCCGACGGCGAGGAAGACGACGGCGACCACCGCGTTCAGCTTGATCAGCGTTTCCGCAGGGCCGTGGACCTTGAGACCGGTCTCGGGACAGGTTCTGAACAGCTCCATTGTGGCCATGACCGCTTCCCCTACCTCTCGACCACGTAGATCTTGCCGACCATCTGGTGATGGCCGATGCCGCAGAATTCGTTGCAGATGACACCGAACTCACCCGCCTGGTCGGGCCGGATGGTGATCACCATCTCGTACTCGGGATGGACCTGGATGTTGATGTTGGTCGGCTGCAGCGAGAAGCCGTGCTGCCAGTCGAGCGAGGAGAGATGCAGCCGGTAGGTCTGGTCCTTCTCCAGTTCCAGGATCGGCCACCATTCCCACAGCCGCCCCAGCATGTAGGCGTCGCCGCCGGCCGGAGGCCGGACCACCGGGATGCCGGAGTTGCCGTCCTCGCGGACCGTGTGCTGGGCGACGAACGCCTCGACCTTGGCCGCGTAGTCATCAGGGTGAATGCGGTAGGCTTCGTTCGACAGGTTCTGTTCGCCGGACATGTGCCAGTAGACCATGGTGAAAAACATCACCAGGCCCCACAGGAACGCGATCGTGATCCATATCAGTTCGAACCGGTGCAGCGGCTCCTTCCACCAGAGGCGGGATTCGGGAGGGGTGATCGCCATCGCCGCCTCCCCGTGCTACCGGGCGACCGGGATCTGGATGATGTCCATGATCCCCCAGATGGTATAGAACACCGTTGGCACCGCGACGCCGATGAACAGCAGAAGGAACGGGTTGTCGAGGATCTGCTGCATCACGGGGACCTTTTCGTCCGGATCGCCGGCTCGGGGACCGGGGGCGGCGCTGTCGCCGCGTGGTTTTTTCTCCGCCATCGAACACGTTCCTCCTTCCACGACCGCCTGCGCGCGACCGGCGTGCCGGTATTCCCACCATGGAATCAGGAGGATAGAGGTGCTGCCGAAGAGCGGTCTTTGACCTTGGTCAAGACCCCGCCTCAGCCGCCGAACAGACGCGGCAGGATCGAGAAGGCGAGCAGGGCCAGCCCGAGCAGGATGAAGAAGAACACCAGGGTGCGGTTCTCCAGCCTTTCGCCGCGTGCGATCTCGATCCGGTTGAGAATCCAGTCGGAGACGAAATAGAGGACGATACCGACGGCGATCAGGTAGAGCGCTTCCATGAGCCACGATCCCGGACGATGGCGTTGAGGAAGGCAAGGATCTTGCGCTTGCAGGCGGTGATGGCAAGCCTTTTGGGTCGTCCGGTGCGGGCGAGACGGGTTTAAGGCGGCGTGCGGGGAGGGTTGCGCCGCTTGCCGGCGCGCCCCTTCAGGTGCGGGTGTCGATGATGGTGCCGAAAACGCGGTCGGCGACCCGGTTCCCGGATGTCGCGAACATCGTCTTGTAGACGCCGAGCGCGAACTGATTGCGGGTGAGTGCGGTGGTTGCCAGATCGAACTGGCGCTGCAGTTGGTCGCGACCGCTCGCCACGGCGCGCTCGCGTTCGATGAGCAGTGCACCGGTCTGGGCGCGGAAGTCGCCGAGCCGGATCGCCGCCCGGCCGTCGGCATAGCCGATCGTGGTCAAGATGCGTCGATAGCGCGAGATCTCCCCGTCCAGGGAGCGCCGGGCCGCATTCAGGTCGGCGAGCGCGCGGTCGCGGCCGTTTTCGGTGGCGAGGTGGTCGTAGAACCAGGCGTCGACCAGTGCCAAGCCTTCGCGCTCGATGGCGCCGGTCAGCGACTGCGGGGTGGCGGTGGCCGGGGCGATGGTGATCGTCAACCGGTCACCGTCGAGGCCGTCGAGGAGGACGCCGCTGGCCAGGCTGCCGCTCGCCGACGACGCGCCCTCGCCCGCGGGCTCGCGGCGTCGGATGTGGCCGGTGGTGTAGTCGGGGATCCAAACCCGGCCGTCCTCGTCGATGATCCGGTAGTCCACCCCCTGGTAACTCTGATGCACCGTCTCGCCGGCCCCGTTGGGCCCGGTCGGGACCGACAAGGTGCGCGCACCGCTGTTGCCGAGCAGGTTGGGGCTGTCAGTGGTCTGGTCGACCCGCGCGCGCAGCGACCGCAACTGGGAATCGAAGCTCGCCCGATGGCCTTCGGTCGGTGCTCCAGTGGCGGCCGCCTTGTGAGCCTTTTCCACGGTCGAAATCAGCGACGAGACCAGATCGCGGATCCCCCGGAGCCGGCCGACGGCGCCGCTGATGATCGAGCGTGGTTTCTCCAGCCTGGTCTGGAGGTCCCGCCACGGCTGCGCTTGCCGATCGACGGCGGCGATCTTCGTCCCGTACCCGGACTCGACGGCGGTGGCGCGGGCCGCGATGCGCGCGCCGTACTGGTTCTGCAGGCCGGACAGCAGCAGGGCGTTCTGGTAGTTCGAGGCGGTCAGTGGAGACAGCACCGTCGCCATGGCGAGCATCCCGGACGATGGACCCGAGGGTGACCGGCGATCGTAGCCCGTTGCCGTTAACAGGATGCTACCGCGGCGTGCTCACGCCTCTTGCCGTCGCCCCGTCGGCGGCGAGCGGAGCCGGGGATCCGGGATCGGAGATGGTGCTTTGCGATTGGCTGGCATTCGCATAGAATGGCCTTTGGATCACTGAACGGCGGCCTTTGGGCCTGCGTTCGACAAATCAAAAAGCACAGGTTGCGTTCTTGGGGGAATAGAGGTTTGATCGGCCGGGTCGATAGCCTGAGAACGCAATGGGTCTGTTATAGATAATCGGAACGTGGGCGGTTTTACTCGGCTGTTTTGACGCCGAACAGGTTGTAGATCTGACAGGTTTCCGCTTCTGTTCGATTTCTCTACGAAAATTATGGTCGGCGATACTTGTTGGCACGGTATTCGGTGACGAGAATGACACGCACTCTCCTGATCGGTCTCGATGGAGCGACGTTTTCGGTCCTCGACGACCTCACCCGCGCCGACGGTGGTGACGGCCCGGTGATGCCGTTCGTGCGCCGTTTGATGGACGGCGGGTATCGGGCACGTCTGCGGTCAACGCCCCACCCCTTGACGCCACCGGCCTGGGTGTCGATGGTCACCGGGCGGTCGCCGGGCAACCACGGCGTCTACGACTTCATGCGGTTCCGCGACGCCGGTGAAGAGGTGTTCTTCACCCTCTACGACGCCCGCGACATCAAGGTCGAGACCATCTGGTCGATCGCCAGCCGCCAGCAGCGGTCGGTCGTCTCCCTCAACTTCCCGATGATGGCGCCGCCGCGGCCGATCAACGGCAGTCTGATTCCGGGGTTCATCTCCTGGCGTCACCTGCGCATCAATGTCACCCCCGCCAGCGTCTATGAGCGGGTCAAGCAGATGTCCGGCTTCAACGCCCAGGAGCTTGCCTGGGATTTCGAACGCGAGCTCAAGGTCGGCGAACCGATGTCGCAGAAGGAGCTGGAGGACTGGGTGCAGACCCACATCCCGCGCGAGGAGCAGTGGTTCCGCATCGCCGAGATGCTGCTGACCGAGGATCGCCCCGACCTGTTCGCGGTGATGTTCGACGGCACCGACAAGATCCAGCACCAGGTCTGGCACGTGCTCGACCCGACGCTGCGGCCGGAGCGGCCCGACGACGGTTGGCTGCGCCTGCGCGAGCTGGTGGTCACCTACTTCCGCCGGCTCGACGGCTATATCGAGCGGCTGGTCCGCCTCGCCGGACCGCAGGCGCAGGTGTTCCTCGCCTCCGATCATGGCTTCACCGGATCGGACGAGGTGCTGCGCATCAACCAGTACCTGAGCGAGCGCGGCTACCTCACCTGGGCACGGGTCGGTACCTCCGAGGAGGACCGGCGGCGCGCCGCCGCCAGCTTCGCCCACCTCGACTGGCAGCACACCCGAGCGTTCTGCCCCACCCCGTCGAGCAACGGCATCTGCATCCGGGTGGCCCGCGCGCCGGGCGCACCCGGGGTGCGGCCGGACGAGTACGAGGCGTTCCGGGCCCGGTTGATCGACGACCTCCATGCGCTGAGAAGCGTGATCACCGGCGCGCCGATGGTGCGCGAGGTGTTGCTGCGCGAGGACGTGTTTCCAGGCGCCGCGATGGGCGACGCCCCCGACCTCACCCTGGTGCTGCGCGACTACGGCTTCGTGTCGGTGCGCAACCTGGCGCCGGTGATGGTGCCTCGCCCGATGGTTCTCGGCACCCACCATCCGGACGGGATCTTCATCGCAGCGGGGCCGGGCGTCGAGAATGCCACGGTCGACGAGATCTCGATCATGGATGTCGCCGCCATCCTGCTCCACAGCCTCGGACTCGCGGTGCCGGCGGATTTCGAAGGCGCGGTCCCCGACAGCCTGATGACCGTCGAGAGCCTGATGCAGCGGCCGGTGCGGAGCGGCCCGCCGACTCTGGCCCTCGCCGGAACCGCACCGGTGCATGCCGACGATCCGATCCCGGAGCAGGAGCGGGAGAAGATCCTCGAGCAGCTGAAGGCGCTCGGCTACCTCGAGGAATAGGCCGAGCCGGCGGTTCGACGATGCCGTTCGCCCCGCTTCCGGAGCTGAAGTGCCATTTCGTCCGGCTGCCCAGCCGGACGGCGGCGCCCGACGGCGGCGAGCAGCTGGTGATGATCCACGGGCTCGCCACCAATCTTGCCTTCTGGTACGCCGGCCTGGCGCCGGCGCTGACCCGCTTCGGGTCGGTCACCCTCTACGATCTGCGCGGGCACGGCCGCAGCGATATCACCCCCACGGGATACGCGCCGGCGCGCCTCGCCGGCGATCTGGCGATGCTGCTCGACCATCTCGGGCTCGACCGCGTCCACTTGATCGCCCACAGCTTCGGCGGCCTGGTGGCGCTGTCTTTCGCCCTCGCGCACCCCACGCGGGTCAAGAGCATGGTGCTCGCCGACGTGCGGATTCCCTGCGTGCAGCGCAACCTGGTGTTCGCAGAGTGGTCGTTCTGGACCCGCTTTCGCGACATCTTCCAGAAGGCCGGGATCACCGTCGACGAGAGCGATCCCCACTCGGGTTTGCAGCTGCTCACCGCGCTGGCGCGGCTGCAGTTGCGGGAGGCGAAACAGGCGCGTCAACTCGGCCGCAGCATCCTTGCCGAGTTCAAGGACGTGGTTGCCCATGAACTGGTGAGCCTCGGCGGTCCGCGGTCTGCGCAGCGCTGGCTGACGATGATGGAAACGACCACGGCCCACCGGGAGGTGACCGCGGGGGTCGACTTCGCGGCCGCCGACCTCGCCCGCCTCGAGCAGCCGATCCTCGCCCTGGTTGGCGAGTATACCGTCGCCCGCGCCTCGGCCCGCGCCCTGGCGCGCCACTGTCCCCGCTGCCAGGTCGGGGTCGTTCGCCGGGCCGGCCACTTCTTTCCGTTGAGCCGCCCACGCGCGTTCCTGCTCAGGACCGAACGCTTCCTGTTGTCGCAGGGGTTCGCCGGCGCCGACCGGCTGCCGCTGGCGGCGGACGATTAGCCGCGGGGCGCGTACACCGGCGCCACCCCTATTCGGCGGCCGACTGCCGGTGGCGGGGGATCTGGATCTGCAGGAAATCGATCAGGTCGGAAACGACGATTTCGGTCACGTAGGCGCCGTCCTGCATCAGCACCTCCTCGTAAGGGAGACCGCGAACGCCGAACTGTTCCTCGATGGACACCACCAGCTGGACGAGGTCGATCGATTCGAAGCCCAGGTCCTCGATGATCCGGGTGGTGGGGCCGATCGGCGCGGCCAAATCGAGATCCCAGTCCTCGACCAGGCTCTGCAGCACGCGAACCACCCCGTTTTCGATATCGTCGCGATCGACCGAACGCTCGTTGATCATGGCATCCTCTCTGGTTGACGTGTCGGGAACCGCGCGCGGCCGATTGCCCTTTGTGGTCGGGGTCGTCGAGACGGCCGGCGGCAACAGACGACCGCACCATAATGCGTTTGTGAAGCGGGGGCGAGAGGGCACACGCGGCGGGCTCCGTTCGACAATCGGTCGGGGGCCGTTTCCGTCAGCCCGCCAGCACCCAGCTCGTCCGGTCGGCGAACCAGACAAGGGCGATCGTGCCGACGGCGTAGGCGGCGGCTGGCGCGCTCCAGGCCGGCCAGCGCGCCCCGATGCGGGCGAGCGCGGCGAACAGGATGAGAACGGCGGCCACGAAGGCGAGCTGACCGACCTCGACGCCGAGATTGAACGACAACAGGGCGAGCGGGATGGCGTGCGCCGGCAGGCCAGCCTCGGTGAGCGCCGCCGCGAACGAGAGCCCGTGAACGAACCCGAACGCCATCGCCAGCAGCCACGGCTTGCGGGCGGCGAGGCCATCGCGGCCGCGGCACCGCTGCAGCACCTCGATGGCGACGAAGACGATGCTGAGTGCGATCACCGCCTCCAGCGGCCGCAGCGGCACCGCCACCCAGCCGAGCGTCGCGGCGGTGAGCGAGACGCTGTGACCGAGGGTGAAGGCGGTGATCGTCCACACCAGCGGACGGACGCCGCGCACCAGCAGGAGAAGCCCGGCGATGAACAACAGGTGGTCGAGGCCGGTCAGGATGTGCTCGATGCCGAGCCGGCCATACTCGCGCAACACGTCGACGGCGCGCGCCCGCGTCGGCACCATCACCTCCGGCTGTCCGGCGTGGAGGACCCGGCGGATCATGTCCCCCTCGGCGGTCCGCACGACAAGGAGCACCGGCGTCACGGCGCGATCGAGCTGGTCGACGCCGATGCGGGAACCGGCGAGCGGGGCACCGCAGTCGACGTTCCAGCGCTGGACGATGCTGCCGCCGACGACGACGCTCGCTACCGGCGTCGCCGCGCTGCACCGGTCCGGCAGCGTCGGCACGAGCCGGAGACCGCGCGGCTGCAGGCTCGGTTGCCGCCAGAGGATCGTGGCGCGCCCGTCGCCGAATTCGTCGACCTCGAGAACGGCCGGTGCCAGCAGGTGCGACATCGCCGGCGGCGCCGTCGCCAGCGTCAGGATCACCACGACGGCAGCGAGCAGGACGCGGCCGATCACGGTCGAACGTCGTCGGGCTTCGCTGCCAGCTTGACCAGCGTAGCGTCGTCCTCGGCTTCGATCACCACCGTGTAGCGCTGGCGCAACTCGCCGATCCTGCGGCGTTCGATCCCGCTCAGCCGCTCGGCGAGCAGGTCGCGGCGAACGCGGTCGCGGATGCCGTCGAGGCGGGGGGGTTCCGCTGCGAGACGCTCGTCGATCCACACCAGATGCAGACCGTAAGCGGATCCGATCGGCGGCGACCACGTCGCGGTCGGCAGGGACGCCAGCGCGGCGGCAAACGGCGCCCCGAACCGGCCGGCGATCTGGTCCGGGGTCAGCGAACGGAAGCGATGGCCGATCATGAACGGGTCACCGCCGGCGACGAGGCCGGGGTCCGCCGCCTCCCGCGGGCCGAGGGTGGCACGCAGCGCCAGTGCGTCCCGCTCAGCCGTCGCGCCGCGGCGGTCGGCCGACAGGAAAACGTGGGAGAAGCTGACCCGCGACGGGGTCGCGTAGCGCTCGCGGTGACGGTCGACGAACCCGGCCAGTTCGGCCTCGGTCGGCTCCGCCGCCGCCGCGGCATCGTGGAGCAGGAACCGCATGTTCTGCACCAGCCGTCGCCGCACCACGACGTCATGGCGATCGAGCCCGAGTGCCAGGGCCTCTCGATAGAGCACTTCCTCGTCGATCTGGTTGTCGATCAAGCCCTGCAGTTCGGAGGTGGTCGGCGACAGGCCGGTGCGCGCGACGAACGCGGAGCGGAGGTCCGCGACCGTTTCAGCGGGCACGGTGATCACGCTCTCTCCCGCGCCGCCGCCGGTGGGCGGCACCAGCCACGCGTAGGCGGCGAACACCGCGGCGCCGATAGCCAGGAAGTGCAGCGTCGGCTCGGCGAGCCAGCGGCGAACGCCGGTTGCGGTCACGGGATCGCCCCGGCGCTGTACCAGATCGGCGAGCTCCAGGCCCGCTCCTGAATGGTCTGCGGCACCGTGCCGTCGCAGCAGCTGCGGGTGCCGTCGGTGATGGTCTCCGGGCGGTTGCAGTCGACGCCGAGCGCACGGCATTGGAAAGCGCTCCAGCGACAGGTCGGGACCTCCAGCACGCGGGCGTAATAGAACGCGTTCTGGTCGGGTTCGAACGCCTCGTCGGTCCACACCGCGCAGAGCGTGGCGGCGCCGTCGCCGGGTTCGCAAGTGGCGGCATCGGTCTCGCGGCCGCCGGGCGCCTTCTCCGCCACCGACACGACGCGCTCGTGCAGGGCCGCGCCGTCGTACCAGCCCTTGATGATCTCGATCTGCGCCAACGGCGCACCGGGTGCGCCGGCAATTCCGGGATCGGCCAGCGCCTGGACGAGGAAGCGGGGCTTTGCCGTCTCCGACCCTGGCGTTCCGAGCACGCCCCCCATCGGCACGCCACCATCGTAGGCTGTGGCCAATGCGTCCTCGGTCGGTCGGCCGCACAGATCGGCCGGGTAGTCGTAGCCGGCGAACAGCCGCACCTTGAGCCGCGGCCCACTGGTCGCGAATACCTCGCGACGCTTCAAGGCGGCGAACAAGGCGTCGCGGGTGTTCTCGGTCGCCCAGATGCCGGCCAGGCTGCCGGCGCTGTACTCGATGAAGTACTCGAGCACGCGCAACTGCGGCACGGAATCCCACCAGCCGATCCAGCCCTCGTAGCCCCCTTCGTCGATGTGGCCGGGATCGAACCCATCTCCGGATTCGCCGACCATGCCGGGGGTTGCGTTATGGGTGTCGGTGCTGCCGATCAGACCGAACCGGAACGGGTTGACCCCGATCCGCGCTTCCTGCCGCAACCCTTCCTTGAGACCGCCGCGGACGAACGCCAGGGGCGTTTCCGGGTCCTGGAACAGTTCGAAGGCGCAGGACTCGTCGCTGGGACTGAGTGCGGCGGAGCACTCCGCCGTCCCCTTGATCTGGCTCATCTCGACGACCGGTTCCATCTCCGCCCTCAGCGCGGCCAGCGATGCCGTCAGCGGGTTGCCCTGCGAGTCCTCCGGTCGGAACATCCAGCCATTGCTCTGCGCCGGCGAATGAGGAATCGCCAGGGCGTCGCAATCGATGTCCGACCGCTCGACGCATTCCCCGATCAGCGCGTCCCACAGGCCCTCCGGCGTCACCACATCGAGGGCGCTGACGGCGCGTTCGGGAACCTGGCCGGTACGGAAGAGGACGTTGCGATGGATCGCCGGGATCTCCGCCGATCCGTCCGGTCTCGTTCCCGTCCATTCGTAGCCGGCGAAGGCCGTGAACCGGCACGGCTCGTCGAACTCGTTCGCCGCCTGCACCGTCGCAGCCCAGGCGCCGACGGCGGCATTGTCGCACGCCGTCGGATAGGTCTCGCAGACCTTGGTGAGTTGGGGTTTGCGCAGCGGCAGGATCGATCTGCGGAAATCCCGGCATTCCTTGGTGAAGTAGGCGAGTGCGGTCGGGATGGTGCAGGCCCGCGTCGGTGCCATGAACTCCGCATGGTCGGTCACGGCGGCGAAATCGAGCTCGCGCCCCGGGGCCAGCCGGACGGTCCGCGGTGGGATGCCGAACACGCCGTAGGGCGAGAGATCGACGGCCTCGCCGCGGGCGAACCGGTACGCGGCGCGGGGACCTTGGCGGACCCCGAAGGTATAGGCGTCGTGGGAGAAGCTGGTATGGACGTGCAGGTCGCCGAAATAGACGTTGCGATACGGATTGTGGTCGGGGCAGGCTGCGGCCACGGCCCGTGCATTGCCGAGCACGATCGCAAGAGCCGTCAGCATCAGCAAACCAAGAACGCGACTCATTGTCATGGCGTCACCATAGTTGTCCCTCGTCGTTCGCATCGCGATCGCAACGTTCCGGCCCGGCGCAGCTATCCCGACGGACGGCCCACAAACGGGGTATCGTCTGCAACAATTTCCCTGAGCGGGCGCTCGCCAGAAACCCTTATTGTCGTTGTTGTCCGTTTCTTTCTGTCTCGTCCCGAGACCTCCACGCACGTCACCACATTACCGAATACGGCTGCGGATTTCATCAGGAAAAGCCGGACTCGGATCGATCGCCGCGCGGTTGTTGACTCTGGTCCGAATAGCGCGACACTGCCGTGCGGAGGCAGTCCACCGGACGACCAGAGCCATAGGCGTCTCCGCGTGAGGATCGATGACGATGTCTCGTTCGCTTTCCGGCTCGACGGTTCGGATGCTGGCGGCTGTGCTCGCCCTCGTCGCCGGGGTCGGCTGTTCCGGTAAGGGAGCTCCGGCCGAAGACGGCCTGCCGCCGCAGCTTCTGGAGCAGCACCGGATCGTGGTCGGCGGTCTGGAGCGCACCTATCGGCTGTTCGTCCCGCCGTCCGACCAGGGTGGCGGGCCCTTCCCGTTGGTGCTGCTGTTCCACGGTGGCGGCGGCAACGGGCTTCAGTTCGCCCGCGTCACCCGTGCCGACGAACTCGCCGTGCGGGAGGGGTTCGTCGTCGTCTATCCCGACGGCATGCCGCTGGTCGGCCCGTTGGGGCGGGGCGGCGACTGGAACGCCGGGGCCGACCCGCCACAGACCCCTGCCGAGATCGACCGCATCGACGATGTCGCCTTCGTGCGGGCCTTGCTGGAGAAGCTGGCGGGGCAGTACCGGATCGATCCGAAGCGCATCTACGCCACCGGCCTGTCACGGGGCGCGATGCTTTCCTACCATTTGGCGTGCACCCTGTCCGAAAGGGTGGCCGCGATCGCACCGGTCGCGGGCGCGATGACCACCGCCGATTGCCGGCCGAAAGAGGCTGTCGCCGTCCTGCACATACACGGGCTGACCGACCAGTTCGTCCGCGTCGAGGGGGGGCGCGGCGTTACCCAGCGCTACGAGTGGCCTGCGGTGGGCGACGGACTGGCCTTCTGGCGCAGAGCCAACGGCTGTCCCGAGCCGCGCGAGCCAACCCTCGAGACCACGGTGGCGCAGTGCTGGCAGCACCGCGGCTGCGCGTCCGGCCGTCCGGTGGGATTCTGTGCCTTCGAGGGCGGCCACGTCTGGCCGGGGCAGCCCGATCCGCCGCGATGGCAGGAACGCCTGGGAATGAAGCCCGTCGCCGGCTTCTCCGCCAGCGAACACGTGTGGGCTTTCTTCAAGGCCAATCCGAAATGATCCCGTGTCCGTCCGCCCGACGCGCCTGTTGCATGTGGCGACGACACGCGCAATGATCCCCTCGGAACCGGCAACAGCGCGGTTCGCGCGAGGATCGGGGTGCCCGCCACCGCCTGCCGCCACCGCCGGGCTTGCCATCGCTAGACGGGTGAAACCCATGATCCCTGACCCATCAGAGTTCCCGGACAAGTCGGAGCTGCCGCCGCAGGCGGCCGCCAAGCTCGCCGAACTCATCCTGCCGATGGTGGCGCCGGACGCCGGCGCGGACGACGGCGGGGGCAACGGCGACAGGATCCCTGGGACGGCGTTCTCGAGCCAAGGCGTCACCAAGCTGATGGCCGTTCTCAAACAGCGCGCCGAGACCCCGGGGGCGTTCTGGCACGTCGTCGCCAAGCGACTGTACGACTACCTGTCGCTGCCGGCGCAGCCGGGCGAGGCGGTGGTCGCCGGCGCCAGCATCGAGCGGCTCGATCGGCTGGTTGCGTTCCTGTCCAGCGCCCGCCCGTCGCTGGAGACCGCGACGGAGGCGGCCGCGGCCGAACTGGTCGTCGAGGTGCCCGCCGAGCTGGTCGGCGACAAGGGCCGCTATTCGCTGACCGAGATCGCCAACTTCCACGGCACCGACAAGGGCACGACCGGTCCCAGCGAGGAGTGGGGCGGCAACAACTATGCCGACATCTACGAGGCCTATTTCGCCCACTGCCGGAATGCTCCGTTGACCTTTCTCGAGATCGGGCTCGGGGTCACCGGGGAGAGTTTCAAGTCCCTGATCGATCACGGCCGCAACACCGGCGGCGGCGGATCGATGAAGATGTGGTACGATTACTTCCCCAATGCCCGCATCTTCGGCATCGACATCAATCCGGCGGGCCACCTCGACAACGATCGGGTGCGGACGTTCGTCGCCGATCAGGGAAACGTCGACCAACTTGCCGAGTTCATCACCGTCGCCGGCGTCGATGCCTTCGATTTCATCGTCGAGGACGGGACCCATCGTCCCGATCATCAGCAGATCTCCCTCGGGTTCTTCTTCCGTTACGTCCGGCCCGGCGGCATCTATTTCATCGAGGACCTTCGCAACAACGGCCTCGGGGACTCCTGGCCGTGGCCGCAGGGGCGGTGCGATCACATCCTGAACACCCGGCGCGTCCTGCGTGCGTTCCAGAAGACCGGCGCCTTCGACGCGCCCCACGGCCTGATCGACGCCGACGACCTCGCCCGGCACATCGACGGCATCAGCTTCCACGCGCCGCTGCCGAGGCCGGCGCGCCGATCCAAGCATCCGCTGATGATCGGCATGCAGTACCCGGCCGGATCGGAGCGGCTGTGCGCGATCCGCAGGAAGTAGCGAGGAGGCGCGGCGCGGCCCCCGTCGGCGGCGCGAGCGCCCGGAGCACGCGCGGGGGATCGCCATGACCGAGTGGACGCGCGGCGTGCAGCGGCTGTACGACGAACGGGTCGGGTGGAAAGTCAATCACGAGTTCTACGAGCACAGCGACTTCCTGAACTTCGGCTATTGGCAGCCGTCGACCCGCAGCGCTCGCGAGGCCTGCGAGACTCTGCTGGAGATGCTCCTCGCCGCGATCCCCGAGAAGCGGGGGAGCATCCTCGACGTCGCGTGCGGCAAGGGCGCCACCACGCAATACCTGTTAAAGTATTTTTCGCCGACCGATGTCACCGCCATAAACATCTCTGACAAGCACCTGGAAATCTGCCGCGAGAAGCTGCCGCAGGTCACGTTTCTGTCCATGGACGCCTGTCGGTTGGACTTCGAAGATGCATCGTTCGACAATATCATCTGCGTCGAAGCCGCCTTTCTGTTCGATACGCGCGAACGTTTCCTTCGCGAGGCCCACCGCGTGTTGCGGCCGGGCGGGCATCTGGTGCTGTCCGACATCCTGAAGCCGAAGCAGTTTCCCCGCCAGCTGCCCGCCAACTACGTCGAGGGCATCGATGCCTACCGAGAGCTCTATGGCCGCGCCGGCTTCTCGTGCGTCGATGTCGTCGACGCGACGGAGCCCTGCATCGCGCGGTTCGCCGACGGCGTCTGCCGCTTCGCAATGGGGAAGGTGCAGGAGGGGCAGATGCGGAAGGCGGCGTTCGTGCGCATCCGGAACGTCGTGCGGCTGATGCAGGCGACGCATACCTACCTTCTCGTCCACGCGGCAAAGACGTGAACCCGGTCGGCCCGGGTCCGAACCGCGGCCGTCCCCTCGGAAGGCGCGAGCCGGTCAATCGTAGCCGAAGCTTCGGGCGAGGGCGACCACCCGGGGATGGAAGCCGGCCCCGTCTTGCCGCCAGCGCACCGGACCGTCCAGGCTCTGGTCTTCGAGCCGCTGCGGCCGCAGGTAGGGGGAGCGCAGAAAGTTGGGATCGTTGCCATAGGCGGCGTTGATCGGCCCGAAGCACGCGAACGGCGAGTGTTCCGGGTGGCGCATCGATCGCATCGCTTCCTCGGAGCCGGAGATGCCGAGCCAGCGGCAGATCCGCTCGAGTTCGCCATCGGTGTCCGACATGAAGGTTTCGCCCTGCACCCGCGTCCAGTTCTGCTCCGGGACTCTCTCCAGGAAGTTGAGGATGCGTACGTTCATGTCATGCCACAGGATCTGCGGATCGATCTGCGGCGGATCGGCGGAGCGGTCGATCGCGTTCTGGAACAACGCCCAGACCGGGAATCCCCGGGTCTTCATCACCGACTCGCATTGCCCGCGCGGGTGGCGGACGAGATGAATGAACAAGGCGTCCGGAAAGACGGTCAGGATGTGGTCGAGAAACCGTGACCGCGAGGCGTAGGCGGGGCTCTTGTCGACGATCCGGCGCGGATAGACCTTGCGGCACACCTCCCGGTAGACGTCGGCGACCGCGCGGTTCCGGCGGACGCGGATCCAGCGCTCCGCCATCTCGACGCTGCGGATGGTCTGCTCGCCGGCGTACAATTCGGCGAGCGTCCGCAGCAGCCCCTCCTTGCCGCGTAGGCGCCACACCACCCGGGCCGGTGCCGGCATTTTCTCCGGACCGGTCAGGAACTCGGTCATGTCGGCAACCTGGAACAGGTTCAGTTCCGGGACGCCGAACAGTTCCGGGTGGACGCCGAGAGCGCCGCAGAAGATCGAAGTGAACGAGCGCGGCGGCGCCAGGACGAAGATCGGGACCTTGAAGCCCTCGGCACGACCGTTTGAAACGTTCATGGCAGCTCTGAGTCGGGAGTCCGCCGGCAGCCCGCCGGCCCTCGCCGAAGTATGGATCGATTGCCAGTATCCCGATCGGGCCCTCAAGTCAGTTCAATAACCGATACCGCACCACGTCGTCGCTCCCCTAAGGCCGCGGGGTCTGGGCACGCCGAGCGGTATCCGGCGACACCGATCCCCGGCCGGCGCGCCGATCCGGCCCTCCGCGGGAATGCGTGTCGGCGCCGCCGCTACCGCTTGAGGCCGGTCTCGCACACCGTGAGCACGGACGGCGTTCCGAGCACGAGATCGAGCGGTGTCGGCAGATCGATGTAGTAGACCCGGGCATCGTTGCCGTTGATCACCGCTGCCTCGTTGTCGGTCTTGAACGAGACCCGGCCGGGGACGGCCTCGGCGCTCACGATCCGTCGCACCCGCTCGTCCTCGGGGAGGTCGGGATCGAGGGAGGCGATCCAGACGATCGAGGGAGTCGGAATGGTGAAGCCGAAGTAGCAAGCGAGCGGCTGGAAGGCACTCACCGACACGTAGGATCTGCCGTCGACCACGAACCCTTGCGGGTTCCAGAAACACGGATAGTCGGGATCGACGGGGGCGATGCGGCTCCACTCGACCCACTTGCCGGTCGCATCCTGCCGCCAGGCGACGACCTCGTTGGTCATCTGAGGGCGGATCTTGGCGACCGCGAGGATGACCGGATCGCCGTCGAGTTCGGGAGCCTCGAACGCCGTCGGCCAGGTCGCCTCGACGAGTTCCGTCTGGTCGCGAGGATTGTCGAGGAGCGGCCGGGTCTGGTTGGTCTCGAAATCGTAGATGGCGGGAACCAGGCGCGGGCGGCCGAGCAGCAGGTCGAGCAGCGTCCGATACTGGAGCGCCCGGTGGGCGAGCTTGGAGCCGTCGGGCAGGATCCGTCCGGAGAAATCGCCGGCGTTGCCCCAGTATCCGGCCTTCTTGACGAAGGGACGGGGGTCCATGGTGACGTCCTCGACGAACAGCGGATCGTCGACCCGCCAGCCCCAGTCGACCCGCTGGAACCCGGTCGCATAGCTGCCGGTGACCGTTCGGTAGAACACCTTGACCCCGGCATCCGACGAGTCGACACCGGGCACGAACATCACCTTGCCATCGCTCTCGGGGAGGAACGACAGCGCCCACTCCCCCGACGGCTGCTCGCTCAGCTTGGCCAGCCGGACGGTGGTCTCGTCCTCCGACAGCGACGAGAAGTAGAGGAAGTTCTGGCCGTCGACGCTCAGGAACTCGGGCCCGCCGAGAGTCAGCGACATCGGGGCGGGAGAGCACTCGAAGCATTCCGACGCCTGATCCATGAGGATACTGCCCTCGGTGCCGAGCGGCGCGACGGTGACCCAGCCGCGCTTGATCAGCGTCCCGTCGGGCGCGAACACCGGGTCGTTCTGCCATGTCGCCCGCATCGTTGCGGAGTCGAACTCGATGTCGGCGGCGGCGTCGACGCCGGGCGCCGCGTTCCAGCAGCGGGGAGCGAAGTCGTCGGCGGATGCCGGCCTCGCCGCACCGACGCCCGCCACCACCACGACCATCACCGAAAGCCGACGTGCCGTCGTCGACGACACCCAGGACTCGCGAACGCCCACGTCTCGCCCTCCTTGTTGGCGCACCGGTTTTCGCCCCCACGACCACGGCACGCGGTTTCATTGCAGGGCGCCGGTTGGTTCCTTCGCCCTGTTCTCCGGACTGATCCTACAGGAGACGGCACCGGCCATCAACGAACCGCCGCGCGGCGCCGCCGGCGTGAGACCTGTCCTCGTCGCCCGCGGACCCGGCCTGTCACAGATCGGGATCACAGACCGTGAACGTCGAAGGCCCTCCCGACAGCCAGCCGAACGGGGATCCATAATCCCGATAGTAGATCCTCGCGTGCTCACCCTCATTGCCGGCGATGGTGACCGCTTCCGCGTCCGTCTTCATCGACGTGCGTCCGGCATCCGGTTCGACGCTGACCACCCGCCGCACCCGTTCGGCGTCCGGCGTGGTGGGGTCGACCGATGCGACGACGATGATCGACGGGGTCGGGAAGACAAGATCGGTCTGGCACATCCGCAACCGGTAGGCCTCGACGACGACGTAAGACCTGCCGTTCACGGAGAACCCCTCCGGGTGGAAGTAGCAGGGATAGTCGGGGTCGACCGGCGGGATCCGGCTCCACTCGATCCAGCCGCCGTCCTCTTGCTGCCGCCAGACCACCACGTGGTTGACGGTCTCGGGACGGTTCTTGACGATCCCGACGACAGCGGCGTCGCCGCCGAGCTCTGGCGCGCTGAATGTCACCGGCCAAGTGTATTCGGCCAGTTCCGTCAGATCCCGCCGGTCGGCCAGCAGCAGCCGAGAGCGGTTGGTCTCGAAGTCGTAGATGGCCGGAATCAGTCGCGGACGGTTGAGGAGGAGGTCGATCCACGTCTTCCATATCGCCGCCCGGTGGACCAGTTTCGAGCCGTCCGGGAGGAACCTCCCGGTAAACTCTCCTCCGATGACGTTCTGCGGCAGAAACGGCGCCGGATCCATGGCGACATCGATCGGCGCCGGGCTGTCGTCGTCCCAGCGCCAGCCCCACCCCGTCCTGACGAACCTCTGCGACAGCGGCAGCTGGACGGCGTCCGGGGCGCTGAAGGTGCCCGCCATCGTCCGATAGTAGACCCTCGGCGCAACATCTGCCGGGTCGACGCCGGGCATCAACAGCACGCGTCCGTCGCTCTCGGGCAGGAACGAGAGCCGCCAATCTTCAGGCGCGTGCCGCGTCAGCTTGCCGATGCGCACCGTCGTCTCGTCCTCCGACATCGACGTGAAGTAAAGGGAGGTGGTGCCGCCGACGGTGACGACTTCCCCCGCCGCCACCGTGACGCCCATCGGCGCCGGAGAGCACTCGACGCATTCCAGCCGCTGGTCGACGACGATGTTGCCATCGCCGTCATAGGGCGCGATGGTGATCCAACCCGGATGCACCAGCGTGCCGTCCGCGGTGAGCACCGGATCGTTCTGCCAGGTGGCGAGCATGGTCTCCGGGTCGAAGTCGAAGTCCTTGACGTCGTTGAACCCGGGTGCGGCGTCCCAGCAGCGGGGCGCGAACGGCTCGGCGCCCGCCGGCGCCGCGAAGACCAACGCCAGCACCATCGGCAGGATCCGCCGCCACCCGTCTGCCCGCCGCAAGCGGCGGAACGGCGAACGATGGCTCATGACCAACCTCCTCTTCCGGCGCCCCAGGACCTACCGCGGGCACCCTCAGCCCTTCGGCGTGCAGGTGTTCTCTTCCGCATGAGGCGCTCCTGTTTTCACGAAAGTGTAGCGGAGAGAACCCGACGCGACAACCATCGGCGGTTTCGCTCTGCGGCCACGGCGGCGGTCGCATCGGGCGCGATCCGCTTTTGGACGATCGAGCGGTTGTGTATGCTGGCGCCCTCCAGCGGCGCCGACCGATCGAGCGGCCGCACACTGCATGTCGACGGGTCGAGGACCTCAGGGGGCCGGGAGCGCAATGGGCGCCTCATCGCGGGTTTCGGACAAGCCAACGCCTGTGGACGACGGCGGCATGGGCGTCGATGTGGCGTTCCCCGCCGATCCGGCGCCGCCGCCCGGCCTGTCGTTCCAGGATTTCCGCCGGATTGGGCGCAACGGGCTCGGGGATCCGCTCAACGCCTATTGCCATTCCATGGAGTGGTTCGAGGACCGGCTCTACGTCGGCACCACCCGCAGCAACCTGTGCATGCTCAAGTTCTCGAAGATGACCACCCGGCTCGTCGACTGGCCGGTCGAGTGTCCGGAGCGCCTCTATGAGCAGGACATGCGGGCGCAGATCCATCGCTACGACGCGGCGGCCGACCGCTGGACCGAGGTGTTCCGCTCGCCGACCATCGTCGGCACCGACGGCACCACCGTGCCGCGCGACGTCGGCTATCGCTGCATGACCGTGTTCCAGGGTGAACGCGACCCGAAGCCGGTGCTCTACACCAGCACCTTCGCCTCGGCCAAGGGGCGGGGAACCACCATCCTGCGCAGCGAGGACGGCGAGACCTACCGACCGGTCAGCAAGCCCGACGCCTTCGGCGAGGTGGTCTATACGCTCCGCCTGCTGGTGCCGTTCAAGGGCCGCCTGTTCACCGCCGC
Organism: Rhodospirillales bacterium; assembly: GCA_050329575.1. Lineage (GTDB taxonomy): Bacteria > Pseudomonadota > Alphaproteobacteria > Rhodospirillales > Defluviicoccaceae > JAUXFS01. The sequence continues at coordinate 3,275 of JBHJOP010000069.1, read as the reverse complement.
CACCGGCAAGCCCGGCGGCAATCCCAACACCTCCAACCTGACCCTGGTGTTCGAGACCCGGGATCCGGTCGCTGGGACCTGGGCCGCGGTCAACGAGCCCGACTTCGGCGACCCCGGCAACATGGGCATCTTCGAGATGATCGGCTGCGGCGACCACCTTTACGCCGGAACCACCAATCTTGCCGGCTTCCAGATCTGGCGGACGACCGCCGAGGGCGATCCGCCTTACCGCTGGGAGCGGGTGATCACCGAAGGCGCCTATCGCGGCAGGAACAATCAGGGCGCCGCCAGTCTGTGCGTGTTCAAGAACGCCCTCTATGTCGGCAGCGGCATTCAGCACGGCGGCATCGACGTTCCCAACAAGGTCGGACCGGCGGGGCCCGAGCTGATCCGCATTCATCCCGATGGAAGCTGGGACCTGCTCGTCGGGCTGTCGCGCGACACCCCGGACGGCTACAAGGAGGCGCTGTCCGGCTTCGGACCCGGTTACGACAGCATTTTCGCCGGCTATTTCTGGCGGATGGGGGCCTATGACGGGTGGCTGTATGTCGGCACCTTCGACTGGAGCCTGATGATGATCTATTCCCGCCGGGACCAGTGGCCGGAGCTGTTCCGCAACCTCTACTACCGGCTCGGACCGGAGAAGATCTTCTCCGGCCTCGCCGGGGCCGCCCTCTATCGCAGTTTCGATGGCGAGAACTGGCTGCCGGTGACCACCAACGGGTTCGACAACCCCTACAACTACGGCATCCGCGGCATCGTGCCGACCCCATACGGTCTCGCGGTCGGTACCGTCAACCCGTTCGGTCCGCGGGTGGCGAGGCCCGGCGGCCGACCGGGAGTCTACGAGGACAATCCCGACGGCGGCATGGAGATCTGGCTCGGCCGCAAGGACCACCAGCGGCGGTGAGGACCGACGCGCGCCGCGCGCCGACGATGCAGCGAGTCGCGCGTGTCTGAGGCGGTTCTGGTTCTGGCGGTCGCAGCGGCGATCCTTCTGATCGCCCGGGCGTGGACGCGTGCCGGTCTCCGCGACCCCGATCGCCGGCCGCCGCTGCCGCGGCGGCGGATGCGCCGTCAGTTCGTCGCCCGCGCGATGACCGTCGGCGGCCTCGAGCGCCACTGCCTCGTCTATGTCCCGACGTCGTTGCGGCCCGGACGCCAAGCGCCGCTGGTCGTTGCGCTGCACGGCGGCGGCGGCGATCCCCGCAGCTTCGCCCGCATGACGCGGCTGCACTACCTTGCCGAACGGGAGGGGTTTCTGCTCGCCTATCCCGCCGGAACTGGGCCGCACCGGGCGCGGCGGCTGACCTGGAACGCCGGCGGCGAGTCCGTCGGCTGGGCGGAACGGCATCGCGTCGACGACGTCGCGTTCGTCAGGGCCTTGATCGATGACATCGCCCGCTTCCATGCGATCGATGGACGTCGCATCTTCGCGATCGGCGCGTCGAAAGGGGGCATGCTCGCCTATCACCTGGCGTGCACGTGTTCGGACGTCTTCGCCGCCGTCGCCGTCGTCGCCGGTTCGATGGTCAGCCGCGGCTGCGCTCCCCGCGCGCCGGTCGCCGTCCTCCACGTGCACGGCGGCAGGGACGAGAACGTGCCGCTGCGCGGCGGACGGGGCCGGCGAACGGCGCACGGCAACGTCTGGCCGCCGGTCGAGGAGGGGCTCGCGTTCTGGCGTCGTCACAACGGTTGCACGGGCGACCGCCGCGAGACCTACCGCGACGCCGGGACCGCGTGTTGGCGGTCCGTCGGCCGCGACCACGGCGACGTCGAGTTCTGTCTCGTCGCCGACGGCGGCCATGGCTGGCCGGGCAGTCGCCCCGGCTTCTGGCAGTGGCTGTTCCGCGTCCGCGTCGCCGGCGCCTTTCCCACCAACCGGATGGCGTGGCGGTTCTTCGTCGAGCACCCGAAGCCGGACGCCGCCGCCCGCTCCCGTTGATCGTCGCCGTCGCCGCGACGGGCGGTCAGCGGACCGCCGGGACCGCGACGGCGCAGCAGAGCGCCCCGATCCGCCGGATGTGAACGTCGACGTCGGTGCCGTGGCAGTCGACGCGGGCGCTGCGGCCGTCGTCGGCCAGGTCGACCAGGCGAACCGCCCGCTCGCGACCGACGAAGCCGTTGCCAGTCATTTTCGCGGCCGCTTCCTTGATGCTCCAGAGGAGCGCGGTCGCGTCCGCCGGATCCTCGCCGAACCGCCGATTCAGGATCGCCCGTTCGGACTCGCAGAACGCGACCTGCGCCACCCCGTCGGGGCTGCGGATCCGGGCGGGGCTCTCGAGATCGATGCCGACGCTGCCGGTACTGCTGACCGCCACCGCGGCGCCGTCGACGTGACTGAGCGAAATGTGCGGCAGCGACCGGCGCTCGCCGTTGGTGCCGAGTACCGATGCCCATGGCTTGTTGTTGTCGCCGTACAGGACCTCGATCTGGTCGAGACGCAGATGCGGACCGTGCGCGCGGGCATACCACAGCTGCACGGCCTTCTTGGCGGCCACCCGTCCGAGCAGCCATTCCCGCTGACGGCGAGGAGGGCGCCCGGCGATCTGCTCGTGCCAAGTGGCCTGCTCGCGCTGCGACAGCATCCTCCGCGCGAGGTCCGCGAGATCGTTCGCCGTCGCGCTTCGCGCCGTCCCGGTGGACCACGCCGCGAAGCAAACGTCGGTCCGCGACGGCAGTCCGAACACGACGCTGAGGTCCCGCGTCGTCACCGGGCTTTGCGGCCTCGCCGCCTGCACCGCGGCGCCGGCGATCCGTCGCTGCTGGTCCAGGAACTCGTCCATCATCCGGAAATGGCTGGAGAGCATCGGCGTCGCCGGCCGTTGATGCCGTGCACCAATGCCGTCCGGCGGTCGCTGTCCGGTCCGGGGCGGTGCGACCCCGGCCGGCAGCGAAGGCGGTTGCGGCGCCGGCGCGGTTGCAGGGGCGGCCGGCGGCATCGCCAGCAGGCCGCGAACGCGCGCCGCTTCCTCGTCCGAAAGCGACAGGTAGGGCAGTTCGCTGCGGAGGTGCGGCTGCAGCCGGGGCGCGGGTTCTTCTTGCGATGGATCCGTCCCGCCGGCGCCGTCCCGGGGATGAAGCTGCGACAGGTTCAGCGGCACCTTGTGGACGAACAACTGCGCGAGCAGGTGCTGGATCTGCAGAAAGCTCGATCGCTTGGGATCGTCGGCGGCGACCGCGACATGGGCGCGATCACGCAGGATGTCGCGGACGAACCCGGTGAGGTTGTTGTTCGGGCCGACCTCGACGAAGATCCGTGCGCCCTGGTCGTA
>JBHJOP010000021.1:0-11662 GCA_050329575.1 Rhodospirillales bacterium | reverse complement strand
CGATGAACGAGCCCATCCGCGGCCCCTCGTCCTGGCCGAGCAGGATCTGATAGAGGGCCCGGAACCAGGCCTTGAGGTCGGCGAAGCAGCGATGACGCTTGCCGATCTCGTAGACCGCCGTCTGGACCGTCTCGGCGGCCGCGTCGGCCGGCAGCGCCTCGAGGGCGGACGCGAGGTCCAGCAACGCCCGGCACTCGTCGCCCGTCGCCCGGCGGTAGCGTTTCGTCGGCTTGACGAAGTCGCGGTAGTAGGTGATCGCGTGTCCCACCAGGCGATCCAGGACCGGCGCCGATGCGGGCGACGCGTCCGGACGATAGCGCGAGATGAAATGCCACAGGACGCCGCGATCCTCCGTGTGACAGACGCTCGCCAGATTGAGCAGAACGTTGTAGCCGATGTGCGCGACTTCCCGTGGCGGCCGTCCCGCATGGACGTGCCAGACGGGATTGGCCAGTTTCCGCGCCATGTCCTGCGACGGGAACTGCTCCAGATGGCCGATGTAGTCGTCGACGGTGCGCGGGATGACATCGAACGACAGGCGCTTGGCGGAGCGCGGCTTCTGGTACATGAACAGCGCCAGGGTGTCCGCCGGGGCGTATCGCAGCCAGTCCTCGACCGAGAGGCCGTTTCCCCTCGACTTCGAGATCTTCTCGCCGTTTTCGTCGAGAAACAGCTCGTAGCTGAACCCGGTCGGCGGCTCGCCGCCCAGCACCCGGGCGATGCGCCCCGAGAGCCTGACGGAATCGATCAGGTCCTTGCCCGACATCTCGTAATCGACCCCGAGCGCCACCCACCGCATCGCCCAGTCGGCCTTCCATTGCAGCTTGCACGCCCCGCCGGTCACCGGCGTCTCCACGCGCCGCCCGTCCTCGTCCTCGTGGACGATCGTTCCGGCGTCCGGATCGCGCGCGACGACCGGCACCTGCAGGATCCGCCCGGTTCTCCCGCAGATCGGCAGGAACGGGCTGTACGTCGCCTGCCGTTCGCGCCCGAGCGTCGGCAGAATGATCGCCATCACCTCGTCGTAGTGGACGAGGACCCGCCGCAGGATGTCGTCGAACCGTCCGCTCCGGTAGCACTCGGTGGCCCCGAGGAACTCGAACTCGAAACCGAACTCGCGGAGAAACGCCTGCAGCCGGGCGTTGTTGTGGGCGCCGAAACTCTCGTGGGTCCCGAACGGATCGGGGATGCTGGTCAACGGTCGCCCGAGATGCGCCGCCACCATGTCGCGGTTGGGGATGTTGTCCGGCACCCGGCGCAGGCCGTCCATGTCGTCCGAGAAGGCGATCAGCCGGGTCGGGACGTCGGACAGGATCGAAAACGCATGCCGGACCATCGAGGTCCGGACGACCTCGCCGAAGGTGCCGATGTGGGGCAGGCCCGAGGGTCCGTAGCCGGTCTCGAAGATCACCGGCCTCCCGTCCCGGGGCAGGCTCTCGATCCGGTGAAGAACGGACCGGGCCTCGACGAAGGGCCATGCGTTGCCATGCATGGCGAGTTCGCGAAGGCTGGCAGGCGGCGAGTCGTGGTGAGAATCGACCATGCGTATCGTGTCCGACCCGGGGGATGCCCGGCTCCGTGAGGTTGCTATCTGGACTTCCAGATCGGTTTTCCGCTGCCCGGCAGTCCGTAGAGCGGCCACTTGCGGGAGACTTCCTCGATCAGCGCGTCGGTCATCCGGATCGGCTTCCCCCACGGTCTCCTGGTTTCGGGCGGAATCTTCGTCGTCGCATCGATGCCGAGCTTGCTTCCGAGGCCCGATTCCGGCGAAGCGAAGTCGAGATAGTCGATCGGCGTGTTCTCGATCACCGTCATGTCACGCGCCGGATCGACATTGGTCGAGATGGCCCAGATGACGTCCGTCCAGTTGCGGGCGTCGATGCCCTCGTCGACGACGATCACGAACTTCGTATACATGAACTGGCGGAGATAGGACCAGACCGCCATCATCACGCGCTTGGCGTGGCCGGGGTAGGCTTTGCGCAACGAGATCACCGCCACCCGGTAGGAGCAGCCCTCGGGCGGCAGCCAGAAGTCCACGATCTCCGGAAACTGCTGGGTGAGCAGCGGGATGAAGATCTCGTTCAACGCCTCTCCGAGCACCGACGGCTCGTCCGGAGGTCGCCCGGTAAAGGTGGAGAGATAGATCGGGTGACGCCGCATCGTGACGGCCGTCGCGGTGAAAACGGGAAACGCTTCGACCGAATTGTAGTAGCCGGTGTGATCGCCGTACGGCCCCTCGTCGCCGTAATCGGACAGCGAGACATGTCCCTCGATGACGATCTCGGCGTGCGCCGGAACCTGTAGCGGAATGGTCTTGCAGTCCACCAGCTCGACCTTGGCCCCGCGCAACAGGCCGGCGAACTGATACTCGGACAGCGTATCCGGAACGGGCGTGACGGCCGCGAGGATGGTCCCGGGATCGGCGCCGATGACGGCGGCCGCCGGCAGCAGGTCCGATCGCTGGTCCTTCCACCGGGCATGGTGTTGCGCCCCGCCGCGATGCTTGAGCCAGCGCATGTAGGTCGTTTTCGCGCCCGTCACCTGCATGCGGTAGATGCCGAGATTGAAGCCGTCTCTCCGGTCGCCGCCGGCGCGCCCCGCCGTCGGGCCCTGGGTGACCACCAGAGGCCACGTGATCAGGGGGGCCGGCTCCCCCGGCCAGCAGACCTGGATGGGGAGGCGCGAAAGGTCGATGTCGTCCCCCGTCCAGATCACCTCCTGGCACGGCGCCGCCGCCACCGTTCTCGGCTTCATCGTCAACGCCGTCTTGACCAGCGGCAGCATCCTCAGCGCTTCGCGCCAGCCACCCGGGGGCTCGGGCTGTCGCAGGAACGCCAGCATTTCGCCGATCTCGCGCAGCTGGTGCGGCTCCCGGTTCATTCCCCACGCGACCCGCTCCACCGTTCCGAACAGGTTGACGAGGACGGGCATCGGATACCGCCGGCCAACGCCGTCGACCACGTGCTCGAACAACACGGCCGGCCCACCCTCCGCCAGCAGCCGGGTCTGGATCTCCGTCATCTCCAGGACCACCGACACGGGTTCGCCGACCCGCACCAGCCGGCCGTGTCGTTCCAGGTGGTCGACGAAGTCACGAAGCGACCGGTAGCTCATGGCGATCTCATCGCGGCACCGGCACGCCGGCGGCGGGGCGGGGCGGCACGGAGGGCGAAGCACGCGATCATGCCGTCACCGTGCGTGCGCCTCGGCGTTGGATTCGCGGGTGTCCGACCCCATCTTTGGGAGGGGAAAAACCCGCGTCGGTCCCCCATGCGAGGGCTACCATGGCGATCGTTGCTTCCTTCGTTCACGATCCCGAACACCTTCCGCCGGACGTCCGCGACGTGTCCGCCGCCTGTGACGCCCTGCACGTGCGCGAATACATCCTGTTCGGCATGGCCTATTCCGCCTGGTTCGGCCGTCACGCTCCCGACGACACCCTGGAGCCGCCGTTCGTGCGCTACCTGTATACCGGACAGGCGCCGATCTGGGTTCGCCATTTTTCCCGCGACATCCTCCGGCGGCGTTCGGAGGGCAGCCTCGACCGGACGACGTTCGGTCTGCCTCCGCTGGCGCCGCAGCCCGGCACCGCCGGCCGGTTGCAGATCGTCGGCCGCGTCCTCCTCGGGGCGGTGTGGGCGGTGATGATAGCAACCCTCTGCCTCGGCATCACGAACTGAACGCCGCCCGACGCTTTCGCGGCTGCGGGGGCGTGCGGATCGTCGTCGTGCCGGTGCGTCGCCGATGACGGCAGGGCCGCGAACCGTTCATCCGGCGATCCGTCCGACGACGATCGCGGCGAGGATCAGGAGTCCGAAGGTCCGATTGGCTCGGAACGTCGCGAGGCAGTCCTTCGCATCGTCGAGATCCACCCGCGCCGCCAGCCACACGAGGTGCGCGCCGGCGCCGGCGAGGACGACGAAGAACGGCGATGCGAGGCCGGCCGCGGCGCCGGCGACGGCGAACGCCGCCAACGAGACGCCCGAGAACCCGAACAGCCACCACCGGGTGGTGTCGCCGAACAGCAACGCGGTCGACTTGACGCCGATCACCGCGTCGTCGTGCTTGTCCTGGTGGGCGTAGATCGTATCGTAGCCGAGGGTCCAGAACACGCCGGCGACGTAGAGGGCGAGCGCGGGGACGCCGAGGTCTCCCGTCACCGCCGCCCAGCCGAGCAACGCGCCCCAGTTGAAGGCCATGCCGAGCACGGCCTGTGGCCAGTAGGTCACCCGCTTCATCAACGGGTAGACGGCGACCAGGGCCAGCGACACGACCCCGAGTCCGACCGTGAAGCGATTGAACTGCAACAGGACCCCCAACCCGGATAGACACAGCGCCACCATGAAGACGACGGCGCCGCGGACGCTCACGGCGCCACTGGCGATCGGCCGTGTGGCGGTCCGCGCGACCCGCCGGTCGAAGTCACGATCGGCGATGTCGTTCAGGGTGCAGCCGGCCGCACGCATGACGACGGCGCCGATCGCAAACAGGATCAGCAGCCGCCCATCCGGCCAGGACGGGGACGCGAGCGCGACGCCCCACCAGCAGGGCAGCAACAGCAGCCAGACCCCGATCGGCCGGTCGATGCGAGCGAGGCGGAGGTAGGGCCGGAGCGCGCAGGGAACCCACCGTTCGATCCAGTCTGCGACCGGGATGTCGACGAGGGAACGGTCCGGCGGTGTCGTCATGGGGGCGAGTGATACGCGATGCGCGGAGCCTGTGGCAAATGGAGCCGGCAGGGTGTACGACGGCCAGCGGTGAACGAGGGGGATCGAATGCCAGTGACCGAGTCGCGGATCCGCCTGTTCGTCGGCGTTCCCTTGCGGAGCGGGGAAACCCTCCGCCTCGTGGGCATGCAGGGGCACTACCTCGCCAACGTCATGCGGGTCCGGACCGGCCATGGTGTCGCGCTGTTCAATGGCGTCGACGGCGAGTGGCAGGCTCGCGTGGCGACCGTCACCCGAGACGCCTGCACCGTCGTCGTCGAACAGCTCCTCAGGCCCCAGCGGGCGGAACCCGGTCCCTGGCTCGCATTCGCGCCCCTCAAGAAGACGCGCACCCAGTTTCTCGTCGAGAAGGCGACGGAACTGGGCGTGTCCCGCCTCCTGCCGGTGCTCACCGAACGCACCGTGACCGAGCGCGTGAACGTCCAGAGGCTGTCGGCCCATGCCGTCGAGGCGGCGGAGCAGTGTCGTCGGCTGACCCTGCCGGACGTGATGGCGCCGGTGCCGCTCGGCGATCTTGTCGCCGGCTGGCCGGGCGATCGGCAGATGCTGGTGATGGATTGCGGCGCGCGAGGGCCATCGCTTCTCGGCGTCCTGGCGGCAGCGCGCGGGTCGCCCGACGGGCGACGCCGGCCGCCGCCCGCGTTCCTGGTCGGGCCCGAGGGCGGGTTGAGCGGGGCCGAGATCGACCGTCTGCGGACGGTGCCGTTTGTCAGCCTGGTCGCGCTGGGGGAACGGATCCTTCGCGCGGAGACGGCGGCGCTGTCGGTGCTCGCATGCTGGCAAGCGGTGGACGACGACCGGGGATGGCGCTCGAATCGTGTCTGGACGACTCCGAAGAGGTGATAGGCGATGGCCAACGAACCCGAAGATCGAGGTGAACCCGTTACCGACAGGCGTGTGCTCGTCGCTCATCTGGAAGCAGGCTGCAAGCCGGTCGGGGCGTGGCGCATCGGAACGGAGCACGAGAAGTTCGCGTACCGGCTCGAGGACTGCAAGCCGCTCGCCTACGAGGGCCGCCAGGGCATTCGAGCCGTCCTGGAAGGCCTGACCCGTTTCGGATGGCGGCCGGTGCTCGAGAACGGCATCCCGATCGCGCTCGCCGACGACGGCGGCTGTTCGATCACGCTCGAACCGGGCGGGCAAGTGGAACTCTCCGGAGCCCCCTTGCCGAGCATTCACGAAACCTGCGGTGAGATCGGCCGGCACCTCAATCAAATCAAGCAGGTTTCGGGCGAGTTGAACATCGGCATGCTGGGCGTCGGCTATCAACCGAAGTGGTCGATCGCCGACATTCCCTGGATGCCCAAGGGTCGTTACCACATCATGAGGCAATATATGCCCAAACGGGGACGCCTAGGCCTCGACATGATGAAAGCCACATGCACCGTCCAGGTCAATCTCGACTTCGACACCGAAAAAACAATGGTGCAAATGTTTAGAATCGGGCTCGCACTACAGCCGATAGCGACCGCTCTGTTCGCAAACTCGCCGTTCAAGCTCGGAAAACCGACGGGATATCTGAGCTATCGCAGCTACATCTGGTCTGATACGGACCCAGATCGGTGTGGGGACTTGCCGTTCGTTTTCGAGGATGGATTCGGCTTCGAGCGTTATGTCGATTACATGCTCGATGTGCCGATGTATTTCGTCTATCGGAACGGGACCTACATCGACGTTGCCGGGCGATCCTTTCGCGATTTTCTGGCCGGCCGTCTGCCCGGTCTCGAGGGGGAGTACCCGCGGATCGGCGACTGGAGCGATCATCTCACGACGGCGTTCCCGCACGTCCGCCTGAAGCAGTTCCTCGAAATGCGGGGCGCCGATGGCGGGCCATGGGACCGCTTGTGTGCCCTTCCCGCATTCTGGGTCGGGTTGCTCTACGAGACCGGCGCCCGGAACGCCGCATGGGACCTAGTCAAGGACTGGACGCCGGCGGAGCGGTCGGCGCTCGACCTCGACGTCGCCCGTCTCGCGCTCAAGGCGCCGTTCCGAAAGGGAACCATCCGCGACATCGCCCTGGTCGCCCTCGACATCGCCCGCGAGGGCCTTCGCCAGCGACGGAGGGAGGACGCGGTCGGCCTGGACGAGACCAAGTTTCTCAACCCTCTGTTCCGCATCGCCGAGTCGAACTTCACCTCGGCGGAGGAGCTGCTCACGGCGTATGCGAGACGCTGGAACGGAAGCGTCGATCCGTTGTTTCGCGAGTACGCCTACTGACAGGCGCTGTCGCCTCGCCGAGCGAGCCAAACCGACGATCTTCGCCGCGGGACCAGGGACCGTCGATCGACGGCCGACGTCGGTGGCGGGAGGTCGAACCCGTTCGGACCAGCGACTCCCCTCGACACCCCGCAGCGAAAAAGGTTGACATCTCGTCAAATTGTGCTACCTTTACGAGATAATTTAATAATAAAGTCTACCTAAACAAGAAAATTGGTAGACGGAGGGAAGGGCCGTTCCTAGGCCCTTTTTTTGTTGAGGAGGAGCTATGCGACGGGTGACCGAGTTTCTCTTGGTTTACGCTGGACTGGGGGTCATTCTCTGGGCGGTGGTGAAATCGGAGGGAGAAGGTTCCGGCTCCCCCCTGCAGGCCTCTGCGGCGCCGCAACTCGCGGAAACCGTCGCGATCCGTGGGGCCGCCTCCCGGGCGGCAGCCGAGCCGACCGGGGCCGCAGCCGCCAGAAGCGCCCGTTGGCTGAACCGTCCCGGTGCCGATCTCAATCGTGAATTCGAATGCCTCGCCCTCAACATCTACCACGAGGCCCGCTCGGAACCGGCCCTCGGACAGTTCGCCGTGGCGGCAGTCACCCTCAATCGTGTGGCGGCGGCGGCCTTTCCGGACAGCATCTGTGCGGTCGTCCAGCAGGGCGGCGAAGATCGGCTCCACCGGTGTCAGTTCTCCTGGTGGTGCGACGGCAAGAGCGATACGCCCACCAACGAGAGGGCTTGGGCGAAGGCCCGTTTCGTCGCCTACACGGTGCTGTTCTTCGATCCCCCCGACCCCACCCACGGCGCCTTGTGGTACCATGCCGACTACGTCGATCCGCACTGGGCGAGCGCCTTCACGAGGATGGCCAAGATCGGCCGCCACATCTTCTACCGCCAGCCGCAGGGGCTCCAGAGGGCGTCGGCCGGGTAGCGTTGCGAAACGGCGGCGCCCTACGCGCTGCCGACCACCTCGCGGAGGATGCCCGTGATGTCGTCGATGTGGGATGGCTCGGCGATCAGCGGCGGCGCGACGCAGCCGGTGTCCCCGGTCCATTTGATCAACAGGCCGGCTTCGAACAGGCGCTTCAGACAACGGTGACCGCGGGCGCCCGGCGGCCCATCGGGAGCGATGTCGAAGGCGGCGAGCATGCCGTAGCCCCGAACGTCGGTGACCGCGGGCAGTTCGGCGAGCGCGAACATGCCGTCCAGAAACCGCCCCGACAGAGCGGCAGCGCGATCGAACAGGCGATCCCGCTCGTAGATGTCGAGGGTCGCCAGGGCGGCAGCGCAGGCCGCCGGATGGGCCGAATACGTGTAGCCGTGAAACAACTCGATCGTGCCCGCCGGTGCCCGCTCGACGATGGTCTCGTAGATCGCGTCCTTGACCGCGACCGCCCCCATCGGCTGGGTGCCGTTGGTCAGCGCCTTGGCCATCGTCATCATGTCCGGGACGACGCCGAAGCTGTCGGCGGCGAAGGCCTCGCCGGTGCGCCCGAAACCGCAGATGACCTCGTCGAACACCAGCAGGATGCCGTGATCGTCACAGATCCGTCGCAACCGCTCGAGGTAGCCCCGCGGCGGCACCAGCGCGCCCGTCGAACCGGCGATCGGCTCCACGAAGCAGGCGGCGATGGTCCGGGCGCCGTAGAGCTCGACCAGCCGCTGGAGGTCGTCCGCGAGCTCGGCACCGGTCTCCGGCTGGCCGCGGACGAAGCGGTTCTCCGGCAACCAGGTATGACGGATGTGGACAACCCCCGGCATCACCCCTGGAAACGCCTGGCGGTTGCGCATCAGGCCGCTCAGCGACGTGCCGCCGATGTTGACGCCGTGATAGGCCCGCTCGCGGGAGACGAACCGCAGCCGGTCCCCTTCGCCGCGGGCGGCGTGATAGGCCATGGCGATCTTCAAGGCGGTATCGACCGCCTCCGAGCCGGAGTTGACGAAGAACACGTGGTCGAGATCGCCGGGGGTGATGCGGGCCAGCCGGTTGGCGAGTTCGAAGGACAACGGGTGGCCCCATTGGAACGACGGCCCGTAGTCGAGTTCGCGGAGCTGGCCGGCGACCGCCTCCGCGATCTCGGGGCGGCCGTGGCCGGCGGCACAGCAGAACAGGCCCGAAACGCCGTCGAGGATCTCCCGCCCCTTATGGCTCCAGTAATGGACCCCCCGCGCCTTGACCAGCAGCCGCGGGTCGGCCTTGAAGTCGCGGTTGGCGGTGAACGGCATCCAGTGGTTCTCGAGGGTATTGGTGGCTGAGGGCATCGGCGCACTCCAGGTTGGCGGTCCGGCACGACCGACGGCGCGAGGCCGCCGACGGTGCCGGTCGCAACGATCGGCCCCGCCGGACCGGGTGATCGTAGCCACCCGGTCCGGTGCAGCGCAACGCGCTTGCGGGCCAGGCGCCCGGGGCGTGCGATCGACGCCGCCGTGCGCCGCCGGTGTCGTGACCGAGCGCGAGGCGCTCTCTCCGTGTTACAACAGCGGTACGAACATCAGCGGTACGAACAACAGCGGTACGAACATCAGCTGCACGAACATCAGCTGCACGAACATCCCGGGCGATGCCGCGTGCCGCGACAACCACGCTCCACGGCGTGCGCGTCCGTGGAAGGGATCCGCCGACAACAGAAGCCCATCTCATGGCTGGCTATTTTGGACACGTATCGAGCTGTCTGCGGCTCGTTCATCGATCAGACGCTGGAGGCGAACGCACGGTTGCCAACGGGCGCGGTATTGCCCATCCTTCGGCGAAGCATGCGTTCAGGTTAGGAGCCATGAAACAATATTTGAACGGAGCGCCCCTTCTCACGGAGATCACGCCGCGCAACATTTTGTCGTTCGGGCCAGAGGCGCAGGCGATTCCCTTGAGAAGGCTGAATATTCTGATTGGACCCAACGGATCCGGTAAGTCAAATCTGATTGATGTCATCAGCCTGCTGCGGGCCGCCCCGAACGATGAGCCGCCGAAGGATGTCCGGAGCTTTGTCAGCCTTGGTGGCGGTGTCCGCGAGTGGATCTGGAAAGGTGCACCCAAACAGCCGGCGTCGGTGTCAGTTGTCTTTGCGTATCCGAGTGGCCCGCAACCAATCCGCCATCTGCTGGAGTTCCGCGCAGAGGATCAAGCTTTCCGTTTAACCGATGAGAAAATCGAGCGCGAAAAGCCGCACGGCGACCAGACACTGCCGTACTTCTTCTATCATTTCGACTCCGGCCGACCGGTGGTAAATATAAATGGAGAAAAAAGAAAGTTGCAGCGGGAAAGCATCGAGCCTGATGTCTCAATTCTCGCTCAGCGACGCGATCCGGAACATTATCCTGAAATCACTTATATTAGCGATCAGTATGGTCGTATTCGTATCTACAGGGAATGGGCTTTTGGCCGAAACACGATATTCCGAGAGCCACAGAGGGCGGATCTGCGAACGGACCGTTTGGAGGAGGACTTTTCCAACCTCGGCCTATTTCTCAACCATTTGCGCCGTTATCCGCACACAAAGAAATTAATACTGACATATTTGCGCGACATCTATGAGGGGGTTGACGACTTCGATGTCAGTATCGAGGGTGGCACGGTGCAGGTGTTTTTCACCGAGGGCCGATTTACAGTTCCAGCAACCCGTCTCTCGGACGGAACGCTGCGATTCTTGTGTCTGCTCGCGATCCTCTGCGACCCATCGCCACCGCCGCTCGTCTGCATCGAGGAACCGGAGTTAGGCCTGCACCCGGACATCCTCCCGAAAATTGCAGATCTGCTGCTGAGAGCGTCAAACGAAATGCAGCTAATCGTAACGACCCACTCCGATATTCTGGTTGATGCATTGTCAGATACTCCTGAAGCGGTTCTCATCTGTGAAAAACGAGAGAGCATCACTACGGTTGAAAGACTTGAAGCTGACAAGATCCGCCCGTGGCTCGATCGGTATCGGCTGGGTGAATTGTGGCTGAAGGGCGAAGTTGGGGGTACGCGTTGGTGACTGCGAAAAAGATCTACATCGAGGGAGGCGGAGATTCCAAAGAACTGCGCGCTCGCTGTCGCGAAGGCTTTCGAAAGCTGTTGGAAAACGCCGACTTCAAGGACCGAATGCCGCGTCTCGTGGCCTGCGGTGGACGCCGGCAGACGTACGACGATTTCACAACGGCGCACACGCAGTCAGGCGGAGCCTACACCGCTATGCTCGTGGACAGCGAAGACGTGGTAGCCAACATCGAAAAACCGTGGGATCATTTGCGCAAGAGACCAGATGATGGTTGGCGTCGTCCCGCTAATTCGACCAGTGAGCAAGTGTTTCTCATGACGACGTGTATGGAAACGTGGATTGTGGCCGATCGTCTGGCGCTGCGAAAACATTACGCCCAAGTGAACGAAACTCGGTTACCAGCGCTCCCTGATCTGGAGAAAAGGGGACGACAAGAAGTGCAGGACGCACTCGAAAAGGCGACGAGCGCCTGCAAGAACGCCTATGAGAAGGGCAAGCGGTCTTTCCAGGTTCTTGGGCAACTCGATCCTGACACCCTGAAAAAGCACTTGCCGTCTTTTTCGAGGATGACTCGCATTCTCGAAAAGAAGCTTTGACGCCATCTGTGGCGCCCTTTGTGCTTCTTCATCGTTTGGCTGGGGAGCCTGGATTCGAACCAGGAATATCCGGTCCAGAGCCGGATGGTTTACCGTTAGCCTACTCCCCATCGGCGCGGCCGGTGCGGTGAAGATGCGGTTTCTAGCATGTCGG
>JBHJOP010000062.1:0-20434 GCA_050329575.1 Rhodospirillales bacterium | reverse complement strand
ACGGCGCTGTTCGCGCTGTTCGGCGCGTTCTCCGGCGCGCTGTCCTACGAGACGATGCAGGCGTTCGTCGGTCACTGGCTGATCAAGATCATCGTCTTCGGCATCCTGTTCCTGACCCTGTGGCACGTCGCCCATCGACTCCGGGTGGTCGCCCACGATTTCGGGATTCGGGCGGATACGCCCGTCGCCTTCGTCGTCTACGGTCTGGCGGCGCTGGGGACGATCGCGACGATCGTGGCCCTCGTGGGGATTTGACCGCGGCCGGCGCGAGGGATCGCGCCGGCAAGGTGCGGAAACTTCGATCCGCCGTGTCTCTGTTGCGGGCGCGGCGGCGGTGTTTCGGGCCCGCTCGTTCGCTTGACGCTGTTCTGATCGTCACGTACTTTGCGGGTACTCCGGCCTTGCGGGGTCTCCGGCCCTTCCGGTCGGCCCTCGGGCGGCTCGAGGGACTCCGCGTCGCGAAGCGGGCAAGCCGTCCGGCGCGGAACAAGACGTAGGTCGACCAACGATCGGGGCGGGAACCTCATGACCAGCCAGCACCTGAAATTCACCGAAGAGTTCACCAAGCCGACGTATGACGGATGGGTGGCGGAAGTCGAGAAGGCGCTCAAGGGGGCGCCCTTCGACAAGAGGATGTTCACCAGAACCTACGAGGGCATCACCGTTCGCCCGCTGTACACGCGTCAGGACTGGCCATCCGCTGGCGATCCGTCGGGGTTTCCGGGTGGGATGCCGTTCACCCGCGGGTCCACCGCGGCCGGAACCCGGATGTCCGACTGGGACGTGCGGCAGATCCATGACCATCCCGATCCCGCCAAGTGCAACGAGGTCATCCTCAAGGAACTGGAACGGGGCGTCGGCTCGGTGATCCTGCGCTTCGACGACGCCGTCCGCGCCGGGCTCGACGCCGACGGCGCCGCGTCGCTGGCGGGCGCGAACGGCATCATGGTCTATTCGGTGGACGATCTCGATCTGCTGCTGACCGGCGTTCATCTCGACATGGCCGCGGTGGCGCTCGACGCCGGCGCGCAGTTCCTGCCCGCCGCCGGCCTGCTCGCCGGCCTCTGGGAGCGGCGCGGCATCGCCGCCGACAAGGCGCAGGGCGCCTTCAACGCCGATCCGATCGGGGTGCTGGCGCGGACCGGCAGCCTGCCGGTCGCCGTCGAGGCGGCGCTGGCGCAGATGGCGGACCTGGCGAGGCACACCGCGAAGGCTTACCCGAACGTGACGGCCGTCGGCGTCGACACCTCCTGCTATCACGACGCCGGTGCGTCCGAGACCCAGGATCTCGCCGCCGCGATGGCGACGGCGGTGGCGTACCTGCGGGCGATGACGGCGGCCGGGATGGACATCGACGCCGCCTGCCGCCAGATCCTGTTCACCTTGTCGGTCGACTGCAACCAGTTCCTGGCGATCTGCAAGCTGCGGGCGGCGCGGAAGATGTGGGCGCGCGTCGCCGAAGCCTGCGGCGCCGGCGGACCGGCACGGGCGATGCGCCTGCATGCGAAGACCGCCGAGCGGATGATGAGCCGCCGCGACCCGTGGGTGAACATGCTGCGGACGACGGTCGCCTGCTTCGGGGCCGCCGTCGGCGGGGCCGAGAGCGTGACGGTGCTGCCGTTCAACGCCGTGCTCGGGCTGCCGGACGATCTCGGGCGCCGGGTCGCCCGCAACACCCACGTCGTGCTGGCGGAGGAGTCGAACATCGCCAAGGTGATCGATCCGGCGGCCGGATCCTGGTACGTGGAAACCCGCACCGACGAGCTCGCCCGCGCCGCGTGGGCGGAGTTCCAGCAGATCGAGACCGCCGGCGGCCTCGTCAAGGTGCTGAGCGACGGCAGTTTCGCCGGCAGGATCGCCGCATCCTACGCCGAGCGCGAGAAGAACCTGGCGCGGCGGCGCGATCCGCTCACCGGCGTCAGCGAGTTCCCGAACATCGCCGAGACGCTGCCGGCGCCGGAACAGCCGGACATCGCGGCGGCGGCGAAGGCGGCCAAGGATCGTCTGGCGACCACGCGCGGCCGATCCGCGGCGTCGGTCGATGCCATCAAGTCGGCGACGGGCGACGGCGTGACCGCCGCCGTGTTCGCCGCCGCCGCCGGCGGCGCGACCCTCGGCGCGATGGCCGCAGCGCTGCGGGGCAGCGGCGCATCGGTGGCGGCGCTTCCGCGGCATCGGCTGTCGGAGAAGTTCGAGGTCCTGCGCGATGCCAGCGACGTCTATCGTGCGAAGACCGGCAAGCGGCCGGCGATCTTCCTCGCCAACCTCGGCCCCATCGCCAAGCACACCGCCCGCGCCACGTTCGCGAAGAACTTCTTCGAGGTCGGCGGCATCGAGGCGCTGACCAACACCGGCTTCGGCGACGCCGAGTCCTGTGCCAAGGCGTTCAAGGACAGCGGCGCCAAGATCGCCATCCTGTGCTCGGCCGATCCGCTCTACGAGGAGATGGTGGCGACGGTCGCCCCGGCCCTCAAGGCGGCGGGCTGCGAGCGGCTGTACATGGCGGGACAGCCGGGCGACAAGAAGGAGGCCTACGCGCAGGCCGGCGTCGACGACTACATCTTCCTGGGGGCGGACGTTCTGGCGAGCGCCCGTTCGGCCCTCGCCTTGCTGGGAGTGATCGACCAATGACCAACATCCCCAATTTCGCCGACATCCACCTGGACCCGCAGAACCGGCCGGCCGGCGGCGACGGCCGCGACGCGTGGGCGGCAGGGTTCGAGGCCGAGACCGGCAAGTCGCCGGACTCGGTGGTCTGGGAGACGCCGGAGCAGATCCTGGTCAAGCCGTTCTACTCGGCGGCCGATCTCGACGGGCTCGATCATCTCGACACGATGCCGGGCATGCCGCCGTTCCTGCGCGGCCCCTATTCGACGATGTACGTGACGCGGCCGTGGACGGTCCGCCAGTACGCCGGCTTCTCGACCGCCAAGGACAGCAACGCGTTCTATCGCCGTAACCTGGCGGCGGGACAGAAGGGGTTGTCGGTGGCGTTCGACCTCGCCACCCACCGCGGCTACGACTCGGACAACCCGCGGGTCGCCGGCGACGTCGGCATGGCGGGGGTGGCGATCGATTCGATCATGGACATGCGGGTGCTGTTCGACCGCATCCCGCTCGACCAGATGACGGTGTCGATGACCATGAACGGGGCGGTGCTGCCGATCCTCGCCCTCTACATCGTGGCGGCGGAAGAGCAGGGGGTGAAGCCGGAGCAGCTGGCCGGGACGATCCAGAACGACATCCTCAAGGAGTTCATGGTTCGCAACACCTACATCTACCCGCCCGAGCCGTCGATGCGGATCATCTCCGACATCTTCGCGTTCACCTCCCGGAACATGCCGAAGTTCAACAGCATCAGCATCTCCGGCTACCACATGCAGGAGGCCGGGGCGACGGCCGACCTGGAGATGGCCTATACGCTGGCCGACGGCGTCGAGTACGCCCGCTGCGGGATGAAGGCCGGCCTGACCATCGACCAGTTCGCGCCGCGGCTGTCGTTCTTCTGGGCGATCGGCATGAACTTCTACATGGAGATCGCCAAGATGCGGGCCGCCCGCATGCTGTGGGCGAAGCTGATCAAGCAGTTCGATCCCAAGAACGACAAATCGCTGGCGCTCAGGACCCACTCCCAGACGTCGGGCTGGAGCCTCACCGCCCAGGACGTCTACAACAACGTGGTGCGCACCTGCGTCGAGGCGATGGCGGCGACACAGGGTCACACCCAGTCGCTGCATACCAACTCGTTCGACGAGGCGCTGGCGCTGCCGACCGATTTCAGCGCCCGCATCGCCCGCAACACGCAGCTGTTCCTGCAGCAGGAGAGCGGCACGACCCAGGTGGTCGACCCGTGGGGCGGCAGCTATTACGTCGAGCGACTGACCCGCGATCTGGCGGAGCGCGCCTGGGGGCACATCCAGGAGGTCGAGGAATCCGGCGGCATGGCGAAGGCGATCGAGGCCGGCATTCCGAAGCTGCGGATCGAGGAGGCGGCGGCGCGCACCCAGGCACGGATCGACTCCGGCCGCCAGACCGTCGTCGGCGTCAACAAGTACCTGCTCGATCACGCCGAGAACGTGGAGGTGCTGAAGGTCGAGAATGCGGAAGTGCGCCGTCAGCAGATCAGGCAGCTGGAGGAACTGCGGGCCAGCCGCGATCCGGCGGAGGTGGAGCGCAAGCTGAACGCCCTGACCAGGAGCGCCGAAGCCGGCGAAGGCAACCTGCTCCAGCTCGCCGTCGACGCCGCCCGTGCCCGGTGCTCGGTCGGTGAGATCAGCAACGCTCTGGAGAAGGTCTGGGGCCGCCACAAGGCGGAGATCCGGGCGATCTCCGGCGTCTATCGCTCGGAGGTCGGAGAGATGTCGGACGTCGTCAAGAAGGTCCACAAGCTGGTCGAGCGCTTCGAGGCGGACGACGGCCGTCGGCCGCGAATCCTGATCGCCAAGATGGGGCAGGACGGCCACGACCGCGGCCAGAAGGTGATCGCCAGCGCGTTCGCCGACCTCGGCTTCGACGTCGACATCGGGCCCCTGTTCCAGACCCCGGCGGAAGTGGCCCGCCAGGCGGTGGAGAACGACGTCCACATCATCGGCGCGAGCTCGCTGGCGGCCGGCCACCTGACGCTGGTGCCGGAACTGAAGGAGGAGTTGCGCAGGCAGGGCCGCGAGGACATCCTGATCGTCGTCGGCGGCGTCATTCCGCCACAGGACTACGACGCCCTCTACAAGGCCGGCGCCGAGGCGATCTTCCCGCCGGGCACGGTGATCGGCGAAGCGGCGTCGTCGTTGCTGGCGACCCTCAACAAGCAGCTGGGGTACACCAGCGAAGCGGCCTAGCCGATGGCGATCGGCCCGAAAGCGGCCGTCGCGCCCGCAGCCGCCCACGCTCCGGCGCGGGCGCGCTTCACCGTCGGCGACTACGTGGACGGCGTCATTTCCGGCGATCGCACGATGCTCGGCCGGACGATCACCGTCATCGAAAGCCGCAATCCCCGGCATCAGGAGATGGCGCAGGAAATCCTGCTGATGCTGCTCGACCACCTGCGCGCCGTCTCCGACGACAAGCGGGCGCACCGGATCGGCATCACCGGCGTGCCGGGGGTCGGCAAGAGCACGTTCATCGAGGCGTTCGGCTGCATGCTGACCAGGGCCGGCCACAAGCTCGCGGTGCTGGCCGTCGACCCGAGCAGCAGCGTCAGCGGCGGCAGCATCCTCGGCGACAAGACGCGGATGGTGGATCTGTCCGTCGATCCCAACGCCTTCATCCGGCCATCGCCCTCGTCGGGTACGCTGGGCGGGGTGGCGCGGGCTACCCGCGCGACGATGATCGTCTGCGAGGCGGCGGGCTTCGACGTCATCCTGGTGGAAACGGTCGGGGCCGGCCAGAACGAGATCGCCGTCTCCGAGATGACCGATTTCTTCCTGGTGCTGATGCTGCCGGGAGCCGGCGACGAGCTGCAGGGGATCAAGAAGGGCGTCCTCGAGATCGCCGACATGATCGCCGTCAACAAGGCCGACGGCGACAACGAACGAAAGGCCAAGCAGGCGGCCGTTCACTACCGCAACGCGCTCAAGATCATGAAGCACACCAGCCCCAACTGGCTGCCGCCGGTGATGCTGTGCAGCGCGCTGAAGGGCATGGGCCTCGACGGCCTGTGGGAGAAGATCGTCGAGCACAAGACCACGTTGCTGGCGACCGGCGAGTTGAACGAGAAGCGTCGCCGCCAGCGGATCCGCTGGATGTGGAACATGCTCGAGAACCGGCTGCTCGATTCGCTGAAGAGCCATCCGGCGGTGGTGGATCGCCTGCCGCGGATCGAACGCGATGTCGCCGAGGGGCGCCTCACCGTCACCCTGGCCGTGGACAACATCCTGGAAGCGTTCCGCGGATGAGGCCGAGCGAGGGCACCCGCCCGGCGGCGCCGTCGCCCTCTCGGCCGCGCGCCTGATCGCCTCCGGCCGAGCTCATCCGGCCGAGAGGAGACCCGGGCGCGGTGTTAATGCGTTCGCAAAGGACCTCCCGTAGGATGCTCTCCGGCGTCGGATGACGGCCGGCGGGGTCGCACGGACGGCGGGACCGGATGCGATGACGAGAGACCGAAGATGGCCCGACTTCTTTCTGGTCGGGGCCATGAAGGCCGGGACGAGTTCCCTCTACAATTACCTCGGCAAGCATCCGAACGTCTTCGTCCCGAAGCCGAAGGAGCCTCATTTCTTCGTCTGCGACTCCTGCCGGCAGCGACGGTTGTTGATCTCGAGTTCGATTGCGAGCGAGAGCCGGTATCGGGACCTGTTCCGCGACGCCGGCGACGACCAGTTGGTCGGCGACTTCAGCGTCTCCAACCTGTGGTGCGAGTCGGCCGCGCAGCGGATCGCCGACAGGGTGCCGGACGCGAAGATCATCGCGGTCCTGCGCAATCCCATCGAGCGATGTCTCTCGCATTACGTGATGTGCGTTCAGCAGGGCCTCGAGCATCGCAGCTTCTCGGAAGCGATCGACGCCGAAATCACCGGCCGGGACCGGAGCTTCGGCTATGTCGAGGTCGGACGCTATGCGACGCAGCTCGCAAGATACGATTCCGTCTTCCGGGATGGTCAGACGAGAGTGTTGTTCTATGACGATCTCGTGCGGAATAAGGTGAGCCTGCTCGACGAGATTCTGATGTTCATCGGGGTCGAGGGGACGATTCCCGCGCGCGAGATCGACTTCTCGGCCAACACCGGGGGACGGCTCCGCGGCGGCCTGTTCGCCGTCCTGTACAAGAACCGGAAGTACTACCTTCCGTATCTGAGCAAGGTGGTGCCGAAGTCGCGACGCGCCAAGGTCAGGGATGCCCTGTTCATCGAGCGGTCCCGCTATCCGTCGATGACCGATCGGGACCGGGCGCGGCTGGCCTCGGTCTACGCGAGCGACATCGAGGCCCTCACGCGCCGCACCGGTCGCGATCTGTCCGGCTGGCTGGGCGCGACCGGCTGACCCCCGCCGCGCCGCCCCCATCCGGCGCCGCGATCGTGCCCCCGATCAGGCGGCCCGGACCTGGCGTTGCAGGTAGCGCCAGGCGATCCGGGTCGTGAGCCGGCCGAGTGTGCCTTGCGGGCTGAGCCCGACCGCCTTCAGGATCATCCCGACGGCGCGCTCGACGTGGTGCGGGCGATAGCAGCCGAACGCGCCGCTGAAATAGGCGTTGCCGGCCCGCCTGCGGTCGTAGCGGCGCTCGGCGAGGTTGGCGCAGTAGTAGGCGTAGGACAGCTCGTCGTCCTCGATCTCGCGAAAGCGGCCGAAGGCGACCGCCAGCCGGCGCAGGAGTCCCGGGCGTTCCTGTTCCAGGTAGTGTCGCAGGTGACCGTAGAACAGCTTGTAGTGCCTGAACTCGTCGCTGGCGATCTTGTGGCAGATGCTCTTCAGGACCGGCTCGTCGGTGGCGTCGCGCAGCGCCGAGTACATCGAGCTGGTGCCGGTCTCGACGACGCAGCGGGCGATCAGCTCGCCGCAGCGCGACCCGCGGACCGAACCGGCGACCGGCTGCGGAATGCGGTAGCCGTCGGTGAACCGCCGGAAGCTGGCGCGGAAATCGAAGCCGGGATCGGCGATGCCCGCCCAGCGCCCGAGTGCCTCGCCGTGCTGGATCTCCTCGTCCGCCCAGGCCCGGGCCGCCTCCTGGAAGTCGGCGTCGTCGGGGAAGACGGAGCAGAGGTAGGAGGCGTAGTCGGCCGAGTTGCGTTCGACCAGCGCGGCGGCCTTGACGACGGCGAGAATCGTCGGATCCACCTTCGATCCGTCGAAGGACTCCCAGCCAATGTCATCCATCGTCCATCGCATCGTCACCATCCCGCAATCGCGAAAAGCATTGATAAATCTGCCATTTTCGGAGTTCCCACGCCGCGGAGGCGGATGATGCAAGTTTTGTGTCACGATTTCAATGCCCCTGACCCCCGCACCGCCGACCGGTGACGGCGCCGCGCCGGTCAGCGACGGCCGGACTTGCGTCCGTGCGCGGCGAAGACGTCCGTCTCCAGCGGGAACCGGTCTTCCCACGCGGCGATGTAGTCGCGCGTCAGCGGAACGGCATCGACCGACTTCGCGAGCTGGATCTGCGCGACCATGTGGCCCTGGTGGCGAAACGCCATCTCGCAGCCGGCGAGGTAGAATTCCCACATCCGACAGAAGCGCTCGTCGTACAGCGTCGCCGCCGCGTCCCAGTTGGAGAGGAACCGCTGCCGCCATCGCCGCAACGTCTCGGCGTAGTGCAGGCGCAGGATCTCGACGTCGGTGACCCACAGGCCGGCCCGCTCGATCGCCGGCAGCAGCTCCGACAGCGACGGCGAATAGCCGCCCGGGAAGATGTACTTGCTCAGCCACGGATTGGTCGGATAGGGGCCGTCGCGATGCGAGATGGTGTGGATCAGCGCAACCCCGTCGTCCGCGAGGCAGTCCGCGACCTTGCCGAAGAAGGTGCGGTAGTTCGGTGCGCCGACGTGCTCCAGCATGCCGACCGAGACGATCCGGTCGAACGGGCCGGTCTGGTCGCGGTAGTCGCGCAGAACGAATTGCACCCGCCCGGCGAGCCCCCGCTCCTCGGCGCGGGCGGTGGAAGCGCCGCGCTGTTCCTCCGACAGGGTGATCCCGGTGACCTCGACGTCCGCCCAATCGGCGAGCGAGAGGGCGAGGCCGCCCCATCCCGAGCCGATGTCGAGCACCTTCATTCCCGGGTCCAGCAGCAGCTTCGCGGCGATGTGGCGCTTCTTCAGCATCTGGGCGCGATCGAGGCCGTCGTCCGGATCGAGGAAGTAGGCGCACGAGTACTGCCGGTCCCGATCGAGGAACAGGTCGTAGAGGGCGCCCGTCAGGTCGTAGTGGTGAGCGACGTTGCGTCGGGCTTGGCGCGGGGTGTTGAGCTGGGTGAGGTGCCGCCACGCCATTCTCGCCCTGCCGATCCAGCGGTCGATCGCGCCGGCGGTCCCGTCGCCCAGATTGCGGCAGAGGAGCTCGAGGAAGTCGGCGAGCGAGCCCGCTTCCACGGTCAGGCTGCCCTCCATGTAGGCCTCGCCGACCGCCAGCCGCGGATCGAGCAGCAGCCTGCGGTGGAGGGAGCGATCGCGCAGGCGCACGGTCACCGCCGGTCGGCCGCCGGCACGTCCCATCCGGTGCGTCACGCCGGCGGCATCGACGAGGGTCAATTCGCCCTCGGTGATGATCCGCGCCAGCAATCGGGCGAACCGCATGCCTCACTCCCCGCGTCTCGGGTCCCGAGGGTACCACCGCCGTCCGCGCCGCTCAACGCCTGCCGGCGACCGGCGGCGGCCCGTCGGTTCGTCGGTCCGGCAGATGGCGGTGGCCCCCCGGCCGCCGCCGGTGGTAAGAGAGACCCGTCTCGGGACCCCGGCGGCGGGGTCGCCGGTCGGATGGGTCGCCGGTCGGATGGGTTGATGGATCGAGGGAGCGAATGATCGAGGCCCGCCTCAGCGCGTGGACCCGGGTCGGGATTCATGCCCTCCTGGTCGGCGACCGCCTCGACCTGCGCGGCCTGCAGAAGATGGATCGCCGCGCCGAGACGCCGCTGCTGGTTGCCGCCGGCGAACGCGGCGTCGCGGTCCTGTTCCGCTACGGCGCCGCGATCATGTTCGGTGTCCAGCCGGTGGAGGAGATCGCCTTTCTCGACAACCTCAGGAGCGCTCTCGACAATCCCCACGAGGTCCCCGAGAGCGAGGAGTCGGAGATCCGCGTCGCTTCCGAAGGGACGGAGCGCATCGACGTGTCGGGGTGCATCCACCTGAAACGCGTCACCGAGGCGCATCTGCAGGTGATCGCCGACGTGCTGGCGAAGAGCGTCGTGCTCGCCTACTACGAGGAGCGCGTCGCGCGGGTGTTCGACCGCATCGAACCGGTCGCCCGCCGCTTGCGGCGAACGGGCCGGGGACCGGCCTCGGTCGGCAACCTGCTCGATCTGATCGGCGACGTGCTGCTCACCCAGCAGCGGATGGTCGGTCGCGTCGAGGTGGTCGAGAAGCCGGACGTGCTCTGGGATCGCCCGGATCTCGAGCGCCTTCATCTGCGCCTCGCCGAGGAATACGAGTTGCCGGACCGCGACCGCGCCCTCGGGCGCAAGCTCGATCTGATCGCGCAGACCGCGACCACGTCGCTCGGCCTGCTCAACGCCAAGCGCAGCCTGCGCGTCGAGTGGTACATCGTCATCCTGATCATGGTCGAGATCGTCATCTATCTGGTCGATCTGCTCTATCTCGGCGGCGGTCACTGACGCCGGCGGGGCGCGGCGCGAACACCCCCACGCCGCCCAAGGGCAAGACTGACGACGCCACCGCCGCAGGAATCGCGCAAGCCGTTGCAAAACAACGAAACCGAACGGACGTCGCGATCATCGTCAAAAATCGTCATTCGTCGTCAGAATCGCCGCTAACGACTTGATTCTGAACGGTTTTCGAAAGCCCTTCGTTGCGGTTGCGCAGCGACCCGCAAGCCATTGATTCGAAGCGCGTTTCCATCGCGCCGGCGGCGCGGCGGCCGGGAGGCAATCGTCAGAAGTCGTCAGAAGTCGTCAGAAAGTCGTCAAAAGTCGTCATTTTCCCGGGAATGCGACACATTCTCAACACCCCTCGGTCGCGGCCATCCGATCCCTGTCATCCGGCATCTTCCCCCCGATACGCACACTTGTTCCATCATTCCGAATGGAACAAAAGCCGACCATACATCACGCCCGGCCGGAAATCAAGGAACATGTTCCTCCATATCGACGCCGGTGGGTCAAGCGAGGGCGAACGTCGGAGCATATCGAACTGGTACTTTCGTCGACGGGTCTCGGACACCCGCCGCGGCGCCGCAGTTGGGGCAGGCACGGGTGGCGGGTGTCGGAGACGCCTCAGGGGAGGAAACCGCGGGGAGACGAGCGGCGGTTTTGTTGGGTTTCGATGCGATGGGGGATTGGGGCATGGCCGGTGTGGATGGTTGAGGATCACCCCCAAACAAAGGGGGACTACACAAGGGCGACGATGGGGATGCGCCGTCCGCCTCAGCACGATGTGACTGCCTTTCTGTCGATCCCTCGCGTCGCCGATTTTTGCGAGTGCGGCGACCACTTCCCTGCCGGAAACCCTGGGCAGGACGGTCACTCGGCGACCTCGACGACCTCTTCGTCGATCGGTGGCGGGACAGGCTCGTCGTGGGCTTTCAGGCTCTCGAGGTAGACGGCAATGGCTTCCCGGATGTTTTGCAGCGCGTCGTCCCGAGTCACGCCCTGGGAAAGACAGCCCGGCAACGCGGGCGCTTCCGCAACATAGACGCCATCTTCGTCCTGTTCGATCGTCACGCGGTATTTCATTCGCCGGCTGAACCATGTTCCCAAACGAGAGACGAATGATGGACGCAGCACAGCGAGGTATGGCGTGTGCCGGTAGAAAATCCCTCACGGGGTTCCGTGGACACGAGACGCATCTCTCGGGTTTCCGCCCTCCCTCACGGCCACTTGGGGCTTGTCAAAACGGGCCCCGGGTGATCGGCCCGGAGCGTGGCCGGCCGGGCCGACAGAGTGAGCGCGGGCTCACTCGGCGGCGGGGCGGCGGGCCTCGATGAGCGGGTAGGCCCGCTTCAGGGTGACGGCGACGGTGGCGGCGACGGCCGCCTTGACGAGATCGCCGGGGACGAAGCCGAGCGAGCCGACCAGGGCCTTGCCGAGGCCGATCTCGGCGACCACCGCCAGCCACGGGATGCCGCAGGCGTAGACGAACAGGATGCCGCCCGCGACGTTGATCAGGAAGGCGACGGCCATGTTCAGTCGCCGCCACGCGCGCTCCACCATCAGCCCGATCAGGAACGCGGCGATCGGCCAGCTGAACAGGAAGCCGCCGCCGGGCCCGAGCAGCACGCCGAATCCGCCGCGCCCGCCGGCGAGGATCGGCACGCCGGCCGCGACCAGCACCAGGAACAGGAGCACCGCGAGGCCGCCGCGCCGGGCGCCCAGCACCGAGCCGGCGATCATCACCCCCATCGACTGGGCGGTGATCGGCACCCCGACCAGCGGCAGCACGATCGGCGGAAACAGCCCCAGCACCGCGATGACGGCGGCGAACAGGGCGACATAGACCATATCGCGGGTGTTCAATGCGTATTCCTTGTTTTCCGGGCGGCTCTTGAATGACCGACTCTCAGCTTATAACGGTGCTCGCAGTGGCAATACAGACGAAACAACATCACCGATCGGCAATTTCCGAGCGAGAGACCATGGGCCGGCCGTCGGGATCGTAGCCGCGGGCGTCGATGGCGTCGGTGAGGTCGCCCGCCATCTTGAGGGTCTTGATCAGCAACGGCATCAGCAAGGCGACGACGTTGCGCTCGAGCCCGCGAGCCCGCTGGGCTTCCTGGATCTCCTGGAACTTCGCGAACAGGAGCGGAATGAAGCGCAGCGCCAGCGACAGCATCAGGCTCGACTTCTCGGGATTGACACCGAACACCGAAAGCGGCCGGAAGCCTCGCTCCAGCACGTCGATCATCTCGGAGACGCGGGTGGTGAAGGTGACCAGCAACGCCAGCAGCAACAGCACGGCGAAGCGCGCCACCACCAGGAGCCCCAGCGTCCAGCTGGTGAACCAGCCGTGGACCAGGAAGATGACGACGATCAACACCGCGACCGGGCGGAGCTGGCGGACGGTCTCACCGAGCGGCACCCTGGCCAGCACCATCAGGCCGACGACGGCGGCCAGCGCCGGAACCAGCCAGAACGGGTTCGGGACCAGGAACACGCCGATGCCGGCGGCGAACAGCGTCAGCACCTTGACCGCCGCCGGGACGCGGTGGATCGGTGTCCGGCGGTGGAGATAGAGCCCGAGGATCATGCCATCAGCGCCCGGTAGGCCGGGATCGCCGTCGCCGGCCGGCCGTCGATGACCACCCGGCCGCCGTCGAACACCAGGACGCGTTCGAAATCCTCCAGCAGGTCGAGGTCGTGGGAGACGACGATCGCGGTCTGCGGCAGGTCGGCGAGGATCGAGGCCATCATCCGCTTGTTGCGGAGATCGAGCAGGGTCGTCGGCTCGTCGAAGACGACGATGTCGGGCTCCAGC
This sequence comes from Rhodospirillales bacterium, assembly GCA_050329575.1. GTDB lineage: Bacteria > Pseudomonadota > Alphaproteobacteria > Rhodospirillales > Defluviicoccaceae > JAUXFS01. Next base: position 7,364 of record JBHJOP010000062.1, on the reverse strand, counting down.
ACCAGCACCGACGACAGCGCCAGAAGCTGCTTCTCGCCGCCGCTCAAGGTGTGGGTGGCCTGGTGGCGGAGCGCCTCGAGGCCGTAGCGGGCGAGCACCGCGTCGACCTTGCGGGCGATCTCGTCGCGGCCGAGGCGCAGGTTCTTGAGGCCGAAGGCGATGTCCTCCTCGACCAGCGGCATGACGATCTGCGCATCGGGGTCCTGGAACACGAAGCCGACCTTGCGGCGCACCGCCCGGGTCTGGTCGCGGGTATCGAGCCCGGCGACGCGCACCCGCCCCCGCTCGGGCAGCAACAGGCCGTTGAGCAGGCGGACGAAGGTGCTCTTGCCCGAGCCGTTGCTGCCGATCACGGCGACGCGGCGCTCGGTGAGGGTCAGCGCGATGTCGCGGAGGACGATCCGCTCGCCGAACCGGTGGCTGACATTGTCGATTTCGATCATGGACCGATGCCGGCGTAGGCGACAGGGACGCGACGACTGCGGCCGCGATCCCGACCTCGAAAGCGCGGCAGATACCACCGTCGCGGCGGCGATACGATTAAAGGTTGCTGACGATCGGGAAATCAATGCTAAATGTGACGCGGATGCAATGAAACGTGCGGCGGCGCCCTCGGTCGACCCGACGTCGACGCGACCGCCGCCCAGATCTCGAAGAAGGGAGAACAAGCCATGAAGTCGATCGCCCAGGCCGCGGTTGCCGGTCTGATCCTCACCCTTCCCGCCGCCGGCGCCCTCGCCGGCCCGACCTTCGATGCGGTGAAGGCGCGCGGCGAGGTGATCTGCGGCGTCCACACCGGGCTCTACGGGTTCGGCGCGCCGGACGACAAGGGCGTGTGGAAAGGCCTCGACGTCGACATGTGCCGCGCCGTGGCGGCCGCCGTGTTCGGCAACGCCGACAAGGTCAAGTACGTGCCGCTCAGCGCCCAGGCGCGCCTCACCGCCCTGCAGTCGGGCGAGGTCGACATCCTGTCGCGCAACACCACCTGGACGCTGACCCGCGACACCGCCAACGGCCTCAACTTCACCGTCACCAACTACTACGACGGCCAGGGCTTCATGGTGCCGAAGAAGCTGGGGGTGAAGAGCGCGAAGGAGCTGGAGGGCGCCACCATCTGCGTGCAGACCGGCACCACCACCGAGGTCAACCTCGCCGACTACTTCCGGGCCAACACCATGAAGTTCGGCCCGGTGACGATCGAGAAGTACGAGGAAGTGACCGCCGCCTACCTCGCCGGCCGCTGCGACGCGATCACCTCCGACGCCTCTCAGCTCGCCGCCATCCGCGCCAACGACACCCCGAACCCGGACGATCACGTGATCCTGCCGGAGATCATCTCCAAGGAGCCGCTGGCGCCGGCGGTCCGTCACGGTGACGACCAGTGGTTCGACGTCGTCAAGTGGGTGCTCTATGCCATCCTCGAGGCGGAGGAGAAGGGCGTCACCTCGCAGAACGTCGATCAGGCGAAGACCAGCACCGATCCGACCATCATGCGTCTGGTCGGCACCACGCCCGGCATGGGCGCCGCCCTCGGCCTCGACGAGGCCTGGGCCTACAACGTCATCAAGCAGGTCGGCAACTACGGCGAGATCTTCGAGCGCAACGTCGGCATGGACTCGAAGCTGCAGCTGCCGCGCGGTCTCAACGCCTTGTGGACCCAGGGCGGCCTGATGTACTCCCCGGCCTTCCGCTAGCACCGGGGTCGCCGCCGTCCCGCCCTGCTTCGGGACGGCGGCCCTCCCGCCGAGACCGCGATGGCAGGCCCGCCCCCCGCGCCCTCGTCCGCCGGCCCGGCGCCGCCGCCGGCGGCGCGCGTCGCGTGGTGGAACGATCGCCGCGTCCGCGGGGTGGTCTACCAGATCGTCGTTCTCGGCGGGGTGGTGCTGCTCGCCTGGTACCTGATCAGCAACACCCTCACCAATCTCGAGAACCGCAGCATCGCCACCGGCTTCGCGTTCCTCGAGCGCGAGGCCGGGTTCGACGTCAGCGAGAGCCCGATCCGCTACAGCGCGGCCGACAGCTACTTCCGGGTGCTGGTGGTCGGTCTGCTCAACACGCTCAAGGTGTCGGTGTTCGGCATCGTCCTGGCGACCATCCTCGGCACCATCGTCGGCGTCGCGCGCCTGTCCAGCAACTGGCTGGTGGCGAGGTTCGCGACCGTCTACGTCGAGGGGCTGCGGAACATCCCGATCCTTTTGCAGCTGTTCTTCTGGTACTCGCTGATCACCGAGGGGCTCCCCGGTCCACGGCAGGCGCTCAATCCCGTCCCCGGCGTGTTCCTCAGCAACCGCGGCTTCAAGATCCCGGTCCCGGTCTGGGAGACCACCCACACGCTGATGGCGATCGCGCTGCTCGCCGGCATCGCCGCCGCCTGGGGGCTCGCGCGCTGGGCGCACCGGCGCCAGGAGCGGACCGGCCGGATCTTCCCCACGTTCCGGGTCGGCGCCGCGCTGATCCTCGGGCTGCCGCTCGTCGTCTACGGGCTCGGCGGGGCGCCGACGGCGATGGACGCGCCGGTGCTGAGCGGCTTCAACTTCCAGGGCGGCGCGACGCTGTCGCCGGAGTTCGCCGCGCTGCTGATCGGCCTCGTCGCCTACACCGGCTCCTACATCGCCGAGATTGTCCGCGGCGGCATCCTCGCCGTCTCCCACGGCCAGACCGAGGCCGGGCTCGCGCTCGGGCTGCGCAAGTCGCTGGTGATGCGCCTGATCCTGCTGCCGCAGGCGCTGCGGGTGATCATCCCGCCGCTGACCAGCCAGTACCTGAACCTGACCAAGAACTCGTCGCTGGCGGTCGCGATCGGCTTTCCCGACCTGGTCAGTGTCGCCAACACCTCGATCAACCAGACCGGACAGGCGATCGAGGGAATCGCCATCATCATGGCGGTGTATCTCACCGTCAGCCTGTCGATCTCGGCGTTCATGAACTGGTACAACCGGCGGATCGCCCTCAAGGGGGGGCGCTGAGCGATGGCCCGCCGTGACCCTACCCCGGGCGAGATCATCGCCCGCGAGGAGGAACCGGTCGACGTGACGCTGCCGCCGCCGGAGGCGCCGCCGTCCAGCCCGGCGCTCGCCGTCGACTGGGTCCGCCGCAACCTGTTCTCCAGCATTCCCAACACGATCCTGACGCTGATCTGCCTGTGGCTGCTGTGGGTGACGGTGCCGCCCTTGTTCTCGTGGGCGATCACCGGCGCGGTGTGGTCGGGCGGCGATCCGCAGCTGTGCCGCGCCGCCGACGGCGCCTGCTGGGCGATCGTCACCGAAAAGCACCGCTTCATGCTGTTCGGCCTCTATCCGTTCGACGAGCACTGGCGGCCGCTGCTGGCGACGGCGCTGTTCGTCGCCGTGCTGGTGGTCTCCTGCAATCCGCCGTTCTGGCGGCCGTGGCTGTTCGCCCTGTGGCTGGTGGTGCTGCCCGTCTGCGGCCTCCTGATGTGGGGCGGCGTGCTCGGGCTGACGTTCGTCGAGAACGCCCGCTGGGGCGGGCTGCCGCTGACCCTGATCCTGGCCTCGGTCGGCATCGTCTTTTCGTTCCCGCTCGCCGTGCTGTTGGCGTTGGGGCGGCGGTCGGAGCTGCCGATGATCCGCGCCGTCTCAGTCGGCTTCATCGAGTTCGTGCGCGGGGTGCCGCTGATCAGCGTCCTGTTCATGGCCTCGGTGATGTTCCCGCTGTTCCTGCCCGAAGGCGTGACCATCGACAAGCTGCTGCGCGCCCAGGTCGGGATCATCCTGTTCACCGCCGCCTATCTCGCGGAGGCGATCCGCGGCGGTCTGCAGGCGATCCCGCGCGGCCAGTACGAGGCGGCCGAGGCGCTCGGCCTCTCCTACTGGGAGAAGACGCTGCTGATCATCCTGCCGCAGGCGCTGAAGATCTCGATCCCGCCGATCGTCAATCAGTTCATCAGCATGTTCAAGGACACCTCGCTGGTGATCATCATCGGCCTGTTCGACCTGCTGACCACCGTCAAGACGGCGCTCACCGACCCGTCGTGGCGGATCTTCTATGTCGAAGCCTACCTGTTCGCGGCGATGATCTACTGGGGATTCTCGTTCTTCATGTCCCGCTACAGCCTCTATCTGGAGCGCCGGCTGGAGACCGACCATCGCCGCGAGCGAGGTTGAGGAGGACCCGTGCGATGACCGCCCGCCCGTCCGCCGCCGCCGAAGCGGCGATCGTTCTCGAAGGCGTCCACAAGTGGTTCGGCGCCTTTCACGTGCTGAAGGACATCAACCTCACCGTCGGCCGCCGCCAGCGGGTGGTGGTCTGCGGCCCGTCGGGCTCCGGCAAGTCGACGGTGATCCGCTGCATCAACCGGCTGGAGGAGCATCAGCAGGGCCGGATCACCGTCGACGGCGTCGAGCTCACCAACGACGTGCGCACCGTCGAGCGCATCCGCCGCAACGTCGGGATGGTGTTCCAGCAGTTCAACCTGTTTCCCCACCTCACCGTGCTCGAGAACCTCACGCTGTCGCCGATCTGGGTGCAGAAGCAGCCGAAGCGGCAGGCGGAGGCGACGGCGATGGAATACCTGGAGCGGGTCCACATCCCCGAACAGGCGCGGAAGTACCCGGGCCAGCTCTCCGGCGGCCAGCAGCAACGGGTGGCGATCGCCCGTGCCCTGTGCATGAAGCCGTCGATCATGCTGTTCGACGAGCCGACCTCGGCGCTCGACCCGGAGATGATCAAGGAGGTGCTCGACGTGATGGTCGAGCTCGCCGAAGCCGGGATGACGATGATCTGCGTCACCCACGAGATGGGCTTCGCGCGGACGGTCGCCGACACCATGGTGTTCATGGACGAGGGCACCATCGTCGAGACGGCGCCGCCGAAGGACTTCTTCGCCGCCCCGAAGAGCGAGCGCACCCGGAAGTTCCTGAGCCAGATCCTCAGCCACTAGCCGGGGGCGGCGCCGGCGCGGACCCGGTCAGGAGCCGTCGAGCACCGCGCGGCAGGCCGGCGGCAGGTCGGCGAGCGCGATCACCCGCGGCGGCAGGGCGCGCAGCCGCGCCAGCTCCGCCGCCGCCTCGTCCGAGAACCACCAGGCGAGGCTCGCGTCGCAGCCGTCGCCGGCCGGCAGCGGCTCCTGGTCGCGGCAGGCGGCTTCGTCGTCCGGGCAGCGCAGGCGGACGTGGAAGTGGTGGACGTGGCCCCACCACGGGCGGATCCTGGCCAGCCAGTCGCGGTTGCCCTCGACGGTTCGGCACAGCCGCTCCTTGATCGCCGCACCGACGAAGATGCGGTCGACCTCCGGGAACGAGGCGGCGGTGCGCAGCAGCACGAGATGGCCGTCGGTCCAGCGCTCGGCCTCGACGTCGGTGCCGTCGGCGGCGACCAGCGAGGTCGCCGGCCGCCGCTCCCGTTCGACCGCGTCGAGCGGCCGCGATTCGGGGTCGAACCAGATGTCGACGTCGAGGCCGGTCTGGTGACTGGCGTGTCCCGAGGTCATCGGGCCGCCGCGCGGCTGGGCGAGGTCGCCGACCAGCAGGCCGTCCCAGCCGTGCGCGCGCATCCGGGCGGCGAACGCCTCGACGAAGCGGATCAGCCGCGGATGGCCGTAGAAGCGCTGCCGCGACGGCCGCATCACCTGGTAGCCCGGACCGTCGAGGGGCAGCGCCTCGGCGCCGGCGAGGCAGCCGAGCGAATGGCCGCCGATGGCGCGGGCGGGCAGCGGGGCGGGACCGGCGACGCGACCCCACTCCGACCCGGCGGCGGTGCCCGACCCGGCGATCGCGAGGCCGAGGATCAGGCCCAGCACCAGCGCAGCCGTCCGCCGCCGCCGCATCTCCGCGTCAGTCCTCGAGCCGGTAGTCGATGGTGGAGACGACCCGCACCGTCTTGTGGATCTGGGTCGCCTCCTGGAGGCCCGGGGCCTGGTCGCGGGCGAGGATCTGGAACACGCCCTGACTGGCGCGGCGGATGCCGCCGACCGTGCTGCGCGAATCGGCGGCGAACTGCTCGGCGCCGGCGCGCGCGCTCTCGGTCGCTTCGGCGATCATCGGCGGCTTGATCTCGTTCAGGCGGGTGAACAGGTAGAACGGTCCCTGCATCGCCGCGCCCTCGCTCGACAGCACCACCCCGGCCGCGACCAGATCGCCGATGCGCTGGCTGGCGGCGGCGACGTGGTCGACGGCGGCGGTGCGCACGACCAGGGTCTGGGCGACGATGAAGCGGCTCTCGACCGGGCCCGAACGGTAGGCCTGGGCGAGCAGATCGGTGACCGCCAGGTCGCGCAGCTCGACCTCGTCGGCGGCGATGCCGGCGGCGGCGAGGAACGCGGCGATGGTGCGGGCATGGCCGGACACGGCCGCCTGCGCCTCGGCGAGGACGTTGCTGGTGGCGACGAAGCGCATCGGCCAGATGGCGAGATCCGCCTTCACCTCGCGCTCGGCGACCCCCTTGACGGTGACGGTGCGCTCGCCGCCGCGGCCGGTCGCGAAGCCGTCGCCGACCAACCAGCCGCCGACGGCGACGCCCGCCGCCAGCACGCCGGCGGCGGCGACGCGGCCGGCGACCCCGATCGCGGTGCGTGCGTCCGACGCGGCCATGGCGCCCGATCCTTAGCCGAAATGCGCCGCCGCAGGCCAGCGGATTCTCCGCCGCCTCCGAACGCTCGCGGGCGTCGGCCTCCCGGAAGAACGGGCGTGTGTCTTCTGCCTAGCCAGACAATGAAAGAGAAAGGATGATCGCCGTTCCCATGGCCGCGGTTCCGACAACCAAGATTCCAAATAGTCTGATGATGACTTTTGTATAATGATATCCGGTTTTGCTTTCATCTATATTGTCGGCCCACGCTGACTCTAATTTATTCTGAATGCGGTCACTTTCAAGGTTCAAGGCTTTGATCTCATTAATATATTCCTTGCGAAAACTTCGATATCTCTTGTTATCCTGATCAATTTTTTCATTTGTTGAGTACACCAAGCCAATGACAATCGCCAGAATAAAAATTAATATGATGACAGATATTGAAATCGCCAATCTGTATTCAATTTGTTTCGTTATGAGAGCGCCTACTATGCCTCCATAGACAACAAGAATCGACGTCAGAACCGCTTTTAATATATCTATGGCATCTTTTTTGTGAGATATTTCGCTTTGGTGATAGGCGCGCATGCCGTCGAAGGCTTCTCTCTTGTGTTGCCGGTGAGCGTCTTTGTCGGTTACTTGCATGGCGAGGACCTCATCCCTCCCTTCAATGCTTCCCCCCTCGGCTCAACGGCTGCGGAAAGGGGTGCGTCCCCCTTTTTCCCCCTTTTTCCCGATGCGCAACCGGTCGGCGACATGCGGTGGCGGCGGGGCGGGATCGCGCGCCATCCGCGTCACGGGGCGAAGCATACGGCATGGATCGGCGGCAGGGTGTG
>JBHJOP010000105.1:0-34245 GCA_050329575.1 Rhodospirillales bacterium | reverse complement strand
TCGACGTGCCGCTGCTCGGGACCATCGATCCGGCGGCGCTCTCGCTGCCGCTGTTCACGGTGCTGATCGCCGCCCTCGATGCCTTCAACCCGTGCGCGTTCTTCGTGCTGATGTTCCTGTTGAGCCTGCTCGTGCACGCCCGCGATCGCCGCCGGATGGCCGTCGTCGGCGGCCTCTTCGTGTTCACGTCCGGGGCGATCTACTTCGTGTTCATGGCGGCGTGGCTCAACGTGTTTCTGCTCGTCGGCGAGCTGCGGTGGGTGACGGCGGTGGCCGGCGGGATCGCGGTGCTGCTCGCGCTCGTCAACATCAAGGACTACGTCCTGCCCGGCCGGGGGTTCAGCGCCTCGATCCCGGACAGCGCGAAGCCGGGTCTGTTCGCCCGCATGCGCGCCTTGACCGGTGCCGCCAGTTGGCCGGCGCTGATCGCCGGCACGGTGACGCTGGCGATCGCCGCCAACAGCTACGAATTGCTGTGCACCGCCGGCTTTCCGATGCTGTTCACCCGCGTCCTGACCCTGCACCAGATCTCGACCGGCGGCTACTACCTCTACCTGGTGCTCTACAACGTCGTCTACGTCGTGCCGCTGCTCGGGATCGCCACCGTCTTCTTCGTCACCCTCGGATCGCGCAAGCTGCAGGAACGCGAAGGGCGGATGCTGAAGCTGGTGTCCGGGTTGATGATGCTCGGCCTCGGAGTCGTGCTGCTGATCGCGCCCGAGTGGCTCACCGACATCCGGATCGGCGCCGCGGTGATCGCCGCCGCCCTGGCCGTCGCGGGTCTGGTCGCGCTTGCGGGCCGACGGTCCCCGAGAGGGCGGTCGGCCTGAGACGAGCCGCCGGCGGCCGCGCGGTGGCATCCGCGCCGTCGCCGCCGCCGGCCTTCGCGCGATTGTGATCGCACCGCCGGCCGCGGACGGATACATCTGAAGGGGCTGCGGCAGGGACCGCGCGGCGGCCCGACGGTTGCCGGCAACACCACGGGAAAGGGCCGATGGAGTCGATCTACTACGTTCTCTGCTGGCACTGCCACCGCAAGTGCGCCCACTGCTACGAAGAGCGGTTCCGGCCCTACGTGCGCAAGGCCCTGGAGGCGGTGGTCGGCGAGGCGGAGCGGGCGATGCCGCGGATCGTCGCCAACTTTCCCGCCGAGATGACGTTCCTCGATCGCGACGAGGCCGACCCCGGCGATCCCTCGGGGCTGAAGCGAAAGGTCGGCCGGATCGTGCTCTCCGGCGGTGAGGTGCTGACGGAACCGGTGCGCGAGCGGGTCCTCTACCCCTGCCTGGAGGCGCTGCGCGACCGCTACAAGGCGTCCGGAGGCGTCAAGGTGGTGGTGCAGACCACCGGCGACCTGGTGACGCCCGGCATCGTCGACGCGCTGCTGGCCCGCGGCGTCTGGATGGTCTCGGTCGCCGGCATGGACGACTTCCATGTCGGCATGGAGGGTGACAAGCGGGACCCGCTGCGGCGGCGTCTGGTCGACATGTTCGAGGCCGCCGGCATGCGCCGGTCCGGCCTGCAGGCCGACGTCCGCGTCTGGACCGACGAGCAGGGACCGGTCTACAGCTTCTTCGGGGCCACCGAGGATGCCTGGATCGGCAGGATCTGGCCAAGGGGGCGGGCCTGGGCCAACGGCCTCTCGAAGGCGACCATGGACGACAACTTCTGCAACGCGTGGTCCGGCGGCTTGGGGTTCCTCGACCATCGCCACGCCGGATCCGAGGTTTCGGTGGAGCCGACCGGTGACGTCTATCCGTGCTGCATGAAGACGAGGCTGCCGATCGGCAACCTGTGCGAGGAACCGCTGATCGAGATCCTCGACAGCCTCGCCGGCCATCCCGTCTACGAGGCGATCAACGCCGGCGCACCGGACACGATGGGCGTCGGCCACGGCTGGGATGTCGCGCGGTTCCACGCCGCCTGTCACACCCGGATGCCGAACGGAACACCCTATGCCAACCTCTGCATCGGCTGCGACCGGTTCCACGCCGAGGTGATGGCGCCGCTGGTCGAGGCCCTGCGGGCGCAGCGCCTCGAGGCGCGGTCGCGCCGGGGCGCGCCGACCGCCCTGCCGTCGTGACGGCGATGTCCGCCCGCTCGCGCCCGACCCTCGAGGCGCGGCTTCGCGAGGCGCTGCGCGACGCCGGCAGCCCTTTCGCCGACGCGGCGGCGGCGATGCTGCCGGACACCGGCCTCGCCCACGATCACGTCCGGCTGGTCGACACCGGCGTGATCGCCCGGATCCCCAAGCAGAGCCAGATGGACCTCACGGCGGCGGCCAACCTCGCCTACCAGGCCGCCTGCTTCGAGCGCGCATCGCCGAGTGGCCGTGCGCCCGGACTGATCGGCGTACTGCCGCCGTCCGCATGGCTGCCGCGCGGCGCACTGCTCGTCGAGGACATCGAAGGCCGGCCGCCGGTGCTGCCCGACGATCTGCCGGCGATCGCCGAAGCGTTGGCGCGCGTTCACGCCTTGCCCCTTCCGCCGGCGGAAGCGAGAGCCCCGCTCCTGGACGCGGCCGATCCGCTCGCCGATCTGCTCGCCGAAGTCGGCCGTCAGGCGCGCTACGTCCCCGCGGCGGGGGTGGCGCCCGAGGTCGCCGGCGCCATCGACGCCGAACTCGCAGCCTTCCGGCGGGCGGTGCAACGACCGCGGCGGCCGCCGCGAGCCCTGATCTCGTTCGACGCCCATCCGGGGAACTTCGTCGTCCGCCCCGACGGCCGGGCGGTGCTGGTCGATCTCGAGAAGGCCCGCTACAGCTATCCGCCGCTCGATCTCGCCCACGCGACCCTCTACACGTCGACGACCTGGGATGTCGCCACGTCGGCCGCGCTGACGGTCGACGAGGTCGCCGGGTTCTGTGGCGCGTGGGCCGAGAGCCTCGGCGCCACCGCCGCGCCGCTGGTCGCCTGGATCGTCGAGTTGCGCCGCGCGATGTGGTTGTGGTCGGTGTCGTGGTGCGCGAAATGGCGGGTGCTGTCGCGCCGCCCGGTATCCGTCGCGGCCGGCGGCGAGGACTGGTCCGAGGAGCGCAGCGAGCGCGATCTGATCGGCCACGTCCGCGATCGGGTCGATTGTTACCTGTCGCCGCCGATCGTCGCTGCGGTCCGCAGCGAGTTGAGCGCGCTCGCCCGACGCATCGACGCGCGATCGTAGCCGAGCAGCGGATGGCAATCGAGGAGGGCAACGGATGGTAAAGATGCTCGTCGCGGCGTTGCTGATGGCGCTGGCCGCGGGCGGAGGACGGGCCGCCGACCCCGATCCCGGTGATTGGGACCGGGTCCTCTCCGAGGCGCGAGGGCAGACGGTCTACTGGAACGCCTGGGCCGGAGAGCAGCGGACGAATGACTACATCGCCTGGGTCGGCCGCGAGGTGGAGGCCCGCTACGGCGTTCGCGTGGTGCATGTGAAGCTCACCGACACGGCGGAAGCGGTGTCCCGCGTCGTCGCCGAGAAGGCGGCGGGCACGGTCAGGGGCGGGGCGGTCGACCTGATCTGGATCAACGGCGAGAACTTCGCCTCGATGAAACGGAACGGTCTCCTGTTCGGACCCTGGGCCGAGTCGCTGCCCCATTTCGCGCTGACCGATCCCGACGACAACCCCGGCGTCCGCGAGGATTTCACCGTCCCCGTCGACGGCCTGGAATCGCCGTGGGGCCGGGCGCAGATCGTGTTCTTCCACGATACCGCCGAGGTCGCCGAACCGCCGCGCACCCTTGCCGGCCTGCTCCGCTGGGCGGAGGCCCATCCCGGGCGCTTCACCTATCCGCTGCCGCCGAACTTCCTCGGCTCGACGTTCCTGAAACAGGCGCTGCTGCACCTGACCGACGATACGGCGCCCCTCTACCGACCCGTCGACGAGGCGGACTTCGACGCCGTCAGCGCGCCGCTGTGGGCTTTTCTGGACGCCCTGCATCCGCATCTCTGGCGACGGGGGCGGGCGTTTCCCGCCAACAGCGCCCAGATGCGTCGCCTGATGGCCGACGACGAGATCTCGATCGCGTTCTCGTTCAATCCGGCCGAGGCGTCGTCGGCGATCGCCAACAACGAACTGCCGGCGACGGTCCGGACCTACGTGCCCGACGGCGGCACCATCGGCAACGTCAGCTTCGTCGCCATCCCGTTCAACGCCGCCCACAAGGCCGGCGCGATGGTCGTCGCCGACTTCCTGCTGTCGCCGGAGGCGCAGGCGCGCAAGCAGGATCCGAAAGTGTGGGGCGGCCTGACGGTGCTCGCCGTCGACAAGCTGCCGGCGGCGGACAAGGCGCGCTTCGACGCCCTCGATCTCGGGGTGGCGACGCTGCGGCCGGAGGACCTGGGACCGGTGCTCCCCGAGCCGCATCCGAGCTGGATGGAACGCCTGGAGCAGGAATGGGCGAAGCGCTACACCGGCCGTTGACCCCTCGCAGCGGGGATCGGTGGAGCGGCTGGCTCCGGCTGTCCCCCATCGCCGCCGTCGGTCTGCTCGCCGGCCCGATCGTCGCCGGGCTGATCGGGGTCGGTCTGCCCGCCTTCGGCTGGCTGCCGGCGCTGGGCGGGGAGGCCCTGACCCTCGCGCCCTGGCGGTCGCTGTTCGATCAGCCGGGGCTGTGGCATTCGGTGCGGGTCAGCCTGTTGTCCGGTTTGCTGACCACCGCGGTCTCGCTCGCGGTGGTGTTCCTGTTCCTGGCGGGATCGACGGGCACCCGCCTCTATCGATGGATCCGCCGTCTGGTGTCGCCGCTGCTCTCCATCCCGCACGCCGCCGCCGCCTTCGCACTGGCGTTCCTGATCACCCCGTCCGGCCTGATCGCGCGCCTCCTGTCGCCGTGGGCGACCGGTTGGGAGCGGCCCCCCGATCTGCTGATCGTCAACGATCCGTGGGGTGGCGCGATGATGGCCGGACTGATCGCCAAGGAAATCCCGTTCCTGCTGCTGATGGCGCTGGCGGCGCTGCCGCAACTCGAAGCACCGGCGCGGACGGCCGTCGCCCGCTCCCTGGGCTACCGGCCGGTGACGGCATGGCTGAAAGTGGTGGCTCCCGGGCTCTATCGCCTCATCCGGCTGCCGGTGTATGCGGTGATCGCCTTCGCCAGCTCGACGGTCGATGTCGCGATCATCCTCGGCCCGACCAATCCGCCGACGTTGAGCGTCGCGGTGCTGCGCTGGCTCAACGACCCAGACCTGTCGATGCGGTTCATGGCCTCCGCCGGCGCCGTGCTGCAACTGGCGGTGACGGGCATGGCGCTGATCGCCTGGCGGGCGCTCGAGTGGCTGGCCGACCGCCTCTGCCGGCCGTGGCTGGAAGGGGGCGGGCGCGGCCTCGCCGATCGCCCGCTCGCGATCGCCGGTGGCGGCGCGATGGTGCTCGCCGCCGGCCTCGCCTTCGTCGGACTGATCGCCCTCGCCCTCAATTCGGTGGCCGGATACTGGCGGTTTCCCGACGTCCTGGCGCGGTCGTTCACGCTGCGCCACTGGCTGGAGGCGCTGCCGGGCCTGCGCGCGCCGCTCACCGATACGGTGCTGATCGGGGTGATCGCGACCGGTCTGTCGCTGGCGATCGTGCTTGCGGCGCTTGAAAACGAGGTGCGCCGCGGGCGCCGCGCCGGCCGCGTGGCGATGCGCGTCCTCTATCTGCCGCTGATCGTTCCGCAGATCGCGTTCCTGTTCGGACTGCTGATCGCCGCGGAGGCGGCCGGCGTCCGACCGGGGCTGTGGCCGGTGGCGCTCGGACACGTCGTGTTCGTGCTGCCATATGTCTATCTGTCGCTGTCGGAGCCCTACCGGCGGCTCGATCCGCGCTGGATCATGACCGCCCGGACCCTGGGTGCGTCCCCCGCTCGCGCCTTCTGGCGGGTGCGGCTGCCGATGCTGCTGGCGCCGTGCCTGACCGCGGCCGCGGTGGGCCTCGCGGTCAGCGTCGGCCAGTATCTGCCGACCCAGCTGCTGGGGGCCGGACGCATCCCGACCGTGACCACCGAGGCGGTGGCGCTGGCGGCGGGCGCCGACCGGCGGATCATCGGGGTGTGGGCGATGGTCCAGGCGCTGCTGCCGGCGGTCGGGTTCGTCCTCGCGCTGGCGGTGCCGCGGCTGCTCTGGCGCCACCGGCGGCTGATGCGGGAGAGCCACTGATGCCGCGCCACGTCCTTCGTCTGCAAGCGGTGCGGGTCTCCCTGAACGGCTCGCTGATGGCCGCCGTCGACGCCGAGGTGCGGAGCGGCGAGGTTCTGACCGTGATGGGCCCGTCGGGGTCGGGCAAGTCGACCCTGCTCGCCGCCATCGCGGGGTTTCTCGATCCGGCCTTCCGGGCCACCGGGCGGGTGGTTCTCGATGGCGAGGACGTGACCGACCGTCCCGCCGAGCGTCGGCGGATCGGCCTCCTGTTCCAGGACGCGCTGCTGTTCCCGCACCTGTCGGTCGCCGGCAACCTGCTGTTCGCCCTGCCCGCCCGGTCGCCACGGCGGCGCGAACGGGTCGCCGCGGCGCTGGCGGCGACGGGCCTCGCCGGCTTCGGCGATCGCGACGTCGCCACCCTGTCGGGCGGCGAGAAGGCGCGGGTCGCCCTGCTTCGGGTGTTGCTGTCGGAGCCGCGGGCGGTGCTGCTCGACGAGCCGTTCTCGAAGCTGGATGCCGACCGGCGGAGCGAAGTGCGCGCGCTCGTCCTCGGCCAGTTGCGGGCCGCCGGCCTGCCGGCGGTCCTGGTCACCCACGACGCCGCCGACGCGGAGGCCGCCGGCGGCCGCGTGATTCGCCTCGCCGAGACGCCGGCGGCGCCCGAAGCGCGGAACCGGGCCGGCGTCACGCCCGCTTGATCAGCCGGATCAGGAACAACAGCACCACCGCGCCGAGCACGGCGGTGAACAGCGAGCCGAACAGGCCGCCGGCGGTCATGCCGAACACCCCCAGGATGTGGCCGCCGATCAGCGCCCCGACCATGCCGACCACCAGATTGCCGATGAGGCCGAGGCCGCCGCCGCGCACCAGGGCGGCGGCGATCCAGCCGGCGGCGAGGCCGATCAACAGGAACAACAGCAATGCGGTCACGTCCATGGTTCTTCCTTCCCTGCCTGAACGGGTGTCACGCGCCGATCAAGCCGATCAGTCGGACAGCTTCTCGCGCAACAGCCGGTTGACCTCCTGCGGGTTCGCCTTGCCGGCGGTCGCCTTCATCACCTGGCCGACGAACCATCCGATCAGCTTGTCGTTGCCGGCCCTGAAGTTGGCGACCTGGCCGGGGTTGCCGGCGATCACGGTGTCGACGGCGGCGGCGATGGCGCCGCTGTCGGTGATCTGCCGCAGGCCCTTCTTCTCGACGATCGCCTCCGGGTCGCCGCCGGTCTCGGCCATCATCTCGAACACCTCCTTGGCGATCCGCCCGGAGATGGTGCCGTCGGCGATCAGGTCGATCAGCTTGCCGAGCGAATCGGCCGCGATCGGTGATTCGGTGATCGCGAGCCCGCGCCGGTTGAGCACCGCATAGAGGTTGGTGATCACCCAGGTGGCGGCGGTGCGGCCGTCACGCCCCTTGGCGACCCGCTCGAAATACTCGGAAGCCTCCTTCTCCGCCACCAGCACCGCCGCGTCGTTGGCGGTGAGCCCGTAGTCGGCCATGAACCGCTGCTTGCGCTGGTCGGGCAGCTCGGGCAGCGACGCCCGGATCCGCTCGACCTCGTCGGCGGTCAGGCGCAGCGGCAGCAGGTCGGGATCGGGGAAGTAGCGATAGTCGTGGGCGAACTCCTTGGCGCGCATCGGCCGCGTCTCGCCCCTGGCGGAGTCGTAGAGGCGGGTCTCCTGCACCACCCGGCCGCCCGACTCCCAGACGCCGACCTGGCGTTCGGCCTCGTGCTCGATCGCCTGCATGACGAAGCGGACCGAGTTGACGTTCTTGACCTCGGTCCGGGTGCGCAGGTCGTTGTCGCCCAGGGGGCGCACCGAAACGTTGATGTCGCAGCGGAGCGAGCCCTGCTCCATGTTGCCGTCGCAGGTGCCGAGGTAACGCAGTATCGCGCGCAGCTTGCGCAGGTAGGCGCCCGCCTCCTCCGGGCTGCGGATGTCCGGCTTGGAGACGATCTCCATCAGCGCCACTCCGGCGCGGTTGAGGTCGATGAAGGTGCGCCGCGGATCCTGGTCGTGCAGCGACTTGCCGGCATCCTGCTCCATGTGCAGCCGTTCGATGCCGATGTCCTTGGTCGAACCGTTGGCGAGATCGACGGTCACCGTGCCCTCGCCGACCAGCGGCCGCTGGTACTGGGAGATCTGATAGCCGGCCGGCAGATCGGGATAGAAGTAGTTCTTGCGCTCGAAGACGCTCTCCAGATTGATCTGCGCGTCGAGACCGAGGCCGGTACGCACCGCCTGCTCGACGCAGAACCCGTTGAGCACCGGCAGCATGCCGGGAAACGCGGCGTCGACGAGCGACACCTGGGTGTTGGGTTCGGCGCCGAAGTCGGTGGCGGCGCCGGAGAACAGCTTGGCCCGGGAGACGACCTGGGCGTGGATCTCGAGACCGACGATCACCTCCCAGTCGCCCGTCTCGCCCTGGATCAGATAGGTCATCGATCTCCGTTCCCGCGCCGCCTCGGTCCCCGTCGCGACCCGCCGCCATGGATTAGTCCGGTTGCCGCTTCGGATCAACCGTTCGTCGTGGCCGCGACGATCGCACGGACCGCCGAAAGGCATGACAACCAGCCGTGATTGGTTCACTGTGTCGCGCGACGGATCAGGCGAGGGACGGGAGGCGGGATGAACATCCTCGCGCGCGGAACCCGGGGCGACGATGTCGCCTGGCTGCAGGCCCTGCTCAGCCGTTCCGGGTTCGACGCCAAACCCATCGACGGCGACTTCGGCGGCCAGACCGAACGGGCGTTGATGGCGTGTCAGGCCGATCTCGGTCTGCCGGTGACCGGCGCCGCCGGGCCGGACACCCGCGTCGCCGTCGGCATGAACGGCCCGGACCCTGCCCGCGACACGGTGCCGGTGTGTGCTCGCCTCGGCGTCGGCGAGGTCGTTCGGATGTTTCCGGCGGCGACGCCGCGGGCCAACATCGAAAAGCATCTGCCCGAGATTCTGCGCGCCTTCGCCGAGGCCGGCCTGGACGATCGCGACCTGGTGCTGATGGGACTCGCCACGGTGCGCGCCGAAAGCGAGGGCTTCGAGCCGATCGACGAGCGGGTGTCGCGGTTCAACAGCTCCGACCCCGCCGATCGCAACAGATGGTTCGACCTCTATGCCGGCCGCCTCGGCAACCGCACCCGCGAGGAGGCGGCACGCTACAAGGGCCGCGGATTCGTGCAACTGACCGGCCGCGACAACTATCGCACCTACGGCGATCGCCTCGGGGTGGCGCTGCTCGACGCCCCCGAGCGCGCCAACGAGCCCGATCTCGCCGCCCGCATTCTCGCCCAGTTCATCGCCGACAAGCGGACGCGAGCCAAGTACGCGATCTTCGGCGGCGATCTCGCGACCGCCCGCAAGCTGGTCAACGGCGGCAGCCACGGCCTCGACCGCTTCACGGACGCGTTCGAGACCGGCATGGGGCTGCTGGCCTAGCGGACGGGGAGGGCCGTGTCAGGCGACATCCGCAATATCCGTCCGGCGTCATGACGGCCACGATCATCTCGGTCTGCAACTACAAGGGGGGCGCGGGGAAGAGCACCATCGCCGTCAATCTCGCCTGCGCGTTGCAGCGTCGGCACGGCATTCCGTTCCTGCTGGTCGACGCCGACCGCCAGGGAACGGCCCTGCGGTGGGCGGGCGCCGGCAAGCTCGCGGTCAAGGTCGTCGACCGGGTGCTTCAGGAGGCGCGCGAGGACGATCGCTATCCCGGCATGCTGTGGATCACCCAGATCAGGATGCTGGCCGAGAAGCACCCCTGGATCGTGGTCGACCTGCCGCCCGGGCTGCAGTTTTCGCTGGCGGCGGTGACCGCGGTCTCGGATCTGATCCTGATCCCGGTGAATGCCAGCGGCATCGACTTCCACTCGACCGCGCACTTCATCAACCTGATCAAGAGGTCCCGTGAGATCCGGGCGAGCGCCAAGCCGGGATGCCTGATCGTGCCCAACCGGCTCGACCGGCGCACCACCATCGCCCAAGACCTCGCCCGCTACGAGACGTTCGAGGAGCCGATCGCGCCCGCGATCGGTATGCGCACCGCCTTCGCCTACGCCTTCGACCATGGCCAGTGGGTCGGCGATTTCGCTCCCGGGACCGCCGCCCACCGAGAGATCCAGCGGCTGGCGGAAGCGATCGACGGCGCCGCCGTCGGCTGACGCGCTTCACGGCGGTGGTCGCCGGTCCACTCCGCGCCACGGCGGTGTCTGCGCGAACTTCGCGATCAGGAAGTCGACGAAGGCACGGACCTTCGGCAGCAGGTGACGGCGATGGGGATAGACGACGTGGATCGGCAGCGGGTCGGCGCGGTGGTGGTCCTCGAGCAGCGGCACCAGCCGGCCGGCCTCGATGTCGGGTGCGACCCGGAACTCGGCGATCCGCGCCACCCCGAGCCCCGCCAGCGCCATCTGGTACAGGGCTTCGCCGTTGTTGACTTCGGCGTTGCCGAACACGGTGACCGCATACGCGCCGGCGGGGCCCTCGAACGGCCAGTCGTTGAGGCCGCCCTGGTTGCCGATCCAGGCGAGGCAGTTGTGGCGGGCGAGGTCGGCGGGCGTTCGCGGCCGGCCGTGGCGGTCGATGTAGGCGGGGGCGGCGCAGATCACCCGGTGGTCCTCGGCGAGCAACCGGGTGATCAGCGCCGAATCGGTCCGCGCGCCGATGCGCACCGCCACGTCGACCCCCTCCTCGATCAGGTCGACGACCCGGTCGGTCACCGCGAATTCGAGATGGACCTCCGGATATCGTTCCAGGAACTCGGGCAGCAGCGGCACGATGCGATAGGTGGCGAACGCGACCGCGGCGTTGACCCGCAGCGTCCCGCGGGGCGCGACGTGCAGTTCGCTGATCGCCTGTTCCGCCTCCTCGATCTGGCGCAGGATGCGGACGCTGCGCTGGTAGAAGGCGACTCCCTCGTGGGTGAGGGCGATCCGGCGGGTGGTCCGCTGCAACAAGCGGGCGCCGAGGCGATCCTCGAGGCGCCCGATCAGCTTGCTGATCGCCGACGGCGTCAGTCCGAGCGCCCGTGCCGCCGCCGAGAATCCGCCCGCCTCGACGACGCGGACGAACGCCGCCATCTCTCCCGGCTTGTCCATCCGCTCATCATTTATGACCGAAATTCACTAGTCTTGTGAAATCTTACGGGATTAACGTCCGAGGAGCAACAACGTAGGTTGGGGGCATGGCAAAGGAGATCGAACGATGACCGGCACCTTCACCCACCCCACCCGGGACCAGATGACCGTGTACCTTCGCCGCGGCGAACGGGCGCGGAGCGAAGCCTTCGCCGCCCTGTTGCATCGGATATGGATCAGGCTGACCCGTCGTCGGGCGTTGCCCGCCGGCGCCCGCTGCGCCTGACGACGGCGCTCCGCCGCCCGGGGTCCGCGATCGCCGCGGCGGCGGAAATGGAGAGGCGGCCCCGTCCGGCGGGCCGCCTCGTAGAGGGTAATTGCGACGGGGCCGTCAGGCCGCCCGCCGCCGCCAGCCGAAGACGCCGAGCCCGGCGATCGCCGTCCCGAACAGCCACACCGTGCCGGGAAGCGGCACCGGCGACATCGAGGGACCCTGTGTCTGAGCGCCGGAGAACGTCGTGGTGCCCTTGAAGACCACGTTGCCGCCGGTGCTGGAGAAGGCGAACGCCACGCCCCGAGAGACGTCGCCGGACGTCAGCAGGGTGGTGGTGCCCAGCGGATCGAAGGCGCTCCCCGTGTACGCGATCAGCGCGGGATCGCCGACGCCGTTGAAGAGACCGAGGATGTTGGCGGCGTTCGAGGTGACGAACGCCATGATCGACGTCGCATCGAACGTGTCCCCGGCCGACCAGCTGACACTCGGCGTGCCGCCGCTGCGGATCCTGACGAACCCGAGCCGATCGGCGGTGGGCACGCCGAGATAGCTCGCCTGCGCCGCCGACAGCGTGAACACGCCGTCGTTGGTGGTGCGGCTGAACGACGAGATGAAGGCCGCCGACGCCGGGGCACTCGCCGCCGTCACCAGTCCGAAGGCGGCCACCGCCGCCGCCAGCACGCCCGCCTTGGAACTCCCTTTGATCATCATCGCCTCCTGTCCACACTTGATTGCATGAAACGAATTCGTGGAAAATCTGCGCGAAATCGTGTGCAGGCGCAGTGACGCCGGTCACCCCGGCGCGGAGGCGGTGCGCCTTGACGATGGCGGCTCTGGCAAGGGAGGCGGCTCATGGCAGCGGCGAACGACGACTTGAACGCGCCGGACGGCGACACGATCTTCACCGTCACCGCCGCGGCGATGAAATTCGGGGTCGGCGCGCTGGCCGAGCTGGGGGCGGATGCCCGCTCGCTCGGCATGCGGCGGGTGGTGCTGTTCACCGACACCAACGTCGCGGCGACCGAGGCGGTGGGGGTGGCCCGCGCCGCGCTCGCCGGGGCCGGCCTCGACGCCGTCGTCTACGACGGATGCCACGCCGAGCCCACCGACCGGACGATCGCCGAGGCGACCCGGTTCTGTCGCGACGGCGATTTCGACGGCTACGTCTCGCTCGGCGGCGGCTCGGTGATGGACACCGCCAAGGCGGCGAACCTGCTCACCACCTATCCCGACGACCCGCTCGCCTACGTCAATGCGCCAATCGGCGGGGCGAAACCGGTGCCGGGGCCGATCAAGCCGCACATCGCCTGTCCGACCACCTGCGGCACCGGCAGCGAGACCACCGGGATTATCATCTTCGATCTCAGCCGGGCCGGGGTGAAGACCGGCATCTCCTCCAACCTGCTCAAGCCGCGGATGGCGGTGGTCGATCCGACCACCACCGACAGCCTGCCGGCCGGAGTGATCGCCTCCACCGGCTTCGACGTGCTGACCCACGCGATCGAATCCTACACCGCGCGGCCGTTCACCGCGCGGGCGCGCCCGACCCACCCGAACGAGCGGCCCCCCTACCAGGGGGCGACACCCTACAGTGACATCGGCAGCCTGGCGGCGATCCGCATCGGCGGCGCCTGCCTGGTGCGCGCCGCCCGCGACCCGGACGATGCCGAGGCCCGCCACCGGTTGATGTTCGCGGCGACGCTGGCCGGCCTCGCCTTCGGCAGCGCCGGGGTCCACATCCCCCATGCCATGTCCTATCCGGTGTCGCAGTTCAACCACGACTACACGGCGCGCGGCTACGAGAACGCCGACCCGATGGTGCCGCACGGGATCTCGGTGGTGATCAACGCGCCGGCCGCCTTCCGGTTCACCGCCCGCGCCGACCCGGAACGCCACCTGCGGGCGGCTGAAGCCCTCGGTGCCGACGTTTCCCGGCTCGATCCGGCGGACGCCGGCGACGTGCTGGCGGCGACCCTGGTGGCGATGATGCGCGCCACGGACCTGCCGTCCGGGCTCGCCGCCATCGGCTACGGCGAGGCCGACATCCCGCGCCTCGCCGCCAGCGCCTTCGCCCAGAAGCGGCCGCTGGCGCAGGCCTCGATCGCCGTCACCGAGGCCGACCTGGCGGCGATCTACCGCGCCGCCATGCGCTACTGGTGACGCGGTGACCGGAGCTAGTCCGGCCGGTCGAAGGCACGCCGATAGGCGAACAGCGCCGGTGTCCCGCCGGTGTGCAGGAACACCACCGTCTCGGACGAGCGAAAGCGACTGCTGCCGACCAGGTCGATCAGCCCCGCCATCGCCTTGCCGGCGTAGACCGGATCGAGGACCAGACCCTCGCCGCGGGCGAGCCGGGTCACCGCGTCGAGCATCCCCGCGGTCGGCACGCCGTAGCCGTCGCCGGCATACCCCGCCTCGACGACAACGTCCTCCGCGACGTCCGCGGACAGGCCGAGCCGCTCGACGGTCGCCTGTGCCAGCCGACCGACGTCGGCCGCGACCGCCGCGGTGTCGGCGTCGACGTCGATGCCGATCACGCGGGTGTCGCTGTTGATGGCGCGGAAGCCCGCCACCAGCCCGGCCTGGGTGCCGCCGCTGCTCGAGGCATGGACGACGCAGTCGATCTCGATGTCGCGATCGTCCGCCTGCTGCTCGAGTTCGAGGGCGCAGACGACGTAGCCGAGCGTCCCGACGGGATTGGACCCGCCGACCGGGATGACGTAGGGTCGGCCGCCGTCGGCGAGGACCCAGCCGGCGATCTCGTCCATCGCCGCATCGCGGTCGGTGCCGGCGGGATGGATATGCACCCGGGCGCCGCACAGACGGTCGATCTGGGCGTTGCCGGTCTCCTCGTAGTCGGGCGCCGACCACGGCACGTTCCGGGTCAGCACGAGTTCGCAGCCGAGGCCCAACCGGGCGGCGGCGGCGGCGGTCTGGCGGACGTGGTTGGACTGCACCCCGCCGGCGGTGATCACCGTGTCGGCGCCGTGCGCCAGCGCATCGGCCATCAGGAACTCGAGCTTGCGGGTCTTGTTGCCGCCGAACGCCAGCCCGGTGCAGTCGTCACGCTTGACGTAGAGCGCCGGACCGCCGAGCTCGCGGCTCAGCCGCTCGAGGGGCTCGAGCGGCGTCGGCAGATGGGCGAACCGAAGACGCGGGAAGCGGGCGAGCTGCATCGGGGGACCCCTCCGTCGAGCGGGACACCGGCCTGCCGGGACAGGCCGCCGGACGATCTTCGGCGCCGTCGCCCGCCTCGGCAAGACCGAAACGCAGGCCGCGACACGGTCGCGAAGCATGGCCGTTCCGATACGGGGGCGGACCCGACTATTGCGCTCCGGCAACATCCCCGATTTCTGTGGACAACTCTGTGCGCAATGTTGGCGCAGACGGGCCGATCCCTGGCGGATCCTGGCTCCGGCCAGCCTTGCCCAAAAAATAGTCAATCCCATAACATTCTGTTACATATAGTTTTTTTCATGAGGCACGGCGCCAGATGGCGGTTGCCGCGCCGAACGCGAGACCAAATCGGAAACGCGGCGGCTCTAGCCCATTTGTGGAAAAACACGCCGCCCGGCTGAGCAACCCGAGGCTCTGAAACTAGAAATTGCAGGGTGCCGACGGTTTATGGAACCAACGCGCGAGTCGCGGCGCGCCCTCTACGCCCCATTTGAGGTGTTTTCGAGGTTGAACAGATTCTGAAGCGACTCTATGCCGGTTGCTGCCGCAGGGTCGGTGTCCGCTGCGGACGCCGCGGCCCGCCGTTTGGCGGCGGTCGGAACCCCCTCAAGCGCAGCGAGTTGGCGACCACCAGCAGGCTGGAGACGCTCATCGCCGCCGCCGCCAGCATCGGATCGAGCAAGACCCCGAGGGCGGGATAGAGCAGGCCGGCGGCGACCGGGATCAGCGCCACGTTGTAGGCGTAGGCCCAGAAGAAGTTGACCCGGATCGTCCGCAGGGTCCGCTTCGCCAACGCGACGGCGCCGGCAATCCCGCGCAGATCGCCCGACATCAGGATGACGTCGCCGGCCTCGATGGCGATGTCGGTGCCGGTGCCGATGGCGATGCCGACGTCGGCTTCGGCCAGCGCCGGGGCGTCGTTGATGCCGTCGCCGACGAACGCCACCCGGTGGCCGGCCGCCCGCAATCGCCTCACTTCCGCGGCCTTCTGGTCCGGCAGCACCTCGGCGACGATGTGATCGATCCCGGCCTGGCCGGCGATCGCGCGCGCCGTCGCCGCATGGTCGCCGGTCAGCATCGCCACCCGCAGGCCGAGGGCATTCAGGGCGGCGACCGCCTCGCGGCTGCCCTCCTTGAGCGGGTCGGCGACGCCGACGACGGCGGCGAGGGCGCCGTCGACGGCGACGAACAGCGGCGTCTTGGCGGCGGCGGCGAACGCGGCCGCCCGCCCGGCGGCGGCCCCGAGGGCGATACCGGCGCTCGCCATGTGGCGGTCGGCGCCGATGCGGATCCGGTGTCCGTCGACGGTCGCCTCGAGGCCGAAGCCGGGCACGGCGCGGACGTCGGCGGCCGGCGGCAGATCGAGACCGCGCACCGCCGCCTCGCGCACGATCGCGGCCGCGACCGGGTGTTCGCTGCGGCTCTCGGCGGCGGCGACCAGTCGCAGCAGCGCCGGATCCGTCGCCGCGCCGGTATCGGCGCGGAGGTCGACGAAGTCGGTGAGCTGCGGACGGCCGACGGTGAGCGTTCCGGTCTTGTCGAGCACCACGGTGTCGACGCGGGCGAGCGCCTCCAGGGCGGTGCCCCTGCGGATCAGCACCCCCATCTCGGCGCCGCGTCCGGTGCCGACCATGATCGCGGTCGGGGTCGCCAGTCCCATCGCGCAGGGACAGGCGATCAACAGCACCGAGACCGCCGTCACCAGCGCGTACCGCTCCGCCGGCACCGGCCCGTACCCCAGCCAGACCAGGAAGGTGAGCGCGGCGACGGCCAGCACGACCGGCACGAACACGGACGCGATCCGGTCGGCGAGCTTCTGGATCGGCGGCTTGCCGCTCTGTGCCTCCTCGACCATGCGGACGATCCGGCTCAGCACGGTGTCGGCGCCGACCCGCGTCGCCCGCATCGTGAAGGCGCCGGTGGTGTTGACGGTGCCGCCGACCACTTCGCTGCCGACACGCTTGTCGACCGGCACCGGCTCACCCGTGATCATCGATTCGTCGACGTAGCTGCGGCCCTCCACGACGGTGCCGTCCACCGGCAGCCGCTCGCCCGGACGCACCGCGAGGGCATCGCCGAGGGCCACGGCCTCGATCGGGATCTCCGTCTCGCGGCCGTCGCGGATCCGGCGGGCGGTTTTCGGCTGCAGCCCGATCAGCCGCCTGATCGCCTCGGAGGTCCGCCCGCGGGCGACCGCTTCCAGCAGCCTGCCGAGCAGGATCAGGGTGACGATGACCGCCGCCGCCTCGAAATAGGTGCCGGCGGTGCCCGCCGGAAACAGCCCGGGCGCCAGCACCACCGCCAGCGAGTAGAGGTAGGCGGCGCCGGTGCCGAGGGCGACGAGGGTGCTCATTCCGGGATTGAGGTGCCGGAGTTCCGCCCCGGCCTGGCGGAAGAAGCGGCCGCCGGCGACCAGCAGCACCGGAGTCGCCAGCGCCCCCTCGAGCACCTGCCAGACACGCTCGTCCAGCAGCGACAGCATCGGCGGACCGATGCCCGGCACCATCCGCAGCATGGCGACGGCGACCAGCGGCAGGGTCAGCGCCGCGGCGAACGCCAGGCTCCGCCGCAAGGCGGTGATCTCAGCCTGCCGCGCCTCCGCCTCTCGGTCCGGGCGGCCGCCCTCGTCGGCAACGCCGACCCCGTAGCCGGCCGCGGCGACCGCCGCCATGATCCGTGCGGCATCGACATCTCCCGGCCGGAAGGTGACGGTGGCCCGCTCCAGGCCGAGGTTGACGCTCGCCTCGACCACGCCCGGCAGCGCTGCCATCGCGCGCTCGACCCGGGCGACACAGCTCGCGCAGGTCATCCCCTCGACCCGGAAGGTCCGACGTTCGGTCATCGTGACGTCCCGCCGTGGTACTTGAGGACCTCCATCAGTTCCTCGACGATGCGGTCGCTGTCGCCGCGCGCGGTGGCGGTGACGACATGGTCCCTCAGATGGCTGCGCAGCACCGCGTCGCCGACCTTGCGCAACGCCCCTTCGACCGCCTTGGTCTGCCTCAGGACGTCGACACAGTACACCGATTCGTCCTCCAGCATGCGGAGGATGCCCTCGACGTGCCCCTTGACGGTGAGCAGACGACGGCGGGCGTCGTTGCGCGCGGCGGCGTCGAGATGCAGCGGACAGGCGTCCCGGGGCATGCCCTCAGACCGCCTTCGCGGCGTAGCCCGCCGCCGCCAGCGCGGCGATCAGGGCGGCGACGTCGGGATGTCCCTCGACGGCCGCCTCGCCGCGCTCGCGACTGACGTCGACCACCCGATCGACCCCGGGCACCCGGGCGAGCGCGTCGCGGACGGCGCGCACGCAGTGGTCACAGCTCATCCCCTGCACGGTCAGCTTGACGGTCATCGCTCCTCGCTTCTCCTTCCTGACCCCCCGCCACCGGGGGTGGGCTCATGGAGAGGATATGGTCGGGCCGGGTGGCGGCGGCAAGGATCCCGACCCGCGGCGGGCGGAGACGCGAAAAACGCGTCGAAGGCGGCCCGTGTGGGTGTTGCCGAGACCGATGCGCATCTGCGAAGCTGTCGACAACAAAGGACCGGGAGGACGCAGGAATGGGAAGAGCCCTCGGATGGGGACTGTGGTGCGGCCTCGCCGCGCTTGCTTCGGTTGCCGCGCCGGCGGCTGCGGACATCGCCGTCGTTCGTGGGTCCGAAAGCGAGGTCGTCTCGACCGCCCGCGCCGGAGCGGGCGTCACCGTGCTGCGCGGAACGCCGCGAGCGGACACCGGATCACGGCCCGGCGGCCGCACCGCGGCGGCGACACCGGCCTCGTCGGGACTGGTGGGAACCGGCGAGACGCTGTGGTTCGTCGACCGGCGCGGCCGTCTGCGGGCGTGCTGGCTGCGTGGCACCGGTTACGTCGATGACCTCGCCGTCGTCTGCAGCCGCTGATCGGCGCCTCGGCGTCGCCGGGATCCCGGCGGCGCACAGGGCACCCTCGCGCAAGGCGTCAGGGGAGCGGGGAACCAAGCATTCACCGGACGGTTCGAAATAACGGGACCGGCATCGCCGAAAGCAAACCCCGCGCTGAACGAAGATATGGCAATTCGAGACCCCACCGTATAGGTTAGCGGTTCGTTGCATGGGGACGGCAATGCGGCGTCAGAACGCCGCAATAAATCAACCAGAGCATAAGTTCTATAATATCGGCGATCAACAAGAACAATTGCGGCGTTATTTTTACCCAAATGAGGTGAAATTGATGTCGCATCAAGTTATTTATGAGAACTCGTGCCTCGGCTTGGAAACGCGGGAATGACGGGGTTGCCCAGCGATTATCTGATCGCCCTGGCTCGTCTCAAGACCGTCGAAAGCCGGGCGGCCTTGGCCGAAACCATTTCCGATCTATTTTCAGACAAGGGCGATTTTCTTACCGACCGCGAGCGTGCGTCGATGTCGTCGATCCTGCACAAGATCGTCGGCGATATCGAGGGATCGCTGCGCCGGACGTTCTGTGACGCGCTGGCGACGACCCCGGAGGGCTCGCCGGAGATCGCGGACGCGCTGCGCACCGGTGACGTCGCTTACCGGATGCTGTCCCGCAGTCCGGCCCTGAAGGCGGAGGACCTCATCGAGATCGTCCGCCACCGCCACCTGGAGCACCGGTTGATGCTGGCGCTCAAGGAGAATCGCGAACGCGATCCCCTTCCGAGCTCTGCGGCGAGCGGCGGCCGGGCCACCCTTGTCGAGACGTTCCTGCACCATGCGGAGACCGAGATCGCCCGGGCGACCATGGACTACCTGCTCGAGCAGGCGAAAAGGGTCGATTCCACTCACGAGCCGATCGTGCGCCGGGAGGAGTTGGCACAGGAGCCGGCGCGGCGAACGACCCTGTGGATCGCCGCCGCCCTCCGCCAGCACGTGCTGCAGCACCACGACCTCGACGAGATGCTGGTCGACGAAATCATGGAGAGCGTGGTCTCCGCCGAGGTCGCCGGCATTCCCGAGGTGCCGGCGCGGGGCCGCGCCGACGCGCTGGCCGACGTGCTCGCCCAAACCGGCCGCCTCGAGCCCGCGTTGCTGCTCGCCAGTCTCGCCGAAGGCGAGGTCGCCCTCGCCATCGCCCTGTTCGCACGCGTCACCGGCCTGCGCAGCGGCCTCACGCGGCGGCTCCTGTTCGAGCCGGGGGGCGAGGGCCTCGGCATCGCCTGCCGGGCGGTCGGCATTCCCGCCGACGCCTTCTCGCGGTTGTTCGCGCTCAGCCGGATGGCGCGGCCGCAGCTGCGGGCGCAGATCCGCATCGACACCCGAAAGGCCGAGGCGTTCTACGAGTTCCTGCACCAGGAGCAGGCGATTCAGGTGCTGCGCAAGTGGCGCCTGCGTCCCGACTATGCCGCCGCCGTCCGCGGCGTTCAACTCGCCGCGACCGTGTCGCCGTGACCGATGCACACGCCGGTGTTGCGGCGGCGGGCGGGGACCGCTAACAATATCCCCATTTGGGCCCCTCCGGGCGCCGGGGCACGGCTCCCGACGATCGAGGCGGCGGCGCGACCGGGCCCGCGAGGCACCCGAGGCGTGCATCGAGGCGATCATGGCGGCAACCGACGACCACGGCCGACCCGCCGACGGCGACGAGACCGGTGGGAACGCCGCGGCGCCGATCGGCTTCTGGGAGTGGCGGCGCGACGGCAAGACGGTCGTCTGCTCGCGCGCCCTCGCTGACATCCTCGGCCTCGATGCCGGCGACCGTCTCCTCTCCTACCGGCACTTCCTGCGGTCCGTGCATCCGCGGGATCGCATCCGGGTGGTCGAGGCGGTCCGTCGGGCCCGCCGACGCGGCGGCGGATTCCGAATCCATTGCCGCTACCGGCGCCCCGACGGCGCGGAGATCATCCTCTATCAGGAGGCGGTCGACCCCGGGGCCGGACCGCCCGACGGCAATCCCGTCGTCGGCATCGCCCGCGACCTGACCCGGCAGATCCGGGACGAGGAACGGGTCCGCCATCTCGCCTATTTCGACACCCTGACCGGCCTGCCCAATCGCGTGTTCCTGTTGGAGTTCCTCAACCAGCGACTGGCGACCGCGCGGCGACGCCGGGAAGGCCTCGCCGTGCTGTTCGTCGATCTCGACGCGTTCAAGTCCGCAAACGACAGCCACGGTCACGACACCGGCGACGCCCTGCTCGGGCAGGTCGGCGAGCGGCTCGTCGACTGTGTGCGGATGAAGCGGCGCCGGCCGACCGACACCGAGGGCGACGCTCCCTTGTCGGCGCTCGCGCCGGGCGACATCGCGGCGAGGCTCGGCGGCGACGAGTTCGTGGTCGTTCTGCCCGACATCGGGGGCGCGGACAACGCCGCCGCGGTGGCGCGCCGGATCGTCGACCGGTTGTCGCGACCGTTCCGGGTCGACGGCATCGACATCAGCCTGTCGGCGAGCATCGGGGTCAGCCTGTATCCGGGCGACGGTGGCGACGCCCGCGGTCTTCTCGACAAGGCGGACGCGGCAATGTATCGCGCCAAGACCGGGGGCGGCGGTCGCTCTGTCGCGTCCGCGGACGCGGCGGCCGGCCCCCGCCGGTCGGGGCCACCGATCGCGCCGCTCGCCGACGACGACCCGGCCCGCGCGACCGGCCGGCGGAGCGAACTCTGTCACTGGGAAATGACCGTCCTCTGACGGCCCCGATCGACCGCCCCGGCGGGCGGATCACGGCGGGCGGATCACGGCGGGCGGGCGGCGCGTCCCGGCTCGACGTCGGGCAGCGGGATGCGGAACCACAGCGGCATGTGGTCGCTGACCGCGTGTTCGAAGCGGGCGACGAATGCTTGCCGTTCGGCCGCCGACAACTCGTCGAACGTCCGCTCGAGCAGGGCCTCGCTGAACAGGTTGACGAAGTCGAAGACGCCGAAATCCGGTCCCCGCTCGGCCACGCCGGCCCTCAGGTTGTCGAGCCGCTTCAGCCGCGCATCGCGGGAGAACAGGCCGATCTGATCGAAGGTCTCGCTGAGCCGGGCGTTGGTGCGCAGCAGCCGGCCGTCGCGGCCCATCAGTTGCTGGCCGGCGGTCGGCGGATGGGGGTGCAGGAACGGGAAGTACACCTCCACCTGCCTGCCGCCCGTCCGGTTCAGCCGGTCGATCAGCTCGACGATGCGCGGCCGGTCGTTGTCGGGGTTGTCGAAGTCGAGATTGAGATCGCCGAGCAGCACGATGTTGAGCGAGTCGTTGACGTCGCCCTGCTGCACCCGGCCCATGATCCAGGCCATCAGCGCGTCGAACTCCTGACGGCGGTCGTCGATGTAGGTGCCGTAGTAGAGGTGGGCGTTGACCGCGAGGAAGGTGTAGCGCTCGGCCCCCGGGTGGCCGCGGATCTCGAACATCACCGCGAACGGCGTGCGGATGAAGGACAGGAACACCGGCATCTTGACGGGCAACGAGGGCCTGACCGGTCGCCGCCCTCCCTCCGCCTCGAACTTGCGCAGCCGCTCCTCGTAGTCCTGCAGCTTGCGGCGATAGGCCGGATCGTCGCGCGCCTTCTGGATCGCCTCGTGGATCACCCGGTCGTTGTCGAACAGGATCTCCAGCACCTTGGTGCGGTCGTAGGTCACGTCGGTGACCAGCTCCTTGCGCTGCACCACCGACCAGTTGAACACGAACGCCAGCCGTTCGGCGAGCCCGCCCTCGTTGGGGAACGAGCCGGTGGTGTCGGAGACCACCAGACCAAAGCCGTCGCCCATCAGCGCCGCGATGTGGCGCAGTCCGTCCATGTCGTCCAGCACCTCCTGCACCGCCAGCAGATCGAAGTGGCGGAACACGTCGGCGAAGAACTGCCAAGTGTGGGCGTCGCGGCGGCTCCGGGCCCCGAGCTTGCGGACGTTGGCGGAGGCGAGGACGGCCGAGCCGTAGACGCGGGCCGGCAGCCCGTAGCGACCGGGTTCGGCGTTCAGCCGGTCACGGATGCGCTGCCATTCCGCCGCCGTGAACCTGCTCATGCCGCCCCTCCCCCACCCTGGGTCCGCCGCGCGAAGCCGTCCGGTGCCGACGCATCGGGGTATTGCCCGCCGATCACTTCGGTTATACTCGCCAGAGTGGCTGGAGACCACGGAACAACGGCGGGGAGGATCGAGTGATGGCCAGGTCTGGATCGTTCGCCTGCGGCCGGATGGCCGCCCGCCGCCTGCTCGTCGCCGTGCCGGTGGCCGGATTGCTCGCCGCGGCATCGCCCGCCGCGGCCGCCGATGCGACCCCCCGCTACGCGCCGAAGTCGTGGGGCGCCGACACCGTCGCCCGCGACTGCGTCGTCTGCCACAGCCTGGAGGCGGGGGGGTCGTTCCGGGTCGCGCCCGGACTGTATGGCATCGTCGGCGCCGAGAAGGCGCGCGCGCGCAACTGGTACGCCTATTCTCAGGCGCTGCTGGCAAAGGGGGGAACCTGGTCGGAGGACGATCTCGACCGCTATCTGGCGGACGCGCGTGCCTTCGCGCCCGGCTCCACGAAGACCATCCGCATCGCCGATGCCGAGCTGCGGCGCGAGATCATCGACTACCTGAAGACCCTCGGTCCCCAGCGCTGAACGGATCGGCGTCGATCCCGTGGGCCCGCGACGCCACGGCGGCGGCGCCTCAGCGGCCGGCCACGAACACCCTGCAGGTGGAATGACCGTCGTTGAAGAAGTGGTAGGTGACGCGGGGGCGGGCGAGGCCGGTGAGATCGCGCAGGTTCCAACCCAGCTTGGCGACGCCGACGGTCCCGGCGCCCGCCTCGCCGCCGAAGCCGATGTGCAGTCGCTGGTCGTGGATCTGGTTGAACACCGACCGGCGGCAGGCGTCGGTGAGCGCCGGATCGAGGCGGCCGACCTCCCAGTACGGCCGCTCCGATCGCGCGTAGCGGCCGGCCTCGGCGCGGCCGATCACGCTCGCGGCCAGCAGACCCGCCGCCGCTCCGATCGCGAGGCGACCGGCCCATCGGAGGACTATCTCGGATTGCATGACAGGGCATCTTACCATCACAGGGGGAAGAATGCCAGCCCCCGTCCGGCGCCGCGCCTCGCGGCGGCGGTGATCGCCCTCGCCGCGACGCTCTGGCCGGCGGCGGCGTTGGCGGCGGCGGCGGCCTATGTCACCTACATGGCGACGTTCGGCGACTGGAGCGTCCTCTGCGCCTACGACGAGCCGACCCGGCGCCACTGGTGCACCCTGCAGGCCCCGCCGCCGACGCTGTTCGACGGACGGAGCGAGATCGTCGTCGGCGAAGAGGCCGACGGCGTCTACTGGGTCGTCGTCCGGGTGCGTGGCGGGGTCGTTCCCGGCTCGCCCGTGTACCTGCGCGTCGATGCCAATCCGCCCCATGGGGCCTACCCCAACCGGGTCGGCGAGGCCGTCTGGCGCGGCGTCGCGGCGGCCGATCTCGTCGACGAGATGCGGCTCGGCCGCCATCTGGTGGTGCGGTCGTTCGCGGCCGCCGGCACCGCGCCCCGCGACGAGCACCTCGCCCTCGACGGATTCGCCGAGGCGCTCGCCGAATCCCGGGTGCGGCGGCGGGAGCGGGGCGCATTCGGCGGGCGGTGACTGGCGGCGCGCCGCACGAGGGGCCACATCCTCCGCAAGGCATCTGCGACAGCACGAGGACCGGACGGATGGACATCGACCTGCGGCACAGGGGCGGCGCCGTCACCGACGGCCGGGGCGGCGCGTCGATCGGCGGACCACTGCTCACCCGGCGGCGGGCACTGACGACCGCCTTGACGAGCGCCGCCGTCACCCTCGCCGCGCCCGCCCTCGCCGGCCTGACGCCGACCCCGCGCCAGACCGCCGGGCCGTTCTACCCACGGACCAAGCCGCTCGACTCGGACGCCGATCTGGTCACCGTCGCCGGCCGGTCGGAGCCGGCGAAGGGCACGGTCACGCACGTCGCCGGGCGCATCCTCGACCCCGACGGCCGGCCGCTGCCCGGGGCGCTGGTCGAGATCTGGCAGTGCGACGCCTTCGGCGCCTACCACCATCCCCGCGACGGCGGCGGCCGTGATCCCGGCTTCCAGGGCTACGGGCGCACCGAGAGCGCGCCCGACGGCGGCTACCGGTTCCGGACCATTCGTCCGGTGCCCTATCCGGGCCGCACCCCTCACATCCACTTCGCGGTCACCGCGCCGGGGCGGCCGCCGCTGATCACCCAGATGTACGTCGAGGGCGAGCCCCTCAACGACGGCGATTTCCTGCTGCGGCGGATCACCGATCCCGCCGCCCGCGCCGCCGTCCTCGTCGCCCTCGCGCCCGCGCCGGAGGTCGAGGCGGGAGCGCTCGCCGGCGTGTTCGACATCGTGCTGGCCGGCCCCGCCTAGCGACCGGACGGCCGGCGCCGGGCGGCGGTGGACTTCGGCGGCGAGACCGGCGAAGATCGGCCGGCGACGGGGTGACGGAGGACCACGGTGACGCGACGGACGACGCGCAGGGTCTTTTTTGCCGTCGGCGCGGCGTTCCTTGCGCTGCTGCCGGTGGTCGCCAGCCTCGCCTTCACCCGCGGAGCGGCGATCCATCGCGGCGAGACCCGGGTCGGACAGGTCGCCGCGCAACTCGCGGACCACGTCGGGCAGGTGCTGTGGACGGCGGAGGGAACCCTCGCCGATCTCGCCTGGTTCGCCCGTGCCGGCTGCAGCGACACCCTGATCCTCGAAATGCGCGCCAAGGCCGCTGCCCTCTATGCGTTTCGCGGGATCGCCTATGTCTCCCCCGACAACCGGCTCGAATGCACCTCGTTCGGCAAGCTGCAGCGGCCGATCCCGGTTCACGGGCCGCCGACGGTGATCGTTCCGGCCGGGTCGCTGGTCGCGTTCACGCCGCCGATCGAGACCGACTTCTTTCCCGGCCTCTCGATCGTCGCCGGCCATCGGTTGCGCCACGGCGGCTGGATCGGGGTGCTGATCCCGCCCGATCTCTTGTTCGGCGCGCTGCCGGCCGACGCGCTCGGCACCGACGGCACGGCGGTGGTGACGATGGCCGGCCAGCGGCTCGCCGGTCACGGCGATGCGCCGCCGCCGGCGACCGAGAGGCTGAGCGCTACCCGCGAGACCAGCCTGTTCGAGACCAGCGTCACCGCCTCGGCCACCCGCGCCTGGGCTCTCGCCGACTGGCGCCGCAACCTGATGCTCAACGGCGCCCTCGGGGGCCTCGCCGGGCTGGCGCTGGTGGCGGCCGCGGTCCACCTCGCCGGTCGGCGGTCGTCGTTCGCGGACGAGTTGACCGATGCCCTCGAGGACCAGGAGTTCGAGGTCCACTACCAGCCGGTGATCGATCTGCAGCGCGACCGCTGCGTCGGCGCCGAGGCGCTGATCCGCTGGCGCCATCCGGTCCGCGGACTGGTGCCGCCCGATCTGTTCATCGCGCTGGCCGAGGAGACCGGGGTGATCGTGCCGATCACCCGCTGGCTGATGCGCGAAGTGGGCAAGGAGATGGGGGCGCTGCTGCGCGAACACGCCGAGGCCCACATCGCCGTCAATCTGGCACCGGCCCACTTCGTCGACCTGGAGGTGATCGCCGACGCCAAACACGCCGCCGAGGAGGCCGGCATCGAGCCGCGGCAGCTGCTGTTCGAGGTCACCGAGCGCGGGTTGGTCGACGACGAGGGCTGCCAGCGGGTGATCGACGGGCTCGCCGCGCTCGGCTCGGAAGTGGCGATCGACGATTTCGGCACCGGCTACTCCAGCCTCGCCTACGTCGGGAAGTTCCGCCTCGACTACCTGAAGATCGACAAGGCGTTCGTCGCGACCATCGGCACCGCGGCGGCGTCGTCCGGGCTCGCCGCGATCATCATCGAGATGGCGAACCAGCTCGGTCTCCGGATCATCGCCGAGGGTGTCGAGACGGAGGCGCAGATGATCTACCTGCGCGAGCGCGGCGTCGCCCTCGCCCAGGGCTGGCACTTCTCGAAGCCGCTGCCGGCGGCCGACTTCCT
This sequence comes from Rhodospirillales bacterium, assembly GCA_050329575.1. Lineage (GTDB taxonomy): Bacteria > Pseudomonadota > Alphaproteobacteria > Rhodospirillales > Defluviicoccaceae > JAUXFS01. The sequence goes on along the minus strand of JBHJOP010000105.1, from coordinate 7,739 downwards.
CGCCTTCTTCCGCCGCTACAACGCGCCGCCGCCGGCCGCCGCCGGCGGCTGAGACGCGGCCGCTGCCGCCCTCCGGAGGGCGGCGGAGCGACCGCCGCGCGATGATCTCTTCGGCCTGCATAGGGCGCCGGTCGACCGGCCGGCGCTGGACGAGGCGCGGCGGCGGGCCGGCGGCCGCTGAGGGGCGCGCGGGGGTGGCGGCGGCGCGGCATCACGAGGACTTTTTTCCTTGATTTGGCGGTCTCATTCGGGTACACGAGACGGAAAGGCCGGTCGGGGTCGGCTGTGCGACACGGCCCCTCGGGTGGCCCGGCCGGCCTCGCGCGCTGGTTGAGACGATTCCGGCCAAGGGATTGAACGTCAACGGATTTCGAATAACCCCACGCGCCGCGGTGTGACGTCTGCATGGGATGAAAACAACGTCGAATCAATGCGCTATGAGGCAACGAGGACGATCTTCGACGATGAGCGTGCTGGTTGCAATCGTGGAATATCAATTCGTTGGGCTCGAAAAATGATGACAAATGTTGACTTTTGATGATCGCGCACGTTTGGGGACCGCCGGTTTGTCGGCGAATCAACGCGCTGACCGCCACGGGGGCGGAACGGTTGTCGTCGAAACCGGCGACCCTGTCATCATTTTGTCGTCAGACCGCCGCCACCCCCGGGGCGGCCGGCGATTGCCACGCCGGCGGCCGAAGCCATATCAGGACGGGACCGCACCCGGTAACGGCAACGGGGACATGACCGCGATGAGCATCCGAACGGCACCCACCGGCTTGCGCCACCTGCGCCCGTGGCTGATGGTCGCGCTCGCCGTCGCGCTCTCGATCGTCGCCGCCGGCGGTCGCGCGAGCGCCGCGGTGTTCGATCCGGAGACCTTCACGCTCGCCAACGGGCTGCAGGTGGTGGTGGTGTCCAACCATCGGGTGCCGGTGGTCAGTCACATGATCTGGTACAAGGTCGGCGGCATCGACGAGCCGCCGGGCCGGGGCGGGATCGCGCACCTGCTCGAGCACCTGATGTTCAAGGGCACCGAAACCCGCGCCCCCGGGGAGTTCTCCGAGATCGTCGCCCGCCACGGCGGCCAGGAGAACGCCTTTACCTCTTCGGACTACACCGCCTACTTCCAGAACGTCGCCCGCGACCGGCTGGAGATGGTGATGGAGATGGAGGCCGACCGGATGACCAACCTGGTGCTGACCGACGACCAGGTCGCCACCGAGCGCCAGATCGTCCTCGAGGAACGGCACCAGCGGATCGACAACGACCCGGCCGCGGTGCTGGCCGAGCACACCGACGCCGTCCTCTACCTCAACCACCCCTATCGCCGGCCGCTGATCGGCTGGGAGCACGAGATCCGCGACCTCGGCACCGAGGACGTGCTCGCCTTCTATCGCCAGTGGTACGCCCCCAACAACGCGATCCTGGTGGTCGCCGGCGACATCACCGCCGCGGAGCTGAAACCGCTCGCCGAGAAGCACTACGGCGCCATCCCGGCGGCGGCGGCGGTGACGCGGCTGATCCCTGCGGAGCCGCCGCACCACGCCGCCCGCCGCATCACCCTCGCCGATCCGCGGGTGCGCCAGCCCGCGTGGCAGCGCAGCTACCTCGCCCCCAGCTACCGCGACGGCGCCAGCGAGCACGCCGAACCGCTGCAGGTGCTGGCCCGCATCCTCGGCGGCGGCGCCACCAGCCGCCTCTACCGCCGGCTGGTGGTCGAGGACGGGCTCGCGGTGTCGGCCGGCGCCTGGTACGATGCGTCGCGGCGCGGACCGGCGCCGTTCGTCCTCTACGCCAGCCCGCGACCGGGCGTCGCCATGGCGGACATCGAGCAGGCGATGACGGCGGCGATCGACGATCTGCGGCGCGACGGCATCGACGAAGACGAACTCGCGCGGGTCAAGCCCCGGATGCTCGCCGACGCCGTCTATGCGCGCGACTCGCTCGGCGCCGGCGCCCGCGCGCTGGGCCAGGCGCTGGCGATCGGCCTCGACGTCGCCGATGTCGAGGCCTGGCCGGAGCGCATCCGGGCGGTGACCAAGGCGTAAGTCGACGGCGCCGCCCGCGCCGTTCTCGACGAGATCCGCTCGGTGACGGCGATCCTCGTCTCCGACGGCGCCGCCGAGCGGATGGCGCTGCAATGATCGCACGCCTCGTTCGCCGGATCGCCGCCGCCGGCGCGGTGCTGCTGGTCGCCGCCTTCGCGCCGGCCGCCGCCGCGGTCGAGGTGCAGCGCATCGAGGCCGACGGGATCGAGGCTTGGCTGGTCGAGGACCGCACCAACCCGATCATCACCGTCGCCTTCGCCTTCCGAGGCGGCGCCGCCCTCGATCCGGCCGGGCGGGAAGGCCTCGCCGCGATGACGGCGGCGCTGCTCGACGAGGGGGCCGGCGGTCTCGATTCGCAGGCGTTCCAGCGCCGGCTCGAGGACCTGGCGATCCGGCTCGGCTTCGACGCCGCCGCCGACACCGTCGGCGGCAGCCTGCGGACACTGAGCGAACACCGCGACGCCGCCTTCGATCTGTTGCGGCTGGCGCTGACCCGGCCCCGCTTCGATGCCGAACCGGTGGCCCGCGTGCGCAGCCAGATGGAAGCGCGCCTCCGCGAGACGGCCGAGGATCCGGACACCCTCGCCCACGAGCGACTGTCCGCGGCACTGTTTCCCGACCATCCCTATGGCCGACCGACCGGGGGAACGCCCGCCGGCGTCGCGGCGATCGGCGTCGACGACCTGCGCGCCTTCGTCGCGCAGCGGTTCGCCCGTGACAATCTGGTGATCGGCGTGGTCGGCGACGTTGCCCCCGACGACCTGGCGCGATTGCTGCGCGACACCTTCGCCGCGCTCCCGGCCACCGCCGCGCCGGCGGCGGTCGCCGAGGTCCGCCCCGCCGCGACCGGTGCCACCCTGATCGTCGACACCCCGGCCCGGCAGAGCGCGATCGCCTTCGCCCAGCCCGGCCTCAAGCGTGACGATCCCGATTTCTACGCCGCGACCGTGCTCAACCACGTTCTCGGCGCCGGTTCGTTCACCTCGCGGCTGTTCGCGGAGGTGCGCGAGCGGCGGGGCCTCGCCTATACCGTTCGCACCTCGCTGGTGCCGTTCGCCCATGCCGGCCTGATCGTCGGCAGCGCCGGCACCGCCAACGAGCGGGCGGCCGAGACCGTGGCGGTGATCCGCGACGAGTGGCGGCGGCTGGCCGAGGAGGGGGTCAGCGCCGACGAACTCGCCGACAGCAAGACCTACCTCACCGGCTCGTTTCCGCTGCGCTTCACCTCCGGCGGCCGGATCGCCCGCATCCTGGTGGCGATGCAGCTCGACCACCTCGGTATCGACTTCCTCGACCGCCGCAACGGCCTGATCGAGGCGGTCACCCTCGACGACGTCAACCGCCTCGCCCGGACGCTGCTCGACCCCGCGGCCTTGACCTTCGTCGTCGCCGGCCGCCCGGACGGCCTCGCCGTCAGCGAGTAGCCCCGGCGAGCGGAAAGCCGCGGCGGCGCCAGGCGCGAAGGCCGCCGTCGACGACCGCGACCTCGGTGTAACGGGCTTCGCGGAGCGCCCGGGCGGCGGTCGAGGCCCGCATCGAGCCGGCGCAGTGCACGTAGATCGGGCGGTCGCGGGGCAGCGCCGGATCCCCGCCGTGGACGAGCAGCTGCGCCTGCAGGTCGCCGAGCGGCAGGTTGATCGCCCCCGGAACGTGCCCGCCCGGGCCCGCGAACTCGGCCTCGGTGCGGACGTCGAGGACGACGACGTCGTCGCCGGCATCGAGCCGCGTCTTCAGTGCCTCCGGCGTCACGAACGGCGAACGCGCCCGCCACCGCGGTCCGTAGCGAAAGGTCAGCGCCGCGGCCGCGATCAGCGCCACGATCCAGATGGTTGCGACATCGATGTCCACGGCCGGTCCCGCCCCGTCGAACGGCGGCGGACAAAATCGTCGTTGCCGTCGGCGGCGAACCAATCTACCTCAACGGGCGACATGGACAATCCCCCGACGGCGCCGGTCCACATCATCGGCGGCGGTCTCGCCGGCAGCGAGGCGGCGTGGCAGCTGGCGCGCGCCGGCGTGCCGGCGATCGTCCACGAGATGCGGCCGCACCGCACCACGCCCGCCCACCGCGGCGGCGGCCTCGCCGAGTTGGTGTGCTCGAACTCGTTCCGGTCCGACGACGCCGAGACCAGCGCCATCGGACTGCTGCACGAGGAGATGCGCCGGCTCGGCTCGCTGATCCTGGCCGCCGCCGACGCCCACCGGGTGCCGGCGGGGAGCGCGCTGGCGGTCGATCGCGATCGCTTCAGCGCCGCGGTCGAGGCCGCCCTCGCCGCCGAGCCGCTGGTCACCCTCCGCCGCGAGGAGATCGCCGGCCCGCCGCCCACCGGGTGGGACAGCGTCATCGTCGCCACCGGGCCGCTGACGTCGCCGGCCCTGGCCGAGGCGCTGCGCACCCTCACCGGCGAGGATGCGCTGGCGTTCTTCGATGCGATCGCGCCGATCGTCCACCGCGACAGCATCGACTTCTCGAAGGCCTGGTTCCAGTCCCGCTACGACAAGGGCGACGGCGGCGACTACATCAACTGTCCCCTGAGCCAGGACGAGTACGAGGCGTTCGTCGACGCCCTGCGCGTCGCGGAGCGGACGCCGTTCCGCGACTGGGAGCTGGACACGCCCTACTTCGAGGGCTGCCTGCCGATCGAGGTGATGGCCGACCGCGGCCGCCGGACCCTCGCCTTCGGGCCGATGAAGCCGGTGGGCCTGACCAACCCCCGCCGGCCGGACCAGCGGCCGTACGCGGTGGTGCAGCTGCGCCAGGACAACGCGCTCGCCACCCTCTACAACATGGTCGGCTTCCAGACCAAACTGAAGCACGGCGAACAGGTGCGGCTGTTCCGCACCATCCCCGGCCTCGAGGGCGCCGAGTTCGCCCGCCTCGGCGGCTTGCACCGCAACACGTTCGTCAACGGCCCGAGGGTGCTGGACGGGACCCTCGGGCTGAAGGCGCGGCCCGGGACGCGCCTCGCCGGCCAGATCACCGGCTGCGAGGGCTACGTGGAGAGCGCCGCGATCGGGCTGCTCGCCGGCCGCTTCGCCGCCGCCGAGCGGCTGGGCGCCGCGCCGGAGGTGCCGCCCCCCACCACCGCCCTCGGCGCCCTGCTCGGCCACGTCACCGGCGGCGCGTTGGCGGAGACGTTCCAGCCGATGAACATCAACTTCGGTCTGTTCCCGCCGATCGCCGCGGCCGAAGGGGAGGGGTTGCGCGGACGGGAGCGCAAGCGGGCGATCGCCCGGCGCGCACTCGGCGATCTGGCCGACTGGTGCCGAAGCGCCCCGCACCGCCCGCGGGTTGCGGCCCGCTAGTTGGCCTTGACGGTCCGCGCCTGCGCGGCCTTGTCCCGCGCATCCTGTTCGGCGGTGCGGGTGCAGGGCCGAAAGCCGTGGCGGCTGCCCACCCAGGGCTTGTCGGCCACCACGTCGAAGTCCGCGACCGGGACGTTGAGCACCTCCTCGAACAGGGCCGAGGCGATCGCACAGTACTCGGGGCGGATGGCGATGCTGCTATGGGAGGCATCGTTGGCGAGCCGGGTCACGAAGCCGTTGAGCTCGTTGGTGCCGCGAGCGCCGTGCAAGCGATTGAACAGGGACCGAAGCGCGTGGCCGTGCTTGCCGAGCTCGCCCCGGAATCCCATCACGAACGCGTTGTAGCGGGCGCGTTCGCCGCAGGTCAGCGCCGCCACCATCAGCTCGGTCTGGAGGACGCGCGCGTTCAGCGCCGCCAGATCCTTCTGGTTGACACAGGACCCGGCCGCCACGGCAGCGGACGGCGGCGAACCCGCGGCCAGTCCGACGGCCAACCCACCGGCCAGGACCCATCGGCGGTATCTGCGCTCGGCTGTCATCCCGATCAACCCCTGTCGCTGCCGCAGGAAACGTCTTTATCCCATTCCGCGCCGCCGCTGGCAATGTTCCAGGACGGCCCGCATCCCGGATTCGGTCCTCGCCGTCCAATCGACCGGCCGACGGGGCGGATCCGGGCGCCCCGCGGCCGGCGGTAACGGGTCCGCCCGCTCGGCGGCGGCGATCCGGCGCGAATCGCACCGGCCACAATCGCCGAATCGATGCGCGCCCGCGGCATCACTGTATCCGCCGCCGGTCAACAAATGGTTTCCCGGCAGCGCCGGCCGCCGGCCGTTCGCGGCCGGAATGCCGGTCGCGTCGACGCCCGCCGCTTTCGACGGTTGCCGCACACCGGGAAACCCAGCATGATGAGCGCGGTTAGGGTCGTGCCTCGCAGGGAAAGGTCTGACATGGGTTTCATCGGTGTTCCTTCTTGCCGCCGCCTTCGGCGCGTCTCCTTCGCCGTGGCGGCGATCGTCTGGGCCGCCGCGGCGATCCTCGGACCGTCGACCCCGGCGTCCGCGGATGCCGCCCAGGCCACCGAGAAGCTGTTCGCGGCGATCCATGCCAACGACTTCGCCGCCGCCCAGGCGAGTGTCGAGGCCGGCGCCCGTGTCGACACGCCGGGGCGGTGGGGGATGACCGCGATCGAGCTCGCCGTCGACAAGAAGCACTACAAGATCGCCCATTACCTGGTCGCAGTGCGCAATTTCCAGGGCGGCGGCGAAGGCGCAACGCCGGCGACGGCGAATGCGGCGGTATCCGGGGGTCCGTCGCCGGCCGTCGGTCCCGCCGATCCGCGTGGCACAGCGGATCTGCCGTCGTTCTATGCACCGCTGGCGGAACCGGAAACGCTCGCCGGGCGACCGGCGGCTCCCGACGGCCCGTCGTGGCCGGCCGGAACCCCGAACCCGTTCGACCCCGAGGAGCCCGCCGTCGGGGCCCACTTGCGGATCATCGGTGAGATCGGCACCGCGCCACCGGGACTCGCCCTCCAGCCAGCGGCGGGCGATCCGCCCATGGCCGCGGACGCTCAGGCGATGACCGAAGCCCCTTCCGGAGACCCCTCCTCGGGCTTCGACCTCGGCAGCGGGGTGATCGGCGAGACCCGCCGTTTCCAGTGACCCGCCGGCGCCGGGCCGCCGACGGCATCGCCCGCCGAACGCCCCTCAATAGCGCCGACGCAGCCGATTGACGGCTAGCCGCCAGTGGCGCAGCGGCGGCGCCGTCTGGACGCGAACGTCGAACGGATCGAAGCGGCTGGCGCGGAGTCGGCGCAGGTAGAGATCGGCGAGCGTCGCCGGCATCAGCACCGGCAGCGCCCGCACCGGCACTTCGTGGGAGCGGCGACGGGCCGCCGAGAGGTGATCGGCGGCCATCGCCGCCACCGCCTCGACCACCGTCGCGAGGCCGTCGGCAGCGCCGCGGTCGAACAGCCCGAAGACGTCGAGACCGGCCTCCCGGTTGAGGCCCGCCGGCAGGTAGAGACGGCGGGCGCGGGCGTGGAAGGGAACGGCGCGCAACAGACCGATGAGCGCCCAGGCGATCGCCACCTCGCGGGCGGCGTCCCGCGCCGCCGCGTCGTCGATGCGCAGGACCTCGAGGGCGAGGGCCGACAGGCTGGCCGAGGTCGCCTCTGCATAGGCGATGAGCGCGTCCGCGTCCGCCGGCGGCTCATCCCCGAGATCGAGGGCGCGGCCGTCGAGCACCCGTTCGAAGTGTCGGCGGCTGAGGCCGAATTGCTCGACCGCGGCGGCGAGCGCGTCGACCACACCCTGGCGAAGAGGCCGCCCGGCGTAGATCCCGTCGACGGCATCCCGCCACCATTGCAGGCGGATGCGTCCG
>JBHJOP010000086.1:0-12429 GCA_050329575.1 Rhodospirillales bacterium | reverse complement strand
CTCGTTCCGCCGCCCGCTGCCGCCGCTGACCGGCGCGATCCTCGGTCGGATCGACGGCCGGCGAACGCTTCGCGAGGTTTACGCCGCCATCGCCGCGAGCGGCTCGAACGTCTCCCGGGAAACCTTCGCCGCCGAGTTCAAAGCCATGTTCTGCGCATTCAACGGTCTCGGAAAGATGTATCTGCGGATCGCCCGCCGTTGACCGTCACGCCTCGGCGGGGCGCAGCGGCTGTTCGGTGATCGGCAGATGCAGGGCGGCGGCGGCAAGGCCCAGCAGGATCGAGGCGATCCAGATCGCGTCGTAGGACCCGGTGGCGTCGAACACCACGCCGCCCAGCCAGACGCCGAGGAAGCTGCCGAGCTGATGGCTGAAGAAGACGAGGCCGAACAGCGTCGACATGTAGCGCACCCCGAAGATCTGGGCGACCAGGCCACTGGTCAGCGGCACCGTGCCCAGCCAGAGGATCCCGATCGCGGCGGCGAACAGCAACACCGTCGCCTCGGTCTTCGGCGCCGCCAGGAACACGGCGATGACCAGCGACCGCAGGATGTAGAGACCCGAGAGAAGATACTTCTTCGAATAGCGGCCGCCGAGCACGCCGCAGCCCCAGGTGCCGACGATGTTGAAGAAGCCGATCAGCGCCAGCGCCGTCGCCCCGAGGGCGGCGTCGAGGCCGATATCGCCGAGATACGCCGGCAGATGAACGGCGATGAACACCACCTGGAAGCCGCAGACGAAGAAACCGATGGAGAGATACCAATAGCCGCCATGGCGGCCCGCCTCCGCCACCGCGGCACGGAGGCTCTGGGCGGGCACCGTGACGGCAGCCGGCCCGGAGGCCGACCCGGCTAGGCGGCCCGCCAGGGCCAGGGCGAGCGGCGCCATCAGCAGCGCCAGCCCCGCCATCGTCAGCAGCGCGTCCGACCAACCGTTCGCGGTGATCAGTCCCTGGCCGACCGGCGCCATCACGAACTGGCCGAACGAACCGCCGGCGCTGGCGACGCCGAGCGCCATGCTGCGCTTCTCCGCCGTCACCGCGCGGCCGATCGCACCCAGCACCACCGCGAAGCTGGTACAGCTCATTGCCAGCCCGACCAGCACGCCGCCGCCGAGGTAGATCCCGAAGGTGCCGGTCGCACCCGACATCACCAGGAGTCCGGCCACGTAGGCGACGACCCCGGCCGCAAGGACCCGTCCGGCCCCGTACCTGTCGGCGATCATCCCGGTCAGCGGCTGCAACGCCCCCCACAGGAGGTTCTGGATCGCCATCGCGAGGGCGAACGACTCGCGGCCGATGCCGAGATCGATGCTCATCGGCGACAGAAAAAGGCCGAAGGTCTGGCGGATGCCCATCGCCAGGGTCAACACGAGCGCGCCGCAGATCAGCGCGATGGTCGCTCTTCGCCCCACGAACCGACCCTCCCGAATGCCCGGGCGGCCGGCCGCCGACCGACCGCCGCCGTCCGCATATTTGCATCCGGGGCACGATCGTCAACGCATCGGATGCGGCCATGCGCAGCGCTCAGACCGCCCGGCCCTTCCAAGGCAGGAAGGCCGGCACCCGTCGGCGGTAGGCGGCATAGGCCTCGCCGTAGAGCCGGAGCAGCTTTCGTTCCTCGAACCAGGTGCCGACCAGCATGTAGGCGGTGCCCCACACCGCCGTCGCCACTCCGAACGGATCGACGGCCCGCCCCCACAAAATCAGCATCGCTCCGGCGTAGAGCGGGTGGCGGACGTACCGGTGCAGACCGTCGAGGCGCAGCGGTTCATCCTCGGGCTCGTCGATGCCCCGCCGCCGGTTGCGGATCTGACGGGCGCCGACGAGCCGGCCGAGGTCATAGCCGCGAAGGCCGACGAGCAGCAGCAGCCACCCCACCACTTCGATGGCGTCCACCGCGGTTCGGGCCCCAGGCGGGAGCGCGAACGGGTCGGCTCCGCCCAGCGTCCACCGACCGACCAGCCACACGAGGGAGAGGTGGGCGACCGCGACCACGTTGTAGACGAGCCGGTAGAAGGCGCCGAGGCGGGGTCGCAACCGCCGTTTGGCGGACTCGCCCGCGAGCAGCGAATGAACGGCCGCGAAGGTCAGCCAAGCGGTGGCGAAGAGAAGATGGGCTTCGAGCGGCGTCACCTGAACCCGAGTGCTGGCGACCGCGCGGCTAGGTCGTGATCCGCGACAGGGTGGCCGTGGTGCTGTAGCCCGGCTGCAGTCGGGCGAGCATCACCCGGCCGCCGTATCCCTGGACCACGTCGGCGCCGACGACCTCGTCGAGACGATAGTCGGCGCCCTTGACGAGGACGTCGGGGCGCAGCTTCTCGATGACCCGGATCGGCGTGTCCTCGCCGAACACCACCACCAGATCGACGGTGGACAGGGATGCCAGCACGGTGGTCCGGGCCACTTCCGACTGGATCGGCCGTCCCGGCCCCTTCAGCCGCGCTACCGACGCATCGTTGTTGAGCCCCACCACCAGCCGGTCGCAAGCTTCCTTCGCCTGGTTGAGCAGTGACACGTGACCCGGGTGAAGGAGGTCGAAGCAGCCGTTGGTAAAGCCGATCCTGAGGCCGCGGCGCCGCCAGCGCTCGACCCGGTCGCGAGCGGCCTCCAGAACCATCGCCTTGGCTTCGACCTTGGACAGGTCGTGGTGCAGAAGCTCCTGTGCCACTTCCGAGGCATAGACCGTCGCGGTGCCGACCTTGCCGACGACGATGCCGGCGGTCACGTTGGCGAGCGCCGCCGCCCGTTCCAGCGGGGCGCCGATCGCCAGCGCCGCCGCGACGGTGGCGACCACCGTGTCGCCGGCGCCGGAAACGTCGAACACCTCCCTCGCCTCCGCCGGTAGCGGCCTGACGTCGCCGGCGGCGGTGACCAGCAGCATCCCGTCCTCACCGAGGGTGGCGAGTACGGCACCGAAATCGTAGGTGGCGATCAGGTCTCGGGCATGGGTGCCCTCCTGTCCCTCGACGATCGTCGCGTTGACAGCCTGGGCGAGCTCGTAGCGGTTGGGCGTGATCACGTCGGCACCCCGATATCGCTGATAGCCGTTGCCCTTCGGATCGACGATCACCTTCTTTCCGGCTGCATGGGCCGCGGCGATCAATCGACCGACGAGGCCGTTGCCGAACACGCCCTTGCCGTAGTCCGAGAGCACCATGACCGAACATTCCGGAAGCATTTCCGTCGCGGCGCGGAAGACGGCGGCATGGGCGGCCTCCGACAGCGGCTCCACGGTTTCCCAGTCGGCGCGCACGATCTGCTGGTTGCCGGCAAGGTACCGGGTCTTGATCGACGTGCGTCGGCCGGGCTCGGTGATCAACGCAAACCCGATGTTTCGCTCGTCGGCAAGCAGCGCACGAAGATCGTCGGCGGCGGGGTCGGCGCCCACCACCGAAATGAAGCGGCCGGTGGCGCCGAGCGCGAGCAGGTTGCGCACCACGTTGCCGGCACCGCCCAGCATCGTGGCCTCCCGCTCCACACTGAGCACCGGAATCGGGGCCTCGGGAGAAATGCGTTCGACGCGCCCATGGACGTAGCGATCCAGCATGACGTCGCCGATGCAGAGAACGCGGGCATTACCCAGCGCTTCGACGAGGGGCATCAGGGCCGCGCGCTCGGTCATGTCAGTTCCAGACGCCTCTCCACCGCCGCGCACAGCATGTGCCCGAGCGTGATGTGCATTTCCTGAACTCGCGAGGTTGTCGTCGAAGGCACGATCAGCAACGGGTCGGCGAACACCCTCATCCGGCCGCCGTCGCGACCGCCGAAGCCGGCGGCCACGCATCCCACCTCCCGTGCCGCCGCGAGACCGCGGATGACGTTCTCGCTGTTGCCGGAGGTGGAGATGCCGATGCAGACGTCCTCCCGTCGGCACAAGGCCTGGACCTGGCGCGCGAACAAGGCATCGAACCCGAGATCGTTGCCGATGGCGGTCAGTGCCGAGCTGTCGGTGGTCAGGGCCAGGGCAGGGATCGGCGGCCGGTCGCGGACATAACGGACGGTCAACTCGGTCGCCAAATGCTGGGCGTCGGCAGCGCTGCCGCCGTTGCCGAAGAAGACGATCTTGCCGCCGTCGCGGACCGACGCGACGCAGGCCCTGACCAGGCGGACGAACGGCGCGCGCAGCGTGCCGCGGATGGTCTCCAGCACGACTGCGTGCTCCGCCAGCTCACCATCGAACAGGGCGTCCAGCTCCATGTCGTCCACTCCGTCACCTCCCCGCCGACCCGGCACCGCGCGGAGTCCCCTGGACGGGGGAATCGTCGTAACGGAAGACAAAGGCCGCCGACACCATCACATCAGCGGGTGCACGTTCACCGTTTCGGACCGTCAGCGTCATGAGAGATTGAGTCTTGCTACTCAGCTCGCGGCAGAGACGGGCCATACTAGTTGCAAGTCTGGCATGATTGCAACCAAATGTCGCCCGCCGCGCCACATTCTGGGAAGGTGTGCGGGAATCTCCTCGTCCCGACCTGCCCGGCGCTTGCCCATGCGTGCGACCTCCACATCGATCCCTCCGCCAACGACCACAGACAGTCACCTCTGTCGGCCACCTCTGTCGGCAAGCGGCGACGGTTTCGCCGAGCCCTCCTAAGTCTGCAGGAACCGGTGCGCGTCGCCTTCGAGGACAAGACAGGTAAGCCGCCCGGTCCAGCACGCACCGGTATCGATCCCGATGCGATTCCACGACACCTCGGGCTCGGCACAAGGCGAGTGACCGTGAACCACCCGCTTGCCGAAACTCGCGTTCGAGCCGAGGAACGGATCACGGATCCACATCATTTCGCGGGGATCCTGGTCGGCGAGCGGCTTTCCCGGCCGGACGCCGGCATGGACGAAAAAATAGTCGCCCTCGGTATGGCAGAGCCGCAGGCCTTCGAGAAACCTGACGTGGTCCGAGGGGATCGCCCGGCGGAGCCGGTAGCGGAGCGACTCCAGATCCGCACCATCGAACAGCGTGGGCGGCGGCTGCAAGCCGTAGCTCCCCAGCGTCTCGATGCCGCCGTTTCCGGTCCACAGGGAGCCGGCCGCACCGGAAAGGAACGCGAGCATCATGTCTTCATGATTGCCCTTGAGATGGATCGTGTCGAACCCAGCCAGCGGCTCGTTGATCAGTCGGTCGAGAACCTCGAACGATTCCGGGCCGCGATCGACGTAGTCGCCGAGGTAGATGACGGTGTGCTTCAGGCCCGCGGCCGCCTCGGCATCGGCAACGATCCGATCATGCAGCCGGACGAGCAAGTCGCGGCGACCGTGGATGTCGCCGATCACGTAGAGCCGCAGGCCGTCGGGAACCCGCGCCCGCAATGCCTGCGCGCCGTTGTCAGCATCTCGATCGATCATCGCGTCGACCATGAACCGCTTCACCGGCAATGACAACCCGGTCGCCAACGCCGCCGGATAAGCCTGTTGTTAACGGTTTGCCCTTAGCCTTCGACAGGAGTTTGAGCGTATCCCGTACAGCAGCGCTTGCCGATGATCGAATCAGCCGCCGCCGAACCCCACGCGGTTCGGCAGCACCGCGGCCAGGACCGGACCCTTCTGGACCATCTGCACGGACTCGGCCGCGACCGACGCGGCGCCTATGGCGCCCAGTTGCATCTGTCGCGGATCGAGCCGGCCGGGTATCGGCCGAGGGCCCTTGCGGCCGTGTTGCGTTCGCTGGCCTCGCTGGCGATACGGGACGGTGCCCAGGTGTTCCGACTGCGGAGTGGTGACGTCGTCCTCGTCTGCCTCGGACTCCCTTTGGCCGACATCGACGCCGCGGTCGGGCGGGTCCGCCGGACGATCTCAGCGGAAACCGGCCTCAGCTGGGGCGATGGGCGCCTCGACGATCCGCTGGTGACGTGGTTCGACCTGCGCCGACCGAGCGATCACGCAGCGTTGTCGGCCCTTGCGGCGGCTCAGTCGACCGTCGTCCCGCAAGCGGCTGTCCGTCGGTCCGCCGCCGCCCGCCGGTGCGATGGCGAGCGTCCGCTCGATCCGGTCAACCTGGCCGTCCTTGGCCGCAGGCTGGAAAGGGCACGGATCCCGGATCTCATCCGTCAGCAAACGGCGATCCGTATCCACCCCGGGGGCAGGGGTCAGCCGTTGTTTCGCGAAACCTATGTCTCGATGAGCGAATTGCAGGCCCGTGTCACGCCCGGCGTCCGCCTCACAGAGAGCACCAGCCTGTTCCGCTACCTGACCGAGGTGCTGGACAGGCACGTGCTGACGACGGTCCCCCGTCGCGGCCTCGCCCGCGGGCGGGAGCCGATCAGCCTCAACCTCAACATCAGCTCGCTGGCCTCCGGCGAGTTCCACCTGTTCCACAAGCAACAGCACGACGGCACCAGTGGCGGTCGGCCGGTCATCGAGATCCAGTTGGTCGACATCCTGGCCGATGTCGCGGCCTTCACCGCCGCCCGCGACACGCTGCAGGACCACGGCTACCGGGTGCTGATCGACGGCCTCAGCCCGTTGACCCTGGAATTCTGCGACGTGAGCCGACTCGGCGCCGACTTCGTCAAGATCTGCTGGGACTGGGACGCCTACGGCCAGCTCTCCCCCGACCGCCGCGCCGGCGTCCGCGAGATCGTCGCCCGCACCGGCCCCGACCGCATGCTGATCGGCCGGGTCGACCGGGACGAAGCGGTAAAATGGGCGCTCGAACTCGGCATCACCCGGTTCCAGGGCCGCTACATCGACAAGGTGATCGACGCCCTGGTCGCCCGGGACGGCTCGTGATCATAGACGGGAACAATCCGCCGACCTCAAGGACCGCGCCGCGCGGCCCGATCCGCGTTTCCGGACAGCAAACGCTGTTTCTCGACTACCTGCGGCACCTGGAACGGCATGGCGAGGGGCGCCGGGCGCTGCAGCTGCGGCTGTCGCTTCTGCGACCCGTCAATCGCCGCGACCATCACGTCCGCGCCGCCGCTGCCGGCTTCGACGCGCTGATCAACACCGGGCAGGGGCAACTGTTCATGCTCGGGAACGCCGACTTGCTGGTCGTTTACGTGTCGGGCGCACAGAGCCTGGTCGAGAGGGAGGTGCAGAGGGCGGCGTTCCTGTTCAGCGACGATCCGTTGCTCAAGGACGGTGAGGGCACCGCCACTCTCGCGGTCTGGTTCGACGTCGAGAGGGATTTCCGCGAGCTGCTGAGCGCGGCACGGCGCGGCTGCCTCGACGCGAAGGCGCCAGCCGCCCGTCACACCTCCGCGGATGGTTCCGGCCGTGCAGTCGACCCCGCCAAAACGGCGGCCGACCCGTTGACGCCCGAACTGCTCGCCCGCGTCGAAGCCGCGCTGCAGCGCGCCGACTTGTCCAATCTGATCCGCCGCCGGTCGGTGTGCGGGCTGTCGGCGCTGTTGGTTCCCGAACTGCGATTCACCGAGCTCTCGATCTCGATCCGCGATCTCGGCACCATCGTGCTGCCGGGGGTCGATCTGACCGCCAACCACTGGCTGTTCAGGCATCTGACCGAAACGCTCGATCGGCGAATGCTGTCGATGCTCGCCAAGCCCGACTACGTCCGGGTGTCGGGTGACATCGCCATCCCCCTCAACGTCTCGACGTTACTTTCGGAAGCGTTTGCCGTGTTCGACCGATCGGCCATCGGACGGCGGCCAGAGACGATCGTGCTGACGGTGCGGGCGGCCGATGTGTTTGCCGATCTGGCGGGATTTCTGCGCGCCCGCACCGTCGTTCGGGACCGGGGCTACCGGTGTTGCCTCGGCGGCCTCGACCACGACTCGGCGACGATGTTCGACCTCGAGCGACTCGGCACCGATCTGGTGGAGATCCCGTGGCAGCCGGCAATGGCGGCGGCGAACGATGACCCGGAGCGGCGGTCCGAAATTCGGATCGCGGGTCGCGGCGGGACGCGAACGGTTCTCTCCGGCGTCGACGGGCCCGAGGCCGCGATCTTCGGCCAGTCCCAGGGCATCGCGCTGTTCCAGGGACCCTACATCGACCGGCTGGTCGCGGAGGACCATCGCCGGCGGCAGTTCTCGAGGTTGCAGCGGAGCATCGGCGACGGCACATAGGGGCGAGGGCGCCGCACCGGCTTCATTGCGCGCCGTTGGAGCCACGATGAGCCGATCTGATGTTCCCGCCGTCATCCGCGTCGATGGACTGATCAAACGCTTCGGTCCCTTGACCGCCGTCGCCGGCGTCAGCTTCGCCGTCCGTCGGGGGTCGACGACGGCGCTGCTCGGCGGCAATGGCGCCGGCAAGACGACGACGCTGTCGATCCTGCTCGGCCTGTTGTTGCCGACCGCTGGCTCCGTCATCGTCCTCGGCACCGACATGGTGCGCGACCGTTACCGGGTGCTCGGGCGAATGAACTTCTCGTCGCCCTACGTCGACCTGCCGAAGCGGTTGAGCGTTGGCGAGAACCTCACCGTCTACGGCCATCTCTACGGAATAGACGACGTCCGCGGGCGAGTCCGGGAACTCGCGCGCGATCTCGACATCGAGCCGTTCCTGCGGCGGCCGACTGGCGATCTGTCGGCCGGGCAGATGACGAGGGTCGCTCTCGCCAAGGCGCTGCTCAACCGCCCGGAGCTGTTGCTCCTCGATGAGCCGACGGCGTCCCTCGACCCGGATACCGGCGACTGGGTCCGGGGCTACCTGGAATCCTACCGGCAGCGCAGCGGCGCGACGATCGTGCTCGCCTCCCACAACATGGCGGAGGTCGAACGACTATGCGACGACGTGCTGGTGATGCGGGCCGGAACCATCGCCGACCGTGGCTCGCCGCGCGATCTCCTCGCCCGCTACGGTCGACAGACCCTCGAGGACGTGTTCCTCGACATCGCCAGGGCGCGCCCGGGACCGGCGGACGGCCGGGTGGCGCTGGCACGATGATCGTTCGGGCACAGCCGCGGCGGTCGGAGAGATGGTTGGCGTGGCGGCGAGTGAACGCGCTCATCCTCCGCCACCTGTACGTCCTCAGACGCTCCCCGCCGCGCATTCTCGAACTCGCATACTGGCCGACCGTGCAGATGGTGCTGTGGGGCTTCGTCACCCTGTTCTTCGTCCAGCACAGTTCCTGGGTGGCACAGGCGGCCGGGGTGCTGATCAGCGCGGTGCTGCTGTGGGACGTCCTGTTCCGCTCCAATCTCGGGCTCTCGCTGTCGTTCATGGAGGAGATGTGGGCGCGCAATCTCGGCCAGCTGTTCGTGAGCCCGCTGCGACCCTCCGAACTCATCGCCGCGCTGACCATCATGAGCCTGATCCGTACCCTGATCAGCGTCACCCCGGCGGCGCTCCTGGCGTTGCCGCTCTACGACGTCTGGGTGTTCGCCCTCGGACCGCCGCTGATCGCCTTCTTCGCCAACCTGATGGTGTTCGGCTGGAGCATCGGGTTGATCGTATCCGGGCTCGTGCTACGACTGGGGCTCGGCGCCGAGAGCCTGGCCTGGGTGGCGATCTTCGCGGTGGCGCCGCTGAGCGGCGTCTATTACCCGGTCGCGATCCTTCCGGACTGGTTGCAGCCGCTGGCGTGGTCGCTGCCATCGGCCTACGTGTTCGAGGGCATGCGGGCGGTGCTGTTCGACCGCGACGTCCGGCTCGATCTGCTGGCCGCCGCGGTCGCCCTCAACGTCCTCTATCTCGCCGCCGCGGCCGGCTTCTTCCTTGCGATGCTGCACATCGCCCGTCGCCGTGGCCTCTTGATGCGGCAAGGGGAGTGAGGCGAAGCGGAGGGAGCGACCGGGAGCCGGGAATCACGGAGGGGCATCGACCACCTCGATCTGCTCGGGGTGGGTGACTTCGATCAGGGGGCCGTTGACCGCCTCGAGCCAGCCGCGCACCCGCACCGTATGGTCGGCGAGCGCCAGCGGCCGCAGCCCGGCGGCCTCGAACGCCCTCAGCAGCCGGGTCGGGACGGCGACGGTGAAGTCGGTGCGCCAGTCGGGCCCGAAATTGAGATACACGCGATTGCGAACGCGCGTCGCCCTGACGACTCGCCCTTCGACGATCTGGAAGCTGCCGATGGCGGCGTGCGCGGCGACCGGGGTGCGGACGGCGTAGAACGGATCGCTCCACAGGCCGCGACCGGCGGCGCGCGCCTCGCCCTCCAGCGCCAGCATCTCGGCGGCCCGTGCCCGGGTGTCGATGCCGGTCCGCACCCGCACCATGCCACGGCGGAGCAGTTCACCCTGCACCCACACACCGTCGTCGCGATGGAGCTGGGCGAGGAGCCGGCCGTGGCGATCGATGGGCGCCGCGGCGGCGACCGCGGTCACCGTCCGCCCGACGGCCAGCTCCTCAAGCGCCGCCCGTGCCGCCTCCGCCGCCCGCCATGGGCGCACGGGCGGCCATCCGAGCGGGGGCTTCGGCGCCTCGACGCCCGCCAACCGCACACGCCGCACACCCTCCAGCGCCCGATCGAGCTCGAGGGTGTCGCCGTCCTCGACCGCGACGACGATCGCCGCCTGGCCCGGATCGGCGGTGGCCGGCGGCGGCGGCCGCGCCGGCCCCAGGGTCAGGGCGACGGCGAGGACGACGGCGAGGACGGACGGAACGGCGGGACCGCGCATCGCCGCCGAGTGTGGCCCAACGGGGACGCTCCGTCCACCATCGACGCCAGCGGCGCGAAGGTTCTTTGCCGGCGCGGCAATGGCCCTATAATGGCGGCGGCGCGGCACCAGGGGAGGCCACGAAGCCCGTTCATGGATGTCCGACTGTTCCGCAACGAACTGTTTCCGGAAATCGAGTCCTACGAGCAGGGAATGCTGGCGGTCGACAGACGCCACACCCTCTACTGGGAGCAGTCGGGCAACCCCGAAGGGGCGCCGGTGGTGTTCCTGCACGGCGGTCCCGGCGCCGGCGCCGCCGCCGCCCACCGGCGGTTCTTCGATCCCCGCCACTACCGGATCATCATCTTCGACCAACGCGGCTGCGGGCGCTCGCGACCCCAGGCCGATATCGTCGACAACACCACCGACCATCTGCTCGCCGACATGGAGCGGCTTCGGTGCCGGCTCGGGGTCGAGCGCTGGATGTTGTTCGGCGGCTCGTGGGGATCGACGCTGGCGCTCGCCTACGCAACCCGCCATCCGGAGCGGTGTACCGGCCTGATCCTGCGCGGTGTCTTCCTCGGCAGCCGCCGCGAGGTCGACTGGTTCCTGTATGGCATGGGCACGTTCTTCCCGGAGGCGTGGCGCGTGTTCAGCGAGTTCCTGCCGAAGGGCGAGCGCGGCGACCTCCTCGCCGGCTACCGGCGCCGCCTCGAGGACCCCGATCCCGCCGTGCATCAGCCGGCGGCCGCGGCCTGGAGCCGGTACGAAACGGTTTGCTCGAACCTGATCCCCCGCCGAGACACCGCCGAGCCGTCGTTCAACGGCGCCGGCGTCTCGGCGCTGGCGCTGGCCCGTATCGAGGCCCACTACTTCGCCCATGACGTGTTCCTCGGCGACGCTCCGCTGCTCGCGCGTGTCGACCGGCTGGCCGGCCTCCCGGGCGTGATCGTCCAGGGCCGCTACGACATGGTCTGCCCGATCGTCTCGGCGGACGCGCTGGCCCGAGGATGGCCGTACGCCCGCCTGGTGATCGTGCCCGACGCCGGCCACTCGGCGATGGAACCCGGCATCCGCGCCGCCCTGGTCGCCGCCACCGAGGACATGAAGGCGACGAACACGGCGAGCGCGGCGCCGCCGCGTCCGAAGGGGGTGCACAGCCGCCACCGGCTGCGCTAGAGTGGCGCCGGTCATCGCGGGCGCCCGTAGCTCAGCCGGATAGAGCACAGGATTCCTAATCCTGGGGTCGTGGGTTCGAATCCCGCCGGGCGCGCCACCGAGAACAGGGACCGAGGCCCCGCTTCGGGGGCTTCTGCGGGGCCCGCAACCGCCACCGGAACCGCCACCGGGCCACGCCGGGAACCCCGGCGTCGGCCGCCGCCTCGCATACCCGAGCGGCGCCAGGGGTCGGCGGCGACGATCGCGGCGCCGCGAGACGGCGCCAACGCCTTGACGTCGAACGGCCCGGATCGGGCGTCGCAACCATCGTCAAACATCGTCGAAAGTCGTCAAAACTGCCCGCGAGCCGTTGATCACAAACGGTTTTCGATACCCCTTCGTTTCGCGATCGCAACCGTCGGCAAGTCCTTGATCGGCAACGAGACCGCCCGCCGGTCGCGGCCGGGTCCGCCGTCCGGCCGGGGCGCGACATCGTCAAAAATCGTCAAAAGTCGTCAGCACGTCGTCAAAATCCAAAAAAACGTGTTTGTTCCCCGCCACTTGCGGCCCACGCCCGGTGCCGCCGTCCGGCTCGCACGGCCGCCGCTCTCGATCCACGATGTCCAATTGCTTGTCGGCCTTCGTGTATCCCCTCGCCGGCGGCGCATCAAGGACTTCTTTCCTTTCCGCCGTCGCCAACCGCCCCGCCGCGATCCCCGCCCGCCAAGACGACCGTGCCCAAGCCGCCCACCTCGGTTCGGTCATCG
>JBHJOP010000125.1:0-6624 GCA_050329575.1 Rhodospirillales bacterium | reverse complement strand
GACGACGGGCGGTGGGTGAAGATGCGCTTCACCACCGGCGACGGTTCGACCATCGAGTACACCTGCCGCGTCTGCGGGGGCGAGCAGGCGGACGCGCGCTCATGACCTGGCGGGTCGCTTGGGTGACCGGGGCGGGCCAGGGGATTGGGCGGGCATTGGCGCTGCGCCTTGCCTCGGAGGGGTGTCGGGTCGCGATCAGCGCCCGCACCGAGCAAGATCTCCTCGACGTCGCGGCGGAGGGTCGACGCAAGGGTTTCGATCTGCTGCCGTTTCCTCTCGATGTCACGGACGAAGGGGCGGTGGCGCGAACGGCCGCTGCGATCGAGGAGGCGCTGGGTCCCCTCGACCTCGCCGTTTTCAACGCCGGAACTCACATCCCGATGCGCGCCGACGCCTTTGTCGTCGATGACGTTCGGCGGCTGGTCGACGTCAACCTGATGGGGGTCGTCCATGGGCTTGCGGCGGTCTTGCCCCGGTTTCTCGCCCGTCGCCGAGGCCAGATCGCGGTCGTCTCGTCGGTGAGCGGGTATTGCGGACTGCCGACCGCTGCGGCGTACGGAGCGACCAAGGCGGCACTCATCAACATGTGCGAAGCGCTCAAGCCCGAGCTCGACGCTCACGACGTCGTGCTGTCGATCGTCAATCCCGGCTTCGTGCGCACCCCCCTGACCGACAAGAATCGCTTTCCCATGCCGTTTCTGATGGAAGCCGATGACGCTGCCCGTCGGATCATGAAGGGAATGCAGACCCGACGCTTCGAGATCGCCTTCCCCCGCCGGTTGGTGTGGCTGATGAAGACGATGCGATTGCTCCCCTATCCCCTTTATTTCGCGCTGACGCGCCGCCTCGTTGCCGGCGATTGAGACCCCTCTTTACCACGCCGGATGAAGCGGCGCGCTCTGTGCCGTGGCCGCGGGGCGATGGGCAGGGGGCTGTTTCTGGAACACCAGCGTGACCTCGCCGAGCGCGAGGCCGAGCTTGCTCATCCGGGCACGGTTGATCAGGATGCCATCCGGCTGCAGGAACATCCAGTCGTCGAAATGCACCCGCCAGGTGCGGTCACCGACCCTCAGATCGAGGTCGTATCGCCAGTTGAGGGCATTGCCGTAGGCGACTCCGGATGCGGTGCCGACGACATCGTCGTCCCGGCCCTCATAGGTATGCTCGCCGATCCTGGTGATCCGCCACACGCGGCGATCGGTCTCTCCGTCCGCATACGTGAAGTGCTCGTCGAGAACGAGGACACGGCCGTCCCATTGCCCTTCGATGTCGACGACGAACTGCCGTCGGAGCTGGCCGAACCGATCCTCGAACACACCCCACGCCCGCGTCTGCCCAGCGAAGTACTCTTCGAGCACCAGTCGCGGCTCGGCGTCGGCGAAATCCTCTGGTTTCATGCTGCATCCCGTCATCATAATCAACCCGACCAGCAACAGCCGGCCTCGACGTGTCATTTGCTTGCTCCTGCCTGGGCCCGTGCCTGCCGCCGCTCCAGCAGCCGGCGGATCGTTTGCTGCCGGCGTGCGGTGATCGGGTGGTGCCAAGCCACCAGAATCGCAATAGTTTTCAGTACGGTGGGGAGGCCGGCATAGATCACTGCCAGCGCCAGCAACGCCGTGCGGTCGTTGTCGCCGTCGGTGCGGAAGCCCAGCAGCTCCAACGCCGGGAACGCGAACCCCACCGCGCAGGCGAGCGCCAGCTTGGTCGCCATGCTCCACGCCGCAAAGAACAGCCCGGCACGACGCTCACCGGTCCGTGCGCTGTCGAAATCGATGACATCGGCCTGCATCGCCGGCGGCAGGGCGAGGTCGGCGCCGAGCGCCATGCCGGTGACCACGCAGACGCAGAAGAAGATCGCGATCGCCCCCGGCGGCAACAGCGGGACCCAGACGAAGGCGGCGCAGGCGAGCGCCATCGCCGCGCACCACGTTCGGTGCTTGCCGATCCGCCGGCTGAGCCGGAGCCACAGCGGGATCGCCGCCACGCCGGCGACGAAGTAGGTGAGGATCAGCACGCCGCGGGCCACCGGGCCGGCCTCCAGAACGTGCTCGAGATAGAGCGGGAACAGCACCGCCGGCAGGCCGTTGGCGAGTCCGTTCACGAACCACGCGGCCAGCAGGCGGACGAACGGGCGATTGCCGAAGATCTCCGCCAGCCATCGCCGCGGCCGCCCCGACGCCGATCGAGTCTTCGCCGATCGAGTCTTCGCCGATCGGGTCTTCGCCGGTCGGGTCGTCGCCGGTCGCGTCGCGACGATCCCGGCCTCGGGCACACGCCACAACATCCAGGCGATGGTCGGTGCACCGAGCACGACCGCCGCCCAGGCGACGGCGGCCAGGCCGTCCCGTTCGGAGGTGCCGGAGATTGCTGCCGCCGCCGGCAGCCCGCCGGCGCAGATCACCCCGACGATCGCCGCCGCCTCGCGGGCACCGGTGATCCGCGCCCGCTCGTGGTAGTCGGCGGAGAGCTCTGCGCCCCAGGCCGTGTAGGGCACCGCCACCAGCGTCCAGCCGAGGTAGAGCAGGATCGCCCACAGGGTGAGGAAGCCGGCGCCGATCGCCGCGGGGGGATCGAACAGCTGCAGCATCGCCGCCGCCGCCAGAAGGGCGCCGAGCAGGATCAACGGTTTGCGACGTCCCAATCGCCAGCGCAGGCGATCGCTGAGGATGCCGACCATCGGGTCGGTCACCACGTCCAGGATGCGCGCTGCGACCAGTGCCGCACCGGTGGCGGCGAGCCCGAGGCCGAGGGTCTGGGCGTAGAACGTGGGCAGGTAGACGTAGACGGGGAGGGTCGGCATCGCCAGCGCCAGCGCCGGCAAGGCATAGGCGGCGAGGAGGCCGGAGCGGAGGCGCGCGGGTGGTGGGCGGTCCGACGCGGTCAAGCCCGCTCGATCCGGAAGTGCGCGACGTCGATCGCGCCGGAACGGAACCCGGCCTCGCAGTACGCGAGGTAGTACTCCCACAACCGTTTGAAGCGGCCGTCGAAGCCGAGGTCGCGAATCCGCGGCCAGGCGTTTCGGAAGCGCTCGCGCCAGACGGCGAGGGTTTCGGCGTAGGACGCGCCGAACGTGAACGAATCCACGAGCCGCAGCCCGGCGCGTTCGATCTCGCGGGCGAGGGCGGAGGGCGACGGCAGCATCCCGCCCGGGAAGACGTAGCGCTGAATGAAGTCGACGCCGCGGCGATAGAGTTCGAAGCGCGCATCCTCGATGGTGATGATCTGCAGGCCGGCGACACCGCCCGGTCGCAGCCGGCGGCGCAGGATCTCGAAATAGGTCGGCCAGTGCGCCTCTCCGACCGCCTCGAACATCTCGATCGAGGCGATGCGATCGAACTGCCCGTCGACATCGCGGTAGTCCTGCAAGCGGATGTCGACGCGATCGGCAAGGCCGGCGGCGCTGATGCGGTCGCGCGCATGGTGCCACTGTTCGCGCGATAACGTGATGGCGGTCACGCGGCAGCCGTAGTCACGCGCGGCGACGATCGCGAAGCCGCCCCAGCCGCAGCCGATCTCCAGGACGTGGTGTCCGGGCGCAAGGCCGAGCGCGTCGGCGAGGCGCCGGAACTTCCGGTCCTGGGCGGCCTCCAGCGGCTCGTCGGCGCACGCGAAGAGGGCCGACGAGTAGGTCATGCCGGGATCGAGCCAGAGGGCATAGAAGTCGTTACCGAGATCGTAGTGGTCGGCGACGTTCCGCCGGCTGCCGCGCCGGGTGTTGGCGCGGGCGAAGTGGCGAAGCCGATCGACGGCCCGTGCGATCCCCCATCCCTCGACCGGCGCGCCCACCGCGGCCTCGTTGGCGAGCGCGAGGTGGAGCAGTCGGACCAGATCCGGCGAGTCCCAGTGGCCATCGACGTACGCCTCGCCGAAGCCGGTCGCGCCCTTCAACAGCAGCCGGGGCAGCAGCGCCGCCGAGTCGCGGACATCCAGCACCGCACGCAGCTCGCGACCCTGCCGCCCGTCGACCACCGCGCGACCGCCATCCGGCAAGGCGAGCGACAGCTGGCCGACCTCCATCCGTCGGGCGAGCCGGATCAAGAGACGGCCCGCCCAGCCGGACACGGATGGCGCGCCCACCGCCGCCCACCGGGAGTGCTCCCGGGTTTCGACCTCCGACATCCGCTATCCCTCCGTCGTCTGCAGGTGAGCCTGCCGCACCACGGTCACCGGATGGGCCGGCGGCTGCGGCCGGTCGACCAACCGTAGTCCCTTGCGCCAAAGGCGCAAGGCTTCCCAATGGATGCCGGCGATGACCTTGAGGGTCATCAACGGATAGCGAACGAAGGTGGCGAGAAGCGCGGAACGGGTGAGCGGTGCCCGGCGTGCCGCCAGTGTCGCATGGAGCAAGGGGCCGGCGTGGTCGCTCTGATTGATGACGACCGTGACGGCATCGGCGGGTGGCTCGACCACGAAGCTGTAGCCGCCGTCGACGGCGTTGAACGGCGAGACGTAGAACCGCTTCTCGCAGCGGTGGCGCAGCACCGGCGCGCTGCCGGGCGCCACCGGCACCAGATAGGTGTGGCGTTCGCCAAACGTGTTGTTCACCTCGTAGAGAATCGCGGCCGGTTCGCCGTCCGGTCGATGGCAGAAGTACACCGTGAGCGGATTGAACGCATAGCCGAGCATGCGGGGAAAACAGAGAAGCCGGATCGCCCCGCCTTCGAGATCGACCCCGGCCGCGGCGAGCTGACGTTCGACCCAGGGCCGCAGCGGTCGGCCGTCTCCCGGTCCGTGATCGCGATCGTAGAAGGAGAACAGGTTGAAGCGGTTGCGCGAGAAGATGCGCAGCCGGCGGGGGAGCGTGTCGAGTTCATCGAGGTCGACGAGCAGGAAGAACACCCGGTAGCGCAGCCGATGGCGGCACGGCCGGACGCGCTGATGCACGACGTCGCCGAAATAGAGCGCCGAGGCCGATCCGTTCATGCCGCCGCCTCGACGATCGGCGACGGACCGACGGCGATCCGGTCGGACTCACCCGCGACGCGCCACGGGCGCCGCGTTCCGCCCAGCTGCTCGGCGACCGCAAGGCCCGCCTGCAACGCATCCTCGTGGAACCCGGCGCCGAAGTAGCTGCCGCAGAACCAGGTGTTGCGCACCCCCTGCAGCGTCCACAGCGACCGCTGCGCGTCGGCGGCGGCGAGATCGTAGGACGGGTGATCGTAGGCGAACGCCTTCACCACCGACCGGTCGGCGGGATCGCGGTGGGGATTGAGGGTCACGAACAGCGGCAGCCGGTCGTCCAGCCGTTGCAGCCGGTTCATCCAGTAGCTGACCGCCACCCGCGACGAGCCGTCCTCGCCCCGCCGGCTGAGATAGTTCCAGCTCGACCAGACCCGGCGGCGTTTCGGCATCAGCGCCGGGTCGGAATGCAGCACCGCGACATTGCGGGTATACCCGAACGAGCCCAGCAAGCGCCGCTCCTGGGCGCTCGGATCGTCGAGCAGGCGCAAGGCCTGGTCCGCGTGGGTGGCGATGACCACGTGGTCGAACCGCTCCGTCCGACCGCTCTCGTGGTCGATCGTCACGCCGCGAGGGTCGCGCCGGATCGTGCGGATCTTCGCGCCGAGCCGGATGCGGTCGGCGTACGGCGCGGTGAGGGGCCGCACGTATTCACGGCTGCCGCCGTCGACCGTCCGCCACTGCGGCCGCCCGCTGACCTGCATCAGCCCGTGGTTGCTGCAGAAGCGGATGAAGGCGGCCGCCGGATGATCGCGCATGTCGGCGACCGCCGTCGACCAGATCGCCGCCGCCATCGGCAGGAGATGGTTGTAGACGAAGGCGTGCGAATAGCCCCCCCCGTCGAGATACTGGCCGAGGCTCAGCGTCTCGCCGCCGGGCTCGCGCAGCAAAGACGGCCCGTCGCGGTAGAACCGCCGGATGTCACCCAGCATCCGCCAGAACCGGGGTCGAACGATGTTGCGCGGCTGGGCGAACAGGCCGGCGAGGCTGGTCCCGGCATATTCGAGATCGCCGTCGTCGATCGAGGCGGCGAACGACATGTCGCTGGCCTTGGTCGCCACGCCGAGGTGATCGAACAGCGCCGTCAGGTTGGGATAGTTGCGCTCGTTGTAGACGATGAACCCGGTATCGACCGCGACCGGCCCCGCGGGCCCCGCCACGTCGACGGTGTTGGCGTGGCCGCCGACCCGCTCGTCCCGTTCGAACACGGTGACGGTGTGGCGACGGCTCAACAACCACGCGGCCGACATCCCGGCGATTCCGGTCCCGACCACGGCGACATCGAGAGAAGGCGAAGACGGTGACGCCAACGTCATGAAATGAAGTCCCCAAAACCCGCAGTGACCCCAGGTTACGCCCTTCGGGCTGGTCCGGATCACCCGGGCGAGGGGCCCCGCCGGCAGCCGGCAGATCCGTGCCGCCGCCGGCGCCGTAATGGATCATGCTTTCCCGTTCGCTCGAGACCTTTGCGAGGACATCCGATCCATGACCGCACCCGTTCTGATCTTCGGCGCCACCGGCGGGGTCGGGACCGCATTGGCCCGACGCCTCGCCGCCGGCGGCGTTCCGCTGTTTCTCACCGCGCGGGCGGCCGATCGCCTCGCCGCCCTGGCGCAGGCGACCGGCGCCGACCACGCGGCCTGCGACGTGCTGGACGACGCCGCG
>JBHJOP010000008.1:0-26574 GCA_050329575.1 Rhodospirillales bacterium | reverse complement strand
GGCGGAACGACAGATCTCGAACGAGGACCTGAAGCTCTACTTCTGTGACCTTGAGAAGGGCCGGTCGCGCCTCGAACCGCTTCGCGTCGATCTGCTCGGCAATATCGAGAACTGGCCGCCCCGCTTCATGGGGGACGCCTTCGGGGAGACCTACGAGGCCGAGAAGGCGCGGCTCAAGCGGCTGGCCAAAGCGGGATGAGGCGGCATGTCATGGACACGAACGTCGGGATCGTCGCAAACGGACGCGAGACGAACGCTTCTCCGACCTGCCGGCAGGCCGCCATCGATGCCCTCGCCTCGATCTTGCGGAACGGTCGGATCGTCGTCGATGCCGGCGGCGAGATCCAACGCGAATATCGCAACTACTTCAATCCATCGGGCCAACCGGGCGTCGGAGACCGGTTTTATCGAGAGGTGCTGATTAATTATCGCGGCAAGGTCGAACGGATCGATCTCGAACAACGGCCGGACGGCTCCTTCGTCGATTTCCCGGATGATCCCGATCTCGCGGCATTCGACCCCGCCGACCGCAAGTTCGCTGCCGTGGCTCGAAAGGGAAGGATTCCGGTCCTCAATGCCACGGATACTGACTGGCTGAACCACCACGACGCGCTGGTTCGCAACGGCATCAGTGTCGAATTCGTCTGCGGTCTAGACGGGACAGCCTGGTTCGAGCCGTAACGGCTGCGCCGCTACAGCAGCCCCAGCGCCTTGAACGAGGCGGCCGCGCCCTTGCCGACGACGACGTGGTCGTGGAGGGCGATGCCGAGCTTGTCGGCGGCGTCGCGGATCTCGCGGGTCATGTGGATGTCGGCCTGCGACGGGGTGGGGTCGCCGGACGGGTGGTTGTGGACCAGGATCAGCGCGCTGGCGCCGAGTTCGAGCGCGCGCTTGATCACCTCGCGCGGATAGACCGGGGTGTGATCGACGGTTCCCTTCTGCTGCACCTCGTCGGCGATCAGCCTGTTCTTGCGGTCGAGGAACAGGATCCGGAACCGCTCGGTGCGCTCGTCGGCCATGCTCGCCCGGCAGTAGTCGACGAGCCGCGGCCACGACGAGATCAGCGGCCGGTCGGCGATCTCCGCCCGGAGCAGGCGCCGGGCCGCTTCGCGGACCGCCTTGAAGTGGGCGGCGGTGCGCTCGGTGACGCGCGGGTAGCGGACGAGCTGCTTCTCGTCGGCGGCCAGCACCCCGCCGAAGCCGTTGAAATCGCGGAGCAGCTGCTTGGCCAGCGGCTTGACGTCGACCCGTTCGACCGAGTGGAACAGCAGCAGTTCCATCAGCTCGTAGTCGGCGAAGGACTCGGCGTCGCCGTCCAGGAACCGCCGCCGCAGCCGTTGGCGGTGGTCCTTGTAGTGAGGGGAAGCGCCATCCTCGGCATCGTCCGGGCCCGCCTCGAAGAGGCCGCCGGTGGTCGTCCGCCGCTTGGCCATCAGGCAGCGTAGGGCGGCCGGTCGAGGCCGGCCGGCGACCGGGTGAACACCTCGCAGCCGTCGGCGGTGACGCCGATCGAGTGCTCGAACTGGGCCGACAGCGACTTGTCCCGGGTCACCGCCGTCCAGCCGTCGGCCAGCACCAGCACCTGCCAGCCGCCGGCGTTGATCATCGGCTCGATGGTGAAGAACATCCCCTCCTGCAGCACCGGCCCCTCGCCCGGCTTGCCGAAGTGGGGGATGTTGGGGGCGTCGTGGAACACCCGGCCGAGGCCGTGGCCGCAGAAGTCGCGGACCACCGAGAACCGCTCCGCCTCGACGAAGCTCTGGATGGCGTGGCCGATGTCGCCGACGGTGGCGCCCGGCCGCACGACCTCGATTCCCCTCCACATCGCATCGAAGGTGATGTCGACCAGCCGCTGCGCCTTGATCCCCACTTTGTCGGGCTCGACCAGGAACATCCGGCTGGTGTCGCCGTGCCAGCCGTCGAGGATGACGGTGACGTCGACGTTGACGATGTCGCCCTTCTGCAGGCGTTTGTCGCCGGGGATGCCGTGGCAGACGACGTGGTTGACCGAGGTGCAGATCGACTTCGGAAAGCCGCGGTAGTTGAGCGGCGCCGGGATCGCGCCGTGATCGCGGATGAAGGTCTCGCACAGGCGGTCGAGTTCGTCGGTGCGCACCCCCGCCCGCACGTGCGGCGTGAGCAGGTCGAGGGTCTCGGCGGCGAGCCGCCCCGCCTTGCGCATGCTCTCGAAATCCTGTGCGCCATGGATCTTGATGCCGCGGGACTCCGCGAGGGCGGTGTTTCGACGCATATCGTTCATCTCCGCATCATGCCAGCAACGTCGCCGATTGTTCAAAACCAAATCATCGCCCCGAAGGGCCGCCGACCGGGACCGGGATCGGCCGGTCGAGGCGAATCTCCCGCGTCGAGACCCGGCAGCGGTAGCACAGCGCCTCGACGCCGGCCGCCGTCGCCCGCGCGAACGCCTCCGCGTAGCTCCGATCGATGTCGCCGGCGATCGCGAAACGGTCGGCGTCGTCGCGCTGGGCGAGGAACAGCATCACCGCCCGGTCCCCGTCGCGCACCCGATCCGCGAGTTCGTCCAGATGCTTGGTTCCCCGCGCCGTGACCGCGTCCGGGAACTCGACCGGGCTCTCGGCGCCGTCCCGTCGCTTGAGGGTGACGTTCTTGACTTCGACCAGGCATCGGGGTCGGCCGGGGGTCTCCAGCACCAGATCGATGCGCGAACTGCGCCCGTACCGGACCTCGCGCCGCACCGTCGCGTAGCCCGCGAGTTCGGGCACCGTCCCGGCGGCGACCGCCTCGGCGACGATGGCGTTGGGACGGGCGGTATTGATGCCGACCAGGGTGTCGCCGATGCGGATCAGCTCCCAGGTGTATCTCAGCTTGCGATCGGGATTGCGGGCCGGCGACAGCCAGACCTCCGATCCGGGGGTGTCGACACTCAGCATCGAGCCGGAGTTGGCGCAATGAGCGACGACCGTTTGGCCGCCGTCGAGCACGACGTCGGCGAGGAAGCGCTTGTAGCGGCGGAGCAGCGTGCCCCTGACCAGGGGTTCGAGAAACGTCATTGCGTGTCACTAGCACGACCGGCCGCGGTCCCGCCATGGCCGACCGCGTCCCGCCGGCAACCGACCCCCGCCGTGGGGCTTGCGTGGAAGCCGACCACGCCGCATTGTCCGATCGGGTCCGCCATCGCGGGAACGATCGACCGGCGGCGCGGGCATCGCCGTTCCGGTCCTCGTTTCGCGCGGTCGGCACGCGCGATCATCGTGGCAGGGGAGTGAGTTGTGGCGCGGGGTACGGTGCCGGAGGCTCTGGTCGGCGGATCGCAGCGGCCCTCGCGGGGGGGCGGGGGCGTGCTGGGCGCCGGGCGACGAGTCGCTTGGCTGCCGGCGGCGGCGTGCCTGTGGCTGATCTGGCGGCTCGCCGCGCTGCTGCCGGTCGACTGGGCGTCGGCGCTGGGATCCGCGGCGACACGGGTGATCGGACCCCGGCTGCGCCGCCAGAAGACGATCGCCCGCAACCTGGCGATCGCGTTCCCCGACCAATCCGCCGCCGAGATCGAAGCGCTGACGCGCGAGGTGTGGGGCAGTTTCGGCCGGGTGCTCGCCGAGTATCCCCATCTCGCGACGATCGTCGGCCGCCAGCGCTCCGAACGGCTGACGATCTTGGTCAAGGGCGACATCGGTGCCATCCGGGACGGCTCGAAGCCCGCCGTCTTCGTCGAGCCGCACCTGGCCAACTGGGAGTTGGCGGCGGCGATCCCGAAACTGCTCGGCTTCCCGCTGACCGTCGTCTTCAATCCCGAGACCAACCAGTGGGTCACCGCGATGCTGCAGCGGCGGCGGCGACCGCTCGGGTGCGACTTCGTCGCCAACGTCGAGGGCCTGCGACCGCTGGTGCGAGAACTCGCCCACGGGCGATCGGTCGGCTTTCTGATCGACCGGCGGGTCGATTCCGGCTCGATGGTCCCGTTCTTCGGCACCGAGACGTCGATGACCCTCGGTCCGGCACGACTGGCGCTGAAGTTCGGCTGTCCGCTGATCCCGGTGCGTGTCGAGCGGTCGCGGGGCGCCCGTTTCACGGTCACCCTGCACGAACCGGTCAGTCCCGACGGCGGCGGCGACGACATCGAGACGGCGATGCGGATGACGCGCACGGTGGGCGCGCTGTTCGAGAGCTGGATCCGCGAACGGCCGCAACAGTGGTTCTGCCCGAAACGGCTGTGGCCGAAGAAGGCGAAGTCCGCCGGGTGACGCCGTCCGCCGCGGGATCGGCCGCTCTTCCCCCTCAACCCGGCCTCGGCCACAACAGATGCGCATGGTCGCTCTCATGGCGGGCCGCCGACCTCGCTCGCCGGTGCAGCGGCGGCGCGTCCGCGCTCCAGCCGCCGTAACGGCCGATCTGCCGGCGCAGCCGGTCCTGGAGCGCACGAACCTCGGGATCCAGCCAGTACGCCTCGCCGAGCGCGTCCTGAAGCCGTTGCAGCCGGGCCGCGGTCGCGACGATGTCCCGCTCCGGCGTCGCGGCGCCGTCGCTCATTCCGGTCGACTCGCGGTCGGCGAGAGGGCGTCGAGGGCGGCGGCGAGCGGCATCCGGGCGCTGCCGCGCCGGAGCGGCTTCGGTTGCGACTCGTGGGGCGCCCAGGCGGTGAGATAGATCACCTGGAAGGTGGCGGGGACGCGGCCGTCGGCGTCGGCGAAGCCCTGCCGGTAGCGGGCCGCCGCCTCCGCCACCGTCGCCCGCCGGGTCAGCCCGCGGCGGCGTTCGATCACCGCGTTGGCCTCTCCCATGGCGCGCAGATCGGCAAACAGCCGCAACGGGTCCCGGTAGACCACCGTCAGCGTCTCGGTGTCGACCACCGGCAGCGCGAATCCGGCCCGCTGCAGGAGGCTGCCGGCGTCGCGAACGCCGGTGAACGGCGACACCCGCGGGCTGAGTCCGCCCTCGACGGCGATCTCGGCCTCGGCGAGGGCGCGGCGCAACTCGACCAGGGTGTCGCCGCCGAGCATCGCCGCCAGCAGCAGACCATCGGGCTTGAGCGCCCGGCGGATCTGGGTCAACGCGCCGGGGAGATCGTTCACCCAGTGCAGACTGAGATTGCTGATCACCAGATCGAAGGCGCCGTCGGTGAACGGCAGCGCCTCCTCGTCGGCGGCGAGCCGTGGCTCCGGCGCCAGCCGCGCCATCGCCGGCGACAGGTCGGCGTGGACGAGGGTCTCGATGCCGCCGCGGCCGCCCAGCGACCGGCCGACCGCGCCGGTGTGGCAGCCGAGGTCGAGAGCGAGGGGGAACCGCCGCTTGACATCGTCGAGCCGGTCGACGAGCCGTTCACCCACTTCCCGCAGCAGGAAGTCGCCGTTGGCCAGGCCGGCGGCGGCGCGATCCCGCCGCATGCGCACGAGCCGTCGGTCGAACACGGTCATCGCGTCGGGGCTCGGCATCGGCGCCATCGCCGTTGTTGCTCGATTCGGTTGTCGTCGGATGCTATATGGCAACCCGTCGCTGGAAACGCAAAGGGCTGTCGATGGCGGACGAGGTGAGGGGGCCGGTGTCGGTGTGGCGGCCGGCGATGGTCGCCGCGGGGCAGGCGTGGACCCGCCTCCTGGATCTGGTGCTGCCGGTGCAGTGCCTGGGCTGCGGCGCTCTCGTCGACCCGCCGGGGACTCTGTGCGCCGCATGCTGGCCGAACCTCCGGTTCATCGAGCGTCCGCTGTGTGCGTGCTGCGGGGTTCCGTTCGAGTTCGATCCCGGCGACGGCGCGCTCTGCGGCGCCTGCCACCGCCGACGACCCGAATACCGGCGGGCCCGGGCCGCGGTCGTCTACGACGACGGCAGCCGCGGGCTGATCCTCGGTCTCAAGCACGGCGATCGCACGGACGTCGTGCCGGCGTTCGCCCACTGGATGGCGCGGGCCGGCAGCGAGCTGATCGCCGAGGCCGACCTGATCGCGCCGGTGCCGTTGCACTGGACCCGGCTGTTCGTGCGCCGCTACAACCAGGCGGCGCTGCTCGCCCACGCCATCGGCCGGCGCGCCGGCGTTCGGGTCGTCCCGGATCTGCTGGTCCGCCGCAAACGCACCTCGCCGCTCGGCAAACTGGGGGCCTCGGCCCGCCGCGAGACCGTTCGGCATGCCTTCGCCATCCACCCGCGCCGGGCACGGATGATCGGCGGGCGGCGGGGGCTGCTCGTCGACGATGTTCATACCACCGGGGCCACCGCCGACGGCTGCAGTCGGGTGCTGCTGCGCGCCGGTGCCGCCGCCGTCGACGTCCTGTCGCTGGCGCGGACGGTGCGGCCCTCGTTCTGACGCGGCTTTGCAATTCCGGGGGCCCGTCGCTATACCAGCGGTTCGTGCCGCCGCGACCGCGGCGGCCGGCCGCCGGGGAGCTTCGAGACGTGGTCGAGGTCGAGATCTACACCACCCCCTTCTGTCCCTATTGCCACCGTGCCAAGGCGCTTCTGAACGGTAAGGGTGTGTCGTTCACCGAGATCGACGTGATGATGGCGCCGGATCGCCGCCGCGAGATGCGGGAACGGGCCGGCGGCGGCAACACGGTGCCGCAGATCTTCATCGACGGCCGTCACATCGGGGGGTCCGACGACCTTCTGGAACTCGACCGGGACGGCCGGCTGGATCCGCTGCTCGGGCGTTGCGGCTGAGGTGCGCCGATGTCCGAGCGCTTCGTCGTCGCCTGCGTCCAGACCAACTCGACGCGCGACGTCGCTCCCAATCTCGCGGCCGCGTCCCGGCTGGTCCGGGAGGCGCGGCAGGCGGGCGCCGATCTGGTGATGCTGCCGGAGAACGTCGCCCTGCTGGAGCCCAACGACCGCCTGCTGCGCGACAAGGCGCAACCGGAGGCCCATCACTCGGCGATCGCCGCGTTCTCCGACCTCGCGCGGGAGACCGGGGCGTGGCTGCTGGTCGGCTCGCTGGCGGTGAAGGTCTCGGCCGACAAGGTCGCCAACCGGTCGCTGCTCATCGAGCCCGCCGGCGGCCTGGTCGCCCACTACGACAAGATCCATCTGTTCGACGTCGACCTCGACGAACGGCAGCACTATCGCGAATCGGCCAGGATCGAGCCCGGCGGCCGTGCCGTCGTCGCCGAGACGCCGTGGGGCGGCCTCGGCATGACGGTCTGCTACGACCTCCGGTTCCCGTTGCTGTATCGCACCCTCGCCAAGCGCGGGGCGGACTTCCTCGCGGTCCCGGCGGCCTTCACCCGGGTCACCGGACGCGCCCATTGGCACGTGCTGCTGCGGGCGAGGGCGATCGAGAACGGCTGCTACGTGTTCGCTCCCGCCCAGTGCGGCGAGCACGCGGACGGCCGGCAGACGTACGGCCACTCGCTGATCGTCGATCCCTGGGGAACGGTGCTGGCCGACGCCGGCGAGGAGGTCGGCTTCGTCCTCGCCGAGATCGACCCGGCGGCGGTCGACGAGGCGCGCCGCCGGATCCCGTCGCTCAGCCACGACCGCCCGTTCACCTGACATGGCGGGCCGTCCGTCGCAGGATCACTCGGGTCGGAGCGGCCGCGGATCCGGCTCGCCGTCGTCGCGGTCGGCGGCGGGGCCGGCGTTGACGGCGCACAGCCGCTGCTTGACGCCCGGCAGCGGCATCGCGCGGTCGATCCCGTGCTCGTAGGCGATCACCTGCAGGTGCCCGCGCACCGCCTCCAGCAACTCGCCGCATCGCAGCAGATGGGCGGGGTTGCGTGGCCGGTTGAACCGCTCGTTGCCGCGGGCGAAGGTCTCGTAGATCAGCACGCCGTCGACCGCGAGGGCCGCGAGCAGGTGCGGAAACAGCGGTCGATGCAGGTAGTTGACGACGACGACCGCCGCGAACGTCCGCTTGGCCGTCGGCCAGGGCGCATCGCCTTCCAGATCGGCCGCGATGATCTCGGCCCCGGGTCGCCCCCTGAGGTCGAGAACGGCGCCGACGTCGCGGTCGACCATGGTCACCGGATGGCCGTGGTCGAGCAGGTAGCGGGCGTGGCGCCCGCCGCCGCAGGCGAGATCGAGAGCCGCGCCCCCGGGGCGGATCAGGGGCTCGAACCGGCAGACCCACGGCGACGGCTCGCCGACGCGGAGATGCGGCGGCGGGGAGGCCTCAGGCGGCTGCTGCGGCGGGTCGGCCATGGCCGTGGTGACGTCTCTCTCTTGCTCGATCGGCCGCTCGATCGCTACTGTATCCGAAACTG
Organism: Rhodospirillales bacterium; assembly: GCA_050329575.1. Classification (GTDB taxonomy): domain Bacteria; phylum Pseudomonadota; class Alphaproteobacteria; order Rhodospirillales; family Defluviicoccaceae; genus JAUXFS01. The sequence continues at coordinate 18,409 of JBHJOP010000008.1, read as the reverse complement.
ACGGATCATCGCGAAAGACCGTTTGGTCATGATCGTTTTCGAACTCGTCTGCGCCGGGGGTCATCGGTTCGAGGGCTGGTTCCGCGACGGCGCCGCCTTCGACGCCCAGAACGCCGCCGGCGACGTCAGCTGTCCGTACTGTGCCGATGTCCGTGTCAACAAGGCGCCGATGGCCCCGCATGTCGTGAGGTCGGGGTCGAAGACCGATCGCGGCGCCGGCCACGCGGACGAGCCGTCGCGCGAGCTTCTGGAGATGATGGACCGCCTGCGGCGACACGTCGAGGCGACATGCCAGTACGTCGGCGGCGACTTCGCCGCCGAGGCGCGGCGCATGCATTACGGCGAGACGGAGCCGAAAAGCGTCTACGGCGAGGCCACCGCGGCCGAATCGACGGCCCTCGAGGAGGAGGGCATCGACGTCGTCCGCGTTCCGTGGCTGGTCCGCCGCGACGGCTGACCGGCGGCCCCGCGTCTGCGGCTACGCCGCGTCGGCCTGGACGCCGTTGATCAGCAGCTCGCCGGCGCCGGCCGAGACCGAAACCGTGTCGCCGTCGTTGATGCGGCCCTCCAGGATCATCGTCGCCAGCGGGTTCTGCAGCGCCCGCTGGATCACCCGCTTCAAGGGCCGCGCGCCATAGACCGGATCGTAGCCGGCGTTGGCCAGCCAGGCGACCGCCCCGCGGTCGACATCGAGGGTGATCTTGCGGTCGGCGAGCAGCCCCTTCAGCCGCTTGAGCTGGATCTCGACGATCGCGTCCATCTGCTCCGGGAACAGGCGGTGGAACAGGATGATCTCGTCGAGGCGATTGAGGAACTCGGGGCGGAACGCGGCGCGGACGATCGCCATCACCTGTTCGCGCACCTCGCCCGAGTCGTGACCCTCGGCCTGCGCCGCCAGAATGTCGCCGCCGAGGTTGGAGGTGAGCACGATCAGGGTGTTGCGGAAATCGACGGTGCGGCCGTGGCCGTCGGTCAGGCGGCCGTCGTCGAGCACCTGCAACAGCACGTTGAACACGTCCGGGTGCGCCTTCTCGATCTCGTCGAACAGGATCACCTGGTAGGGACGGCGGCGCACCGCCTCGGTCAGCGCGCCCCCCTCCTCGTAGCCGACGTAGCCCGGCGGCGCGCCGATCAGCCGGGCGACGGTGTGCTTCTCCATGTATTCCGACATGTCGATGCGGATCATCGCCGTCTCGTCGTCGAACAGGAATTCGGCGAGCGCCTTGGTCAGTTCGGTCTTGCCGACGCCGGTGGGACCGAGGAACATGAAGGAGCCGATCGGCCGGTTGGCGTCCTGCAGGCCGGCGCGCGCCCGGCGGACGGCATCGGCGACGGCGCGGAGCGCCTCCTCCTGGCCGACCACGCGGCGGCGCATGTTCTCCTCCATGTGCAGGAGCTTGTCGCGTTCGCCCTGCAGCATCTTGTCGACCGGGATGCCGGTCCAGCGCGACACGATCGCCGCGATGTGGTCGGCGGTCACCGCCTCCTCGAGCATGCGGTGCTGTTCGGCCTCCTCGACCGCCCGGAGTTTGCGTTCCAGCTCCGGGATCCGCGAGTACTGCAGTTCGCCCGCCTTCTCGTACTGGCCTTCGCGCATCAGCCGCTCGACGCCGACCCGCGCCTGGTCCAGCTCCTCCTTGAGCCTGGTCGCGCCGGCGAGCGCCTCCTTCTCGGCCTGCCACTGGGCGGTCAGCTCGGCGGAGCGGGCTTCGAGGTCGGCCAGCTCCTTCTCCAGCTTGTCCAGCCGGTCGCGCGAGGCCTTGTCGTCCTCCTTCTTCAGCGCCTCGCGCTCGATCTTGAGCTGGATGATGCGGCGGTCGAGCTCGTCCACCTCTTCGGGCTTGGAGTCGATCTCCATCCGCAGCCGGCTCGCCGCCTCGTCCATCAGGTCGATCGCCTTGTCGGGGAGGAAGCGATCGCTGATGTAGCGGTTGGACAGCGTCGCCGCGGCGACGATGGCGCCGTCGGTGATCCGCACCCCGTGGTGCAGCTCGTACTTCTCCTTGAGCCCGCGCAGGATCGAGACGGTGTCCTCGACGGTCGGCTGCGAGACGAACACCGGCTGGAAGCGGCGGGCCAGCGCCGCGTCCTTCTCGACGTGCTTGCGGTACTCGTTCAGCGTGGTGGCGCCGATGCAGTGCAGCTCTCCGCGCGCCAGCGCCGGCTTCAGGAGGTTGGAGGCGTCCATCGCCCCCTCGGCGGCACCGGCCCCGACGATGGTGTGCATCTCGTCGACGAACAGGATCGTCTCGCCGGCCGACGCGGTGATCTCGTTCAGCACCGCCTTCAGCCGTTCCTCGAACTCGCCGCGGAACTTGGCGCCGGCGACCAGGGCGCCGAGATCGAGGGCCATCAGCTTCTTCTTCTTCAGCGGTTCCGGCACGTCGCCGTTGACGATCCGCTGCGCGAGCCCTTCGACGATGGCGGTCTTGCCGACCCCGGCCTCGCCGATCAGCACCGGATTGTTCTTGGTCCGCCGGGACAGCACCTGGATGGTGCGGCGGATCTCCTCGTCGCGGCCGATGACCGGGTCGAGCTTGCCGTCGGCGGCCGCCGCCGTCAGGTCGCGGGCGTACTTCTTGAGCGCATCATACGAGTCCTCGGCGGTCGGGCTGGTGGCGGCGCGGCCCTTGCGCACCGCCTCGACCGCCTGGTTGAGCGCCTGCGGGGTGACCCGCGCCTCGGCCAGGACGCGCGCCGCCGGCGTCCCCGCGGCGAGGGCGAGGGCGAGCAGCAGGCGTTCGGCGGTGACATAGCTGTCACCGGCCTTGTCGGCGATCTGCTCGGCCTGCTCGAACAGCCGCGCGGTGTCGGGGGCGAGGTAGACCTGGCCGGCGCCGGTGCCTTCGACCCTGGGCAGCTTGCCGAGTTCGGCCTCGACCCCCTTCAGTGCGCGCATCGGATCGCCGCCCGCGGCACGGATCAGGTTGGCGGCGAGGCCCTCCTTGTCGTCGAGCAGCACCTTCAGGATGTGCAGCGGCGTCAGCTGCTGGTGGCCCGAGCGCAGCGCCAGCGTCTGCGCCGACTGCACGAAGCCTCTCGACCGCTCGGTGTACTTCTCGAACTCCATGATCGCGACATCCTTTCCTGCGACGAGGCCCCGCGCCCCTCCACGAGGCGACTCGAGACCCCTCGAATGGTCCGCATTTCGCCGCTAGATATGGCCGTGAGAGCCGGCGCCGCAACCGCCCGGTGGGTTCTTGTTCGCGGTCGCGGACCGCTTCGGATCGGGTTATATGTCCGTTCGGGGTCAATGCCTTGCCCGGGCGATCGGAAACGATGGAGCATCAGGATGTCGGTCGACCATGTCGCCGCCGGTGCTGACGCCGGGACGTCGGAACCACACGAGAGCGCGGACTCCTGGCGAGGCCGGCTGCGGGCGGTCGTCGAGGGCAGCCGCTTCCAGACGGTGATCATCGCGCTGATCGTGTTCAACGCCGTGGTGCTCGGTCTCGAGACGTCGACGACGGTGATGGCGGCGATCGGCGGGGTGCTAGTCGCCCTCGACCGCATCGTGCTGGCGGTGTTCGTGGTCGAACTCGCGCTTCGCATGGCCGCGTTCGGCCGGCGGTTCTTCCGCGACGCCTGGAACGTCTTCGATTTCGTGGTCGTCGCGATCGCGCTGGTGCCGGCCTCCGGCCCGTTCGCGGTGCTGCGGGCACTCCGGGTGCTGAGGGTGCTGCGGCTGATCTCGACGGTGCCCAGGATGCGCCGCGTGGTGCAGGCGCTGCTCGCCGCCATCCCCGGCATGGGGGCGATCATCGCGCTGCTGTTGCTGCTGTTCTACGTCGGCGCGGTGATCGCCACCAAGTTGTTCAGCGCCAGCTTCCCGGCGTGGTTCGGCACCCTCGGGGCCAGCTTCTACACCCTGTTCCAGGTCATGACCCTGGAGAGCTGGTCGATGGGCATCGTGCGGCCGGTGCTGGAGGTCTACCCCTATGCCTGGATCTTCTTCGTGCCGTTCATCCTCGTCACCGCGTTCACCATGCTCAACCTGTTCATCGCGGTGATCGTGAATGCCATGCAGAGCCAGCACGAGGTCGAGAGCCGGGCCGCCGACGCGGCGGTGCAGGAGGCGGCGCACGCCGAACGCGCGACCATGCTGGCCGAGATTCGCGCCATGCGCGCCGAACTCGCGGACCTGCGGGGCGAGGTTCGCGCCGACCGGCAGCGGGAAGCCGGTTGAGGGTCGGCGGCGGTCGCCGTTCCCGAGGCTCAGGACAGCAGCCGTCCGACCAGCTCGTCGATCCGCTGGGCGAGGCCGGAGGCGGCCAAAGCGACGCGGATCCGCTGGCGGGCCTGAACGAAGTGCCCGGTGTCCTTCAGGTCGACGGTCGCCGCCGTCTGCGCCGCCGCGCGCGCCGTCTGGACGAGGGTGCGGTGGAGGGGATCGCCGGCCTCGAAGCGAGGGATCGGCAGTTCGAACACCAGCTTGTCGAAATCGCGGGCCCCCCACCGGCCGCGCGACTGCAGCGCGGCGATCTGGGTGCGGATCGCCTCGCTGTTGAGCAGCGCCGTCAGGTACAACGCCTCCGCATGGGTCTCGACCGTGGCCCAGTAGAGCTTGTGATCGATGAACGCGTCCGGCTGTTCGACCACCGCCGCCGCCAGGTGCTTGCCCGACTTGGCGTAGACCACCCGGATCGGCGAGCGGGTCACCTGCCGGCGCAGCGCCTGATGGTAGTTCCAGCGCTCGACGAGCGACATCGTACCGCCGCTCAGCGCCCGCCAGTGGTGTTCGGCGTCCCGCAGCCAGGCCGAGAGCCCCGGGTAGCCCCGCTCGCGGGCCGCCTCGGCATCCAGGATGTCGCCGCCCGCGCGGTCCCACGGGACCACCGCGAGCGCCGGGCGCAGCAGGCGGAACGGCGCCACCGACTCGCCGAGGAACAGCGGATGCAGGAACTGCGCCTCGACCGTCCCGTGCAGGGGCGCGAGATCGCGCCAGGGGCGCTTGTCCTGCTTGCCGCCGCGGCTCTCGACCAGCGGCGCGGTCGGGTTGACGCCGAGGCGCCCGGTGACCACCCGTTCGACCACGCACAGCCGGCGCGGCACCATCGTCGCCCCCTGCCGGAAGGCGCGCCGGTACGGCGAGCCGCCGGCCAGGGTCGCCCCCAGCGGCCACGGGTCCTTGCGAAACCGCAGCGACAGCGTCGCCTCCTCCGGCGAGGAGTCCCGGAACGGCAGATGTCCGCGAAAGGCGGTGATCTCCGTCGGCAGCGGTCCCGCCGCGGAGCGCTTGGCGAAGAACACCGACGACGGGATCGGAAACAAGGGCTGCACGTTCTCGTCGAACGCCCAGACGCGGAAGAAGCGGACCTCGGCGTTGTTGAAGCGGCCGCTGCGGAATCCGGCGAACTGGGCACGGTTCAGAGCGCCGTAGGGCATCACCAGCGCGATCGTCCCCTCGTTCTTCAGGTAGAGTTCCGCGCAGCGCGCGAAGAAGTAGCCCGAAAGGTCCTGGTGGGTGGCCAGCTTGCCGCCGGCCCACAGGTTGCGCGCCTGGCATTCGAGCCGGAACTTCTTCTGCATCGGGCGCGAGAGATAGCGATAGGTGAGCCAGGGCGGGTTGCCGACGATGACGTCGGCGCGCTGGTAGGCCGACGACAGCCAGAGCGGTCGGCTCAGGTTGCGGGCGATATAGCCCCAGATGTGGTTGCGGCCGCTCTGCCGCAGTTCGCGCATGTGGGCGTAGGTTTCGACCAGGACGTCGAAATCGCGCCGGTCGCAGACCCGCTCGCGGCGCAGCCATTCGCGGAAGGCGTCGTTGCCGGCGTTCTGCTCGGAGAGCTGCATCATCATGTGGACGGTGTCGTCGAAGCGGGCGGGGTTGTTGGCCAGCCGTTCGGGAAAGTACAGCTCCGGTCCGTCGGGCACGCTGATCACCACGTCGAGCTGGGCGAACAGCTGGCGGGTGTTCCACTGCAGGGAGTCGCCGAGATAGACCGGCAGCGACAGCGCCTCCGGCCGATCGCGCAGCCGTTCCGGCCCGAGCGCCAGGAGATAGGTGACGCGCGCGACCAGGATGGCGACCGGATGGACGTCGATCCCGATCACCTTCTCGAGGCAGTTGCGGAGCGCCTCCGCCGGCGGCACCTTCAGCTTCTCGGCGGCCGCGAAGAACTGGCGGACGGCATGAAACAGGAACGTGCCGGAGCCGCACGCGGGGTCGAGCACCCGCTGGCGCAGCGGCAGCTCGACGGCGCTGGCGCAGATGCGCTGCGCCAGCCAGTCGGGGGTGTAGTACTCTCCGAGGTCGTGGCGCTGCTCGGGGTCGATCAGCGATTCGTAGAGGCCCTTGAGGACGTCGTGCTCGACGTCGTGGAGACGGAAGCGAACCACCTGCTTGGAGATCCGCGCCACCAGATCGGCCCCGCCCGCGGCGTGCAGGACCCAGTCGAAGAAGTCGGACTCCACCGCGCCGGAAATCCCGGCGTCGCGGAACGGCCGGCCGGAGAGCAGATCGGCCGGCGGCGGCAGCGGCACCGCGAGCACGCGGGTCGCCATCGTCTTGGCGACGATGGTCAGATAGGTGTGCTGCAGGAACAGTTCGTCGGCGTCGATCCGACTGCCGTAGACGACGGCGAGGAAATCGGCCCACAGCTTGCGCTTGAGCTCGACCTCCGGGCGATCCTTGACCTCGTGCCACAGGTCGCGGAGCCCGGCCACGGCGCGGCGGTAGGCGAGGCTGTCGCGGCCGAGTTCGATGCGCACCGTGTCCGGTTCCGGGGCTAGGTTCGGGCGCAGCGACACCGCCGAATCCAGCCACACCAGGAGCCCGCGCGGGTCGTCGACCGACGGCCGGTAGCCCGGCAGCGCCACCAGGCGGCCGTCCTCGATCTCGAAGGGCACGAACTCGGCGCCATCGGTGGCGAGACCGATGAACCGCTCGCCGGTCTCGCGCTCGCGCTGCGGCAGGTAGCGGCCGAGTTCCTCTTCCGCGTCGCGCCGTTCGCGGCGGAGATCGCGCTTGAACTCGAACACGGTCTGACCGAGCAGCGCGTCCAGCCGGCCGCGGACCTCCGGCATGTGACGCTCGAAATGGATGTCCGTGCTGCTGGCGCCCAGTCCGTAGACCAGCAGCTCGTACATCAACGCCCGGATCTTCTCATGGCCGGGGCGGCTCACCAGTTCGATGACGATTTCGGTCAGGCGTTTTCCCGACAGCGACATGGGCGCGCTCCTCGCCCCATTTGGGGAGAGTTTGGAGTGCACGTCAAGGTAATAACTTAGCGTGACGTCGTTCATTTCAGGTAGTATTCCAACGACTTGCCGACCGGTCGGAGCCGCGCCGACCGGCCACACCGCCACCGTGCCCGTGGGGATGCCGTCCCCCGGGGGCCGCGCCCGCCCGTCGCCGATCGGCACCGCTCCGCTGGCGGCACCGCCCGCACCCCACCGTCCCTGCGTTCCGTCAAGGAGGCCCCCGCCTCGCGCCCGACGCGATTCCGAAGGGGAAAAATGGCATAGATATGGCCCCCTCGTTGTCGCGACTCACCTATATCTTGGAAAACTGTGCCCCCAATCGGCGAGCTGCGCCACCCCCATCTGGGGCACCGTGGCGATTCAACGGTCATATCACGTTAACAATCCGGTCCGGCCGCGGCACCGGCGGCCGAAAACGCCGAATCGGGGGGGCCTCCCGGCGCCCCTGCGCCGCCGGCGGGTCTAGGGCGCCCCGTTCTGGGAATAAGGTCCTTGAATCGGCGTCGGTCGGGGGATACACAAGGTCGACAAGGGAAGCCGCCGACCGCCGTCGCCGGCGCGCCGGTGGCGGACGCCCGGGCGCCGCCGCGACGGTGCGGTAGATCCTGTCAAGCCATTGATCATGATGATGTATTTTTCAGTTTTGACGACTTTTGACGACTTCCGACGATGTTCTGACGACAAATGACGATCGCGGCGGCGCTGGCGCGACCGTCTCGTCGGTCCCATTCGCTTTGGAATCAAGGGCTTGGCAGGGGCGGCGGGGGCGGAATGAAGAGCCGGATAAACATCAATGAAATCAGCAGGCTAACAGACGTTTTGACGACTTTTGACGATTTTTGACGACGATTCCGAGGTTTTGGCCGACTCCTTTGATTTCAAGGGGTTGACCCCTTCGAGGGGAGCGCCGGTCGTCGGACGCCGCCCCGGCGCGGCGGTCCTGCACCGCCGGTGGGCGGGCGGGGGCTACACCAGGTGCGTCCGGAACAGCGCCAGGGTGCGCTCGCGGGCGAGGGCGGCGGCGTCGGGGCGGTAGGCGTCGCGGTGGTCGCAGTTGAAGCCGTGGCCGGCGCCGTCGTAGACGTAGATCGGCAGCGCCGGATGGGCGGCGCGGATGCGCTCGACGGTCGCCGGCGGGATCGTCGCATCCTCGGCGCCGAAGTGCATGATCAGCGGGCAGCGGGGCGTCTCGTCGAGGAAATCGACGATCAGCCGGCCGTAGTAGGCGGCGACGCACCCGACGTCGAGGCGGCAGCCGGCCAGCCACGCCCAGGTGCCGCCCCAGCAATAGCCGACGACGCCGACCCGGCCGCCGGGGCGGAGCGCGGTCGCCGCCGCCCAGATGTCGCGCATCGGTCCGTCCCAACCGACGGCGGTGGCGAGGTCGCGGCCCTTGGCGACGCCGGCCTCGTCGTAGGCGAGCTCGACGCCGGGGCGGATGCGGTCGAACAGCGCCGGGGCGATCGCGTCGTAGCCGTCCGCCGCGAACCGGTCGCAGACCGCGCGGATATGCGGATTGACCCCGAAGATCTCCTGGATCACGACCACGCCGCCCTTGCGCGGTCCCGGCGCCGGCACCCGCCAGGCGTCGAAGCGGTGGCCGTCCGATGCGGTCAGCCCGATGGGCCCACCCATGCTCCCCTCCGTTCGCGAACGCGGTCACCCGGCGCATCGGCGACCGACGTGAAAATCTCTCTCGCCGTTGAGAGTATTGCGTATAATGCCGTCGCGGTCGACCCGCCAACCGCCAACGATAACAGGCCGGCGCCGATGAAACGTCCTCCCGCCCAACCCGACCTCGAGCGCATCATCAAGATCTTCGAGAAGATCCCCCACTGCCGGGCGATGGCCATGAAGATCGTCGACCTCCGCCACGGCAAGGGGTTCATGTGCATCGACTATTCGAAGCGGCTGGTCGGCAATCCCGAGACCCGGGTCGTGCACGGCGGGGTGATCACCGCCCTGTTCGACACCGTCGGCGGCTTGGCGGTGATGAGCGCGGTGGCCGAGAACACGCCGATCGCCACCCTCGATCTGCGCATCGACTACCTGCGGCCGGCGACGCCGGGCGAGCGCATCCTGGCCTCGGCCGAGTGCTACAGAGTGACCGACGACGTCGCTTTCGTCCGCGGTCTCGCCTATCACGACGTCGACGGCGATCCGATCGCCAACTGCACCAGCACCTACATGCTGGCCGCGACCGGGTTCGCCCCCAAGGCGAGCGGCGCCGGGACGGAGGAGGGGCGGCGGTGCTGAAGTCGATCGCCGCGCTGAAGCGAACGCGGGACATCACCGCCATCAACCGCCTGATTCCCTATGCGCGTGCCCTCGGCCTCGAGGCGATGATCGACGGCGATGCGCTGGTCACCGTGCTCCGCTTTCGCGACGACAACATCGGCAACTACGTGCTGCGGGCGGTTCACGGCGGGGTGGTCGGGGCCCTGCTCGAGCACGCGGCGATCCTGCATCTGCTGATGGAGACGGAAGCCGCGGTGGTGCCGAAGATCGTCAACCTCTCCGTCGACTACCTGCGGCCGTGCCTCGCCGCCGACACGTTCGCCCAGGGTCGGGTGATCCGCCAGGGCCGCCGGGTCGCCAACGTGCGGGCCGAAGCCTGGCAGGACAGCCCCGCGAGGCCGGTGGCCGCCTCCCACGCCCACTTCCTGCTGGGCTGAGGTCAGACGTTGAAGCGAAACAGCATGATGTCGCCGTCGGCGACCACGTAATCGCGCCCTTCCGAGCGCATGCGGCCGGCGTCCCGGGCCGCCTGCTCGCCGCCGAGGTCGATGAAATCGGCGAACGAGATGGTCTCGGCGCGGATGAACCCGCGCTCGAAGTCGCTGTGGATGGCGCCGGCCGCCTCCGGCGCCGTGGCGCCGCGACGGACGGTCCAGGCGCGGCTCTCCTTGGGGCCGGTGGTGAAGAAGGTGATCAGGTCGAGCAGCCGGTAGCCGGCGTGGATGACCTGCTCGAGGCCGGCTTCGTGCAGCCCCAGGCTCTCCAGATAGGCCGCCCGCTCGGCCGGGTCGGCGAGCTCGGACAGCTCGGCCTCGATGCGCGCCGAAATGACGACGGACGCCGCCCCTTCCAGGGCGGCGCGGGCGGCGACCCGTTCGGTCAGGGGATTGCCCGTCGCCGCATCCTCCTCGACGTTGCAGACGTAGAGAACCGGCTTGGCGGTCAGCAGCTGCAGCGTCCGGAACGCCTTGCGCTCGTCGTCGGCGACCGGGACGAGCCGGGCCGGACGGCCCTCGCGGAGGAGCGTCAGCGCCCGTTCGACGAGGGGCAGCGTGTCCTTCGCCTCGCGATCGCCGCTCCGCAGTCTCTTGGTCAGCGGCGCCAGTCGGCGCTCGAGGCTCTCCAGATCGGCGATCATCAGTTCGGTTTCGATGATGTCGATGTCGCGCAGCGGGTCGATCGCACCGGCGACGTGGACGATGCCGTCGTCGGCGAAGCAGCGCACCAGATGGAGGATCGCGTCGACCTCGCGGATGTGCGCCAGGAACTTGTTGCCGAGCCCCTCGCCGCGGCTCGCCCCCTGCACCAGGCCGGCGATGTCGACGAACTCGAGCTGGGTCGGCGTCACCTTCTGCGATCCGGAGATCGCCCCGATCCGCTCCAGGCGGCGATCGGGAACGGCGACCCTGCCGACGTTGGGCTCGATGGTGCAGAACGGGAAGTTCGCCGCCTGCGCCGTCGCGGTGGCGGTCAGGGCGTTGAACAGCGTCGACTTGCCGACGTTGGGCAGGCCGACGATGCCGCAGTTAAATCCCATCGGACCCGTCCGCCGCCGGTCCGGCGCCGCCTTCGGACGGCTTCGCCCGCCGTGGTGCGGGTGGCCTGGTCGCCAGCGCCACCTTGCTCATGAAGGTGCCGGCATCGCCGGCGACGAGCAGTGGAAACTGGTCGGCGACGGCTTCGAGGAGCGGCTCCAGCCACGTCCGGTCGGCCTTCGCGAAGTCTTCCAGCACGTAACCGACCACCCGGTCGCCATCGACGGGTCTGCCGATGCCGAGGCGAACCCGTCGGAACCCCGGACCGATGTGGGCGTGAAGGCTCCGGAGCCCGTTGTGGCCCGCGTGGCCGCCCCCGTCCTTGACCCGCACCCTGCCGGGGAGGAGATCGAGTTCGTCATGAAAGACCACGATGTCCTCGCCGCCGATCCCGTAGAATCGCGCCGCCGCCGCGACCGATCGTCCCGACTCGTTCATGTAGGTCAGCGGCCTGAGTGCCAGGATGCGGCGACCGGCCACCGTCCCCTCGGCGACCTCGCCCTGGAACTTGCGGCGGAACGCATCGAACCCGTAACGGCAGGCGATCGCCGCCACCGCCATGAAGCCGATGTTGTGACGGTTTCCGGCATAGGCCGCACCGGGATTGCCGAGGCCGACGACCAGCAATCGCGTCGCGGACATGAGAGGGAGCGATGGTCAGCCCTCTTCGCCGCCGGCCTTCTTCTCCGGTTTGGCCGCGATCTCGACCGGCTCCGCCGCTTCGGTCTCCTCCGCCTCGACGGGCGCGACGGTCGGCGCCGCCACCGAGGCGACCGGCGCGTCGAGATCCGCCACCGCCAGCTCCGTATCCGCCGGGATCTTCAGGTCCCTGACATGGATGACGTCGCCGATCGCCAGACCGCCGAGGTCGACAGTGACGCTCTCGGGGATCGCGTCCGGCCGGCAGACCAGCGGGACGGTGCGCATGACGACGTTGAGCACCCCGCCGAACTTCAGTCCCGGCGACTCGCCCTCGTTCTCGAACCGCAACTCGACGTCGACGTCGAAGCGGGCGGTCGCACTGAAGCGCATGAAATCGAGATGCAACGGGGCGTCGGTGACCGGATCGCGCTGCAGATCGCGCGCCAGCACCTGCTCCTTGCTGCCGCCGAGGTCGAGCTCGAACAGGTGCGAGAAGAAGCCGGGGGTGCGGATCTGCTTGAGCACGTCCTTCTCCGCCAGCGAGATCATCACCGGCGCCTGCTTGTTGCCGTAGATGACGGCGGGAACACGGCCGGCACGCCGCGTCTGGCGGGCGGGCCCCTTGCCGGCCCGCGTGCGCACTTCCGCGGCGAGGGGTATGCTTTGTGCCATTCCTAGTCTCCTTGTCCACGCAGGCCCGCGGCGTCCGGGGATGCCGACGGACGGCGCCTAAATAGCCGACTTCGGCTCAGTCGAATAGACTGGAAACGGATGTTTCCTCGCTGATCCGCCGCATCGCCTCGGCGATCAGCGGCGCGACGGTCAGCTGCTGGACGTTGCGGCACGCGCGGACCGAGTCGGTGGCGGCGATGCTGTCGGTGATGATCAACGCCTCCAGCGGCGACGCCCCGACCCGCGCCACCGCCCCGCCCGACAGGACTCCATGGGTGGCATAGGCCGAAACCGACGCCGCGCCGGCCTCCATCAGGGCCACCGCGGCGTTGCACAGCGTGCCGGCGGAATCGACCATGTCGTCGATCAGGATGCAGCGGCGACCATGCACGTCGCCGATCACGTGCATCACTTCCGAGACCCCGGCGCGCTCCCGGCGTTTGTCGATGATCGCGAGGTCGCCGTCGAACCGCTTGGCGATCAGCCGGGCACGGAAGACGCCGCCGATGTCGGGCGACACCACCATCAGGTCCTCGGAGTTGAACCGCTTCTCGATGTCCTTGGCGAACACCGGGGCGGCGGCGAGGTTGTCGAGGGGAATGTCGAAGAAGCCCTGGATCTGCCCGGAATGCAGATCGATGGTGAGCACCCGATCGGCGCCGGCGACGGTGATCAGGTTGGCCACCAGCTTGGCCGAGATCGGCGTCCGCGGGCCGGATTTGCGGTCCTGGCGGGCGTAGCCGAAGTAGGGCATCACGGCGGTGATGCGCCGGGCCGAGCCGCGCCGCAGGGCGTCCAGCGTCACCAGCAGTTCCATGACGTTGTCGTTGGCGGGATACGAGGTCGACTGGACGACGAAGACGTCCTCGCCGCGGACGTTCTCCAGGATCTCGACGAACACCTCCAGGTCGGCGAAGCGCCGGATGCTGGCCTTCGCCAACGGGATGCCGAGATACGCCGATATCGCTTCCGCGAGCGGCCGGTTGCTGTTGCAGGCGACGATCTTCATGCTCTCAAGTTCCCTTCCGCCGCGCCCTCGGAACTCCGGGCGCAAGACCCTGCGGCAGGCACCGCCACCCCTGCGCCAGCACGTCGCCGGCGGACTGTACCAACGTGTTCCATGGCGTGCAAACCGGATTGTTGGCGACCGGGGCCGGGGTCAGCCGAGGACGCAGGTCGCGACCATGACCAGAACGAAGAACATCGTCAGGAGCACCAGGTGCGGCATCGCAACCTACCCGGCGACGAACGTCAGCGGCGCCCGCGACAGCGTCGCCGGCCCGCTCGCGCTCAACGACACCGTCTCTCCCAGGGTCATCGCCAGTCCGGCATCGGAATCGAAGATGATGATGTGCACGAACAACACCATACCCGCCGACACCGGTTCCGGACAGCCGTGATACAGCATCGGCCAGTCCATCCAGTTCGGCGCGAACGTGGCGCCGAGACTGTATCCGCAGGCGTTCATGCGGTGGGCCCGATATCCCGCATCGTCCAGCACCCTGGCGTGGGCATCGAAGGCCTCTCCCAGCGGCCGGCCCGGGACCAGCGCCGCCTTCGCGGCGTCGAGCGCGTCCCTGGCGGCCTCGAACATCGAACGCTGCGCCGGCGGCGGCGTGCCGACGACGAAGGTCCGCATCAGGCAGGCGTGGTAGTGGCGGAAGGCCCCCGCCCATTCCAGGGTGATCTGGTCGTCGGCATCGAGGTGCCGGCGCCCGGAATGGTAGCGGCACAGCAAGGCGTCGCGGCCCGAGCCGATGATGTATTCGTTTCCCGGGTAGTCGCCGCCGCCGCGCAGCACCGTCCCCTGCATGGCGGCCAGGATCTCCGCCTCGGCGGCGCCGGGGGCGGTCAGCGCGACGGCGGCGGCGTAGGCGTCGTCGGCGAGCTCTGCGGCCCGCCGCACGTACGCGAGTTCGGCGTCGCTTTTCAGCACCCGCAGCCGGCTGACCAGGTCGGACGCGTCGGCCGTCGCACAGAATCCGTCGAGGGCCGCCACCAGCCGCAGACCGTTGCGGGCGGTCAGGCCATAGGCTTCCCACTCGACGCCGAGGCGGCGACCGCGACAGCGATGTTCGACCAGGATATCGACAAGCCGTGCCGCCGGGTCGGCGGCGTCGCCGTCGACCCACACGCGGATGTCCTCGATCACCGAGGTGTGGCGCGCCTGGCGGAGATCCGGGGCACGGGTCAGCAAGGTCATGGTGCCGTCGGCGCCGAGGTACAGGCACTGGAAGAACACGTAGCCGAAGGTATCGTAGCCGGTGAGGTAGTACATGCTCTCCTGGCGAAAGATCAGGAGCCCGTCGAGACCGCGGCCGGCCATCATGGCGCAGGCTCGGGCGCGGCGCTGCGCGAGGTCCGGCTCGGTGAAATGCAGGGCCATCGCTTGCGTGTCCGTGTCGTCAGGGTTCGAGCGCGATGACGGAGAGGGCCCGTCCATAGTCGCCGCCGCCGTTCAAGCTCGTCCGGCGGTAGCTGAAGAACCTGTGTTCGTCGGCGAAGGTGTCGAACGGGAGGTCCTCGACGGCCCGGATCGAGAGCCCGGAAAGGCGGGATCCCACGTAGCCGGGCAGATCGAACCGATAGCGGCCCGCCCGCGCCGAAGGTCGAAACAGCCGATCGGAGTCCGGATCGTCGGCCGTGAAGGCGGCATGGAACTCGGCGCCGACCTCATAGGAGTCCTGGCGGATGCAGGGACCGATCGCGGCGACGATGTCGCGGACGCGGGCGCCGAGATCGACCATCGCCGCCACCGTCGCCTCCAGGATGCCGGCCCGCGCCCCGCGCCAGCCGGCATGGGCGCCGCCGATCACCCGCGCGGCCGGATCCGCGAACAGCACGGGCGTGCAGTCGGCGGTCAGAATGCCGAGCGCAACGCCTCGGGTCCTCGTCACCAGTCCGTCCGCCTGCGGGCGATCGTCCGCCGACCACGGCGCGTCGACCACCGCGACGGCGCGGGAATGCACCTGACGGGCGGTCGCCAGCGCGGCGCGCGGCATGCCGATGCGCGCCATCGCCCGGGCACGATTGGCCCGGACCCGATCGACATCGTCGCCCGACCCGAGACCGCAGTTGAGCGAGGCGAACGCCCCCTCGCTGACGCCGCCCTGGCGGGTGAAGAAACCGTGGCTGACGCCGGAGCAACCGGTCAGCGCGTCGGCGGTGATCATCATCCGGATCGCCTTCCTGCGATGGTCGGGGCCGCCCGGCAGCGGCCGAGGCTTCGCGGGAGACCATAGCAGACCCTCGGCGCCGTTATCATCCACGGTGTTTGAACCCGATCGCTAAACCGGCGACAATGAGGGTGGGTGAGACCCGTCTTGCGCGACGCCGAGTGACCGGAAGCATGAAGCATGGAGACGAGACCGATCCGCCGCGCCCTCGCGTTCCTGTCGCTTGTCGCGGCCGTCGTCGCCGCGACGGCGCCCGTCGTCGCCCAGGAAGCGGGAGGCGGTCTCGGCGGGCAGGTCGAGGCGCTGGCGGCGCGAGCCGGTTTCCCGGTGCAAGGGCTCGACCGCATCGGCGACGCGCCGGCGAGAGACGTCGACGAGGCAGCGCCGCTGGAGCAGCTCGAGACCTTGCTCAAGGGCTTCAACTACCTCGTTGTTCACGACGCCGACGGCGGCGTTCGCGAGCTTCGGATCCTGAGCCGGGGCCCCGCTCCGCAGCCGGCGGCGCGGCGTGACGCCGTCGGCACCGAACGAAGCGGCGGGCGGCACGTCGTCGAGGCCGAGCTCACCGGGCCGACCGGGAACAAGCGAACCGTGAGACTGGTCGTCGACACCGGCGCCTCGACGCTGGTGCTGCCGAGTTCGATGATCGCGCCCTTGGGCTTTGGTCCCGACGACCTCGACGACGACGAGGCCGAAACCGCCAACGGCACGGTCGATGTCCGGGTCGGGACGCTGCGCTCGGTGCGCGTCGGTCAAGCCGAGGTCCGGGATGTCGCGGTCGGATTCATCACCGACGACCGGATCGGCGACCAGCACCTGCTCGGCATGAGCTTTCTGGAGCGGTTCCGGCTGACCATCGATCCCAAGACCGACAAGATCGTTCTGCAGCCGCGATAGCCGCCGTCGCGGGCGGTCGCGATCACGGTGCCGCCGCGTTCAACGAGGCGATCAGCGGCAGGATGACGGTTTCGACGGTGGCCGCATCGAGGACCCCGACGTGGACGTAGGCGATGCGCCCGCTGCGGTCGATGACGAAGGTTTCCGGCAGGCCCCGGACCATCCACCGGCCGCCGACCCGTCCGTCGACATCCGCACCGCTCCGCGTGTACGGATCGCCTAGCGAGGTCAGCCAACGGGCGGCCGCCGCGGGATCGTCCTTGTAGTTCAGCCCATGGATCGGGGCGACGTTGCGCCGCGCCAGGTCCATCAGCTGCGGATGCTCCTCGCGACAGGGGGCGCACCAGGAGGCGAACAGATTGACCAGCGAGACCTCTCCGCGAAGGTCCCGGTCGGAGAGCCCCGACGACCGTCCCTGCAGCGGCGGAAGATCGAACTGCGGAACCGGTTTGCCGATCGGCAGCACGCCGAGCATCAGGAAGTCCTGAGCGAATGCGGGACGGGGCGCCGCCGAGGCGACGACGGCGGCGACCGCGGACGCCATCAGAAGCCGCCAGACCTGCCGAAACGACCGTCCGCCGGTCCGGTCGCCCGAAGGCCTCGAGGCGACGGATGCGCCTCGCGCCGCTCGCTTCGGCGGTTCCGCCGCGACGTCAGTATCGATCGCACGCACAGCCGCGCGGCTCCTGGCAGATCTTCCAGGTCGGGATGCAGGCATCGCCGCACGCCTTCTGATCCTGCCCCCGACGGCAGATGACGCAGCACTGGGCGGACGGCGCCCCCGGGGCCGAATCGATGCCCATCCGCCGGCGCTGTTCGCTGGCATCGATCGGCGATCTGAACCCCTGGCCTGCGAGCGGCCCCTGGTGGCAATGATAGTCGCCGGCCAATCGGTCGAAATGGCATCCCTGGCCGTCGAGGGGACCGCCGTGGGACTGCGCGGGCAGAGGCCCGATCAGGATCGACAGCATCGTGCCGAGAACGACCAGCACCTTCATCATCGGCTTCCTTCCATGATCGCGGGGCTCGTCCGATTCGCGCCTTCGGAGACGGCACCGGCTGGCTCGACGGACAGCGGGCGTCGACCGACGGCGAACGCAACGGCGGCGGCCCCGACCGGCACCATGCCGCAGATCGCGCTCCGATCATAGCCGGGCATCGGGGTGAACTCAAACCCGCCGGCACTCGAGGGGGGTCCTGGAAACCGGGACAGGGTGCTAAGGTGTTTTTCCCGTGGATGACGGAGGGTGACGGAGGTCGATGATGACGGATGCCGAGACGACGGTCGAAGCGCGCGCGCGGGCGGACGGCGTGGACGGTGAGAGCCAGCCGGCGTTCATCAATCGCGAGCTCTCGTGGCTGGCCTTCAACGGCCGCGTTCTCGAGGAGGCGACCAATCCGAATCACCCGCTGCTCGAGCGGCTTCGGTTTCTCGCGATCTCCGGGACCAACTGGGACGAGTTCTACATGGTCCGGGTCGCCGGCTTGAAGGCGCAGATCGAGGAGGGGATCACCGCCCCGAGCCAGGATGGGCTGACGCCGGCGCAACAGTTGTCGGCGATCCTCGAGGTGGGGTCGCAACTGATGACCAAGCAGCGGGACATCTGGGCGACGCTTCAGGCCGAACTTGCCCGGCAGGGGATCCGGGTGGTGACCGCTCAGGAGTTGTCGGCCGACGACCGGTCGTGGCTGGAAACCTGGTTCATCGACAACGTGTTTCCCGTTCTGACCCCGCTCGCCGTCGATCCGGCGAACCCGTTCCCGTTCATTCCCAACCTCGGCGTCTGCGTGTTCCTGCACCTCTCCGGCGCCGACGGCAAGGACAGGTATGCGCTGATTCCCGTTCCCACGAAGATCCAGCGCTTCGTCCGCCTGCTCGGCGACGGCATCCGGTTCATTCCGCTCGAGGAAGTGATCGCGTTGTTCGTCGACAGCCTGTTCCCCAGCTTCACCCTGCAGAAGCACGGGTGCTTCCGGGTCGTCCGCGACAGCGAGATCGAGATCGACGAACGGGCCGAGGATCTGATGCTGACGTTCGAAACCGCG